>CALVGV010000020.1 GCA_944327195.1 uncultured Limosilactobacillus sp.
TTGTCTTTTTTCTTTTCATCATAAACAAAAACAGCACTGGTGGAAAATCTCCATCAGTACTGAATAGTGTAGAGCCTCTTTTTCTGCTTTCCGCAATTTTTCACCTATTCCTGCTTGATCGCCGTTTCCAGGGCGATCTTGATCATGTCGCTGAAGGTCCGCTCCCGTTCCTCAGCGGTTGCCTTCTCGGTGCCAAAGATCAGGTCGCTGACCGTCAGCACGGACAGGGCCTTGAAGTGTAACTTGGCCCCCAGCAGGTAGAGCCCGGCCGATTCCATTTCGGTGCCGAGGATGCCGTAGTCGGCCAGCTTCTGCATGTCGATTTCGTCATTGTAGAAGCGGTCGGCGGCGAAGATGTCCCCCACCTTGACCGGGATCCCCAGCTTCTTGGCCTCCTGGTAGGCCGAATCGAGCAGTTCGAAGTTGGCCAGCGGGGCGTAGTGAATCCCCGGGCCGAAGGTGTTGGCGGTTACCGCCGAGTCGGTGGTCGATCCGGAAGCCAGCAGGACGTCGCGCACGTGGACGTCGGGGGCCATCCCCCCGCAGGAGCCAACCCGGATGATCGTCTTGACCCCGTATTCGCGGACCAGTTCGTTGATGTAGATCGACATCGACGGGATCCCCATCCCCGACCCCTGGACCGAAATCCGGTGGCCCTTGTAGGTCCCGGTGTAGCCAAAGGCGTTGCGGACCCGGTTGACCTGCTTAACGTCGCTTAAAAAGGTTTCGGCAATGTACTTGGCCCGCAGCGGGTCCCCCGGGAGGAGAACCGTTTCTGCGTAGTCGCCCTTCTTCGCTTCAATGTGGGTACTCATGAAGATCCTTCCCTTCTAGTTTTCAATCCGGGCGAGGAAGCTTTCGCCAACTTCTCCGCCGGTCACGCCAAAGTTATCGAGAATCGTTGCCCCCAGGTCGGCGTAGGTTGCCCGCTGCCCCAGGTCAACGTTGGTCGCCTTCATCGACGGCGAGTAGGCCAGCAATGGCACCAGCTCACGGGTGTGGTCGGTCCCCTTGTAGCACGGGTCGTTTCCGTGGTCGGCGGTGATCAAGAGGAGGTCGTCGTCGCGGAGGTTATCCAGCACCGTCCCCAGCCGCCGGTCGAAGTCGATCAGGGCCTGGCCGAAGCCCTGCGGGTTCCGCCGGTGGCCGTACATGGCGTCGAAGTCCACCAGGTTGGTGAAGCAAAAGCCGGTGAAGTCCTGGCCCATCACCTCGTCCACGTGGTCCATCCCGTCCATGTTGCTCTCGTTGTGATAGCCCTTGGTGATCCCGTGACCGGAGAAGATGTCGTTGATCTTCCCGACCCCAATCACCGCCAGGCCGGCCGCCTTGAGGCGGTCAAGGTCGGTCTCCCCGGTTGGCTCCAGCGAGAAGTCGCGCCGGTTGGCGGTCCGGGTGAAGTGGTCCTTGTCGGGGCCAACGTAGGGCCGGGCAATGATCCGGCCAACGGTGTAATCCGGGCCGTTGACCAGGGTCCGGGCGTACTCGCAGATCCGGTAGAGCTCCTCGACCGGGATGACCTCTTCGTGGGCGGCAATCTGGAGGACCGAGTCGCCGGAGGTGTAGACAATCAGGTCGCCAGTTTGCATTTGGTGTTCACCGTAGTCCTTGATGACCTCGGTCCCCGAGTACGGCCGGTTGACGATCACCTTGCGGCCGGAAAATTCCTCCAGCTTGTTGATGATTTCTGCCGGGAAACCGTTCGGGAAGGTATCCAGCGGCCGCCGCACCGGCAGGCCCATCATTTCCCAGTGACCGTCCATGCTGTCCTTGCCGGCCGAAATTTCCTGCATTCGCCCGAAGGCCCCCAGGGCCGGGTTGGCCACCGGCACCCCTTCAATCGGGGTCTGGCGCAGGTTGCTCAGGCCCAGCTTGGCCAGGTTGGGCAGGGCCAGCTTGCCTTCCCAGGCGTGGCCGATGTCGCCGAGGGTGTCGGCCCCCTCATCCCCAAAGGCCGCCGCGTCCGGGGCCGAGCCGGTCCCAACCGAGTCTAAGACAATTGCAAAAATCCGCTTGTAGGTCATGGTGCTCCCCCCCTATTCTTGCGCCTTTGCTTCCTCCAGGATTTGAACCGAGGCCGAAACCCCGAGCCGGTTGGCGCCGGCCTCAATCATTGCCAGGGCCTCGTCCACGTGGTGGATCCCGCCGGCGGCCTTGATCTTGAAGTCCGGCCCGACCGCTTCGCGCATCAGCTTAACGTCTTCGACCTTGGCCCCCCACTTGGAGAAGCCGGTCGAGGTCTTGACGAAGTCGGCCCCGGCGGCCACGGTCAGCTTGCTTGCCCGGACCTTCTCGTCGTCGGTCAGCAGGCAGTTTTCGATGATCACCTTGAGGAGGGCCCCCTTGGCGTGAACCGCCGTGGCCACCTGGCGGATGTCTTCTTCGACCAGGTCGTCGTGGCCCGCCTTGAGCTCGCCGATGTTGATTACCATGTCAACTTCGCCGGCGCCGTCGTCAATGACCTGCTCGGCCTCGGCAACCTTGATCGCCGTTGCGTTGGCCCCGAGGGGGAAGCCAATCACCGCGCAGGTGGTAACGCCGCTCCCGGCCAGGCCGGCGGCTACGTGCTTGACCCAGTAGGGGTTAACGCAGACCGAGGCCGTTTGGTACTCACGAGCCTCCTTCACCGTTTGGTCAATCATTTCGACGGTGGCTTCCGGCTTGAGCATCGTGTGATCCATGTACTTCGCAAGTTGGGCAACAGTTAATTTCATAATCATGAAACCCCTTTCAAAATTCGTTATCTTAAGGATAGCAGATTTTGAATCGTTTTACTACCATTTTCTTGTAACCGATTTCACAAAATTGTCGAATTTGCTTCTTCCTAGTCGGGTGAATAGTTAAGGACCGGTTAAATTCCGACCGATTTCGCCGCGGGGCATTGCAAAATGCTTGCCAGCCGCCGATAATAAAATTTAGATACTGATATATGGGGTGATAGCTTATGTTGCCATTTCTTATCATTGTCTTGATTCTCGCTTCGGCAACCGGTTGGCAGTTGCTGTTCAACCACCCGGCACCCCAAACCAAGGGGCCGACGGAAGAGACCGGCACACCAAGCCGGCGCCGGCGAGCTTAGTTATTATTTCATTCAACAAGAAAAGAGGAGTTGGGAAAATCCCAGCTCCTCTTTTTCTGTTAGTTGTTAACCGCCGTGTAGCTTTCCTGGCCGTCCTTGGCGGTGTACATCGCCTGACTACTCCCCGGTTGGAGGAGGGTCAGCGAGTAGCCGCTGCCCAGGTTGGCCTTAATCTGCTTGGAGGTTGACCGCAGGGACTTGGCCAACTTCGGCCAGCCAATGTCCTCGGCCTGGCTCGGGTCGTCAAGCACCTCCTGGAGGGCCTTCTTCTCGTCCGAATCGGTGACCGTGATCTCGTAGGTCTTGCTTGCCGAATCGTAGGCCACCGTCCCCAGCTTGGAGTAGGCCTTTTGCAGTTGGCTAAGGATGGCATCCTCCTTGGCCGACTGGGAAACCGAACTCGAACTCGACATCCCGGTGGTCAGCGAAATGCTGGAGGTCGACCCGCTCGCAATTGAGCTTGAACTCGAACTGGCCGCGCTCGACTTGGAGTGGTGCCAGTAGGGCAACTCAACCACGCCGAAAATGGTCAGGGCAAGGCTAAACACCACCAGGCAAGTGGCCCACTTCCATTCCCGGTAGCGTTGCCAGGAATTCACCAGGTAGAAGGCACTCAGGACTAACATCAGGCCCCCAAATAGCGCGAGTAAAATCATTGTTCTTCCCCTTAGTACTCCATCAGGGCCTTGACGTCGTAGTTGGCCAACTTTTGCCGGCCGTTGAGGGCCGTCAGTTCAATCAGGAAGGCCGTGCCGACCACAACGCCACCCATTTTTTCAACCATTTCGATCGTTGCCCCGATCGTTCCCCCAGTTGCCAAGAGGTCATCGACCACCAACACCCGTTGCCCGGGCTTGATCGCGTCCTCTTCCATCTGGAGAGTTGCCGAGCCGTATTCCAGCTCGTAGCTCGCACTAACCGCCTTGCGCGGCAGCTTCCCCTTCTTGCGGGCCGGGGCAAAGCCAACCCCCAGCTCGTAGGCAACCGGGCAGCCAACGATGAAGCCGCGGGCCTCGGGGCCCACCACCATGTCAACGTGCTTGTCGCGCGCGTAGGCCACGATCTGGTCGGTGGCCTGCTTGAAGGCCTTTCCGTCGGCCATCAGGGGCAGGATGTCACGAAAGATGATCCCCTTTTCGGGGTAGTCAGGAACACTGGCCACGTACTTGTGTAAGTCTAACACCATAATTTCTCCTTTAATGTGAGCCCATGCACTGGTGAACCCATTGTTTCAGCTGAGCGGAAGGCGCCTTGAGTAGGGTTCCCTCCACCGCCAGGCGCGCCGCCCGCTGCCGGTAGCTCATTGTTTCTTTCAAATCGGCCCGGGTAGTTTCGCTCTCCGGAGCCAACACGCCATTTTTTATTGTAACAAATCTTAGCTCCAAAAACACATGAATCATGAAAATTAGCTGGTCATTGTCGACGCGCAACCAGTTGGCCAGCTGGCCGCCAACCCGGTTGAGGTCAACCGCCTGGCGCTTGATCGTTTGGTAGAGGGCGACGAACTGGTCGCGGCTCGGCATCCCCCGCTGGTGGAGGGGATCCTTGGACCAGCAGAGCAGACGGACCCGCTGGGCGGTGGCGCAGTTGGCCAGGATCTTGGTCAGATCGGCCAGGCGCGGCGGGCAGTCGACGATCACCACCGTCTGGTCGGTCAGGTCGATAGTCGCCGCCTCCCGGCCGGCCACCACCTGCCCCTTGGCGTTGGCGGCGAGGTTTTCGCGGAGGCTCTGGTTGAAGGTCACGTAGACCGCCGGCTCGCTAAACATCGGGGCGATCAGCCGCTGCACGCGGGCGTCCTCGATCACCGGGCCATTGGCAGCCTGGTCAACCAACTGGAGCTGGAGGCTGGTCTTGCCCCGCCAGCGGTTGATCCCCACCTGGACGGCCAGGGTCGGCAGGCTGCCGGTCAGCTGGTCGGCCAGGGCCGCCTGGCCGAAGGCGAGAACGGTCAGCGGGCCGGCCGGGGTCGGAACGGCAAACTTGAGGTGCTGCTTTTGCTTGCCGATCAGCTGAACCTGCTCGATTGCCGCTGGCCGGAAGCGGAAGGTCGGCAGCTCGTTGTCGGGGCCAAAGGGGGCCAGGCGCTGGAGCTGGTGGTAAAAGTCGAGGGTCAAGTCGGCCGGGGTCAGGTCACCGGCGATTTCCAGCGGCGGCCGGCCGCTGGCGTCGAAGTCCTGGGCGGTCGCCGCGGCTTCCAGGGCGGCGGCGAGCTCCTCCGCCTTGGCCACTTCAAAGGATAGCCCGCAGGCCTGGGGGTGGCCCCCAAAGGCGGTCATCAGGTCGCGGTGGCCGTCGAGGGCGGCAAAGAGGTTGAAGCCCGCCCGGCTCCGCCCCGACCCCTTTGCCACCTGCTCGCCGGCCTTGACGCTGGCCACGATCGTCGGCTTACCGGTCGCCTGCAGGAGGTGGCTGGCCACGATGCCGAGGATCCCCTGGTGCCAGTCGGTGCCGACGATCAGGAGGGTTTGCCTATCGGCGTTGGCCGGGCTGGTGGCCTGCTCCATTGCCGCCGCCGTTACCTCCTGGACCAGCTGCTGGCGCTCCTGGTTGCACTGGTCAACCGTCTGGGCCAGTTCGGCGGCCCGGTCGTCCTCAAAGGTCGTCAGCAGTTCGACCCCGAGGCCGGCCTCACGCAGGCGGCCGAGGGCGTTGAGCCGCGGGGCCAGCTGGAAGCCGACGTCCTGGTCGGTCAGGCTGGCCTCGTCGAGCTGGGCCACCTTGACCAGTTCGTGGAGGCCGGGCCGCATCCCCTGCCGCAGCTGCTGGAGGCCCAGGGCCACCAGCACCCGGTTTTCGCCGGCTAGGGAGACGACGTCGGCGATCTCGCCAATTGCCACTAGGTCAAGCAGCTCGCTGGGAAATTCACCCAGCAGGGCCCAAGCCAGCTTGAAGGCCACCCCAACCCCGGAGAGGTCGCCGCCCTCGTACTCGTCACCCGGGTACTGGGGGTGGACAATTGCCGCGGCCTCGGGCAGGCTTTCCGGCAGGCTGTGGTGGTCGGTGATCACCACGTCGACCCCCTGCTCCTTGGCAAAGGCGACCTCGGCCGCCCCGGAGACCCCGTTGTCGACGGTCAGGATCAGCTTGGTGCCGGCCTCAATCAGGCGCTGGTAGGCCGCCTGGTTGGGGCCGTAGCCGTCGGTAAAGCGGTTGGGCACGTAGTAGTTGACCTTGGCGCCGACCGTTTCCAACGTCTCGTACATCAGAGCGGTGCTGGTGATCCCGTCGGCGTCGTAGTCGCCGTAGACGGTGATCAGCTCGCCGGCCTCGATCGCCGCCATTAGCCGGTCGACCGCCTTTTCCATGTCGTGGAGGCGGCTTGGCTCCAGCACCTCCGCCAGCTGGGGCTTGAGAAAGTGCTGGGCCGCCTCGAGCCGGTCGTTGCCCCGGGCCACCACCAGCCGGGCCAAGAGCAGCGGCAAATCACACTGGTCGGCCACCTGCTTGACTAGCTCCTCCTGGTCCACCGTTAGTTCCTGCCATTGATACTTCGTTCCTACCATTTCAACCCCCATTAACTTTCCTTTGGCACCCGCATCCCGCTAGGCAATCAACAAAGCGAGGCCGGGAAAATCCGCGGCCTCTGCTTTCCTACAGGTTTTGCTTGTTTTGTTGGTAATCAAAGAACTTCTTGATCGCCCAGTCGCCCAGCCCCGGCACCAGTTGGTAGAGGTAGGACAGTTGGGCGGTGTAGGTTGGGACGTTGATCTCGCGGCGCTTGTAGCCGACGCTGTCCCAAATCTGCTTGGCCAGCTTTTCCGGGCTCGAAAACATCCACTGCGGGAAGTGGGAGACGAAAGCGTGGCCCGGGTCGGCCTTGTCGAAGAAGGGGGTCTTGACCGGCCCCGGGTTGACGGTCAGGACCTGGACCCCGTAGTCGGCCACCTCCATCCGCAAGATGTTGCTGAAGTGAATCAGGGCCGCCTTGGTTGCCGAGTAGACGGCCGTGCTCGGCAGCGGAATCTTGCCGCCGAGCGAGCCGATGTTGATGATCGCGCCGAAGCCCTGGTCCATCATCTGCTTGGCCACCAGCCGGCTCAGGTACATCGTTGCCAGCAGGTTGACGTTGATCATCTTGGCCATCGCCGCCCGGCTTTGCTTGGCCACCTCGCGGAGTTCGCCGACCCCGGCCGCGTTGATCAGAATGTCGATCTCACCGACCTCGTGGCGGATCCGCTCGAGGGCCGCGTCGGTGGCGTCCGGGTCGGTCAGGTCAAAGGGAAAGGCGAAGGCCGGGCGGCCGGCCAGGAGCATGCACCGGTTGGCCAGGCGTTGTAGCTGGTCGGCCTGGCGAGAGCAAACGATCACGATTGCCCCCCGCCGGGCGGCCTCCAGGGCAACGGCGGTGCCAATCCCCCCGGTTCCCCCGGTGATCAAGACAACCTTATTCTTCAATGAGCGCAGGGATTTCAAACGGCGCATCATGGTAGTCACTTCCTTTTACTTTAGCGGAATGTCAACTTCTTCAAAATCGCGGACCACCCGGGTGTTTGCGAAGATGTCGCGCACCTGGTAGGCTAACTGGCCGGCCGCCTTGCCGACGTAACGGGCCGAAATATGGTTCAAAAGCAACTGCCCCACCTGGGCCTGCTTGGCGATCGTTGCCGCCTGGGCGTTGGTCGAGTGGTAGTAGTTGTGGGCCAGCTTGGCCTCCCCCTTGGCAAAGGTGCTTTCGTGGACCAGGACGTCGGCGTGGTCGGCCAGGGCCAGGGCGGCCTTGGTCTTGCGGGTGTCGCCCAGGATGGCGACCACCCGTCCCCGCTGCGGGGCACCGATGAAGTCGACCCCGGAAAGGGTCCGCCCGTCCGCCAGGGTCACCGTCTTGCCGGCCTTAAGCTGACCGTAAACCGGGCCGGCCGGCACCCCGGCCGCCTGGAGCTTGTCGACCAGCAGCTCGCCGGGGTGGTCGTGCTCAACGATCCGGTAGCCGAAACAGGCAATCTTGTGGTCGAGCTTGCGGGCGGAGACGGTGAAGGTCTTGTCGCGGAAGATCTCTCCGTCGTCGGTCAGTTCGACGAACTTGAGCGGGTAGGAGAGGCGCGACTCGCTAACCTTGAGGGCCACCTGGACAAACTCCTTGATCCCCTTCGGGCCGTAAATCGTCAGCGGGCTGGTGCCACCCTGAAAGGAGCGGGAACTCAGCAGGCCCGGCAGACCGAAGATGTGGTCGCCGTGGAGGTGGGTGATGAAGATCTTTTCAATCTTGCGCGGCCGGATGGTCGTCCGCAGGATCTGGTGCTGGGTGGCCTCGCCGACGTCAAAGAGCCAGACGGTCTTGCGCTCCTCCAGCAGCTTGAGGGCGAGGCTGGAAACGTTGCGGGCCTTGCTCGGCGAACCGGCGCCGGTCCCCAAAAATTCGATTTGCACGCTGCCACCCCCTACTGGATAAACTCGAAGGCAAAGTCTTCGATCCGCACCAGGTCGCCGTCTTTGATCCCGCGCTCGCGGAGGGCGGCGTCGACCCCCATCCCCCGCAGTTGGCGGGCGAAGCGGAGCTGGCTTTCCTCATGGGTCAGGTCGGTCATTTCAAAGAGCTTCTCCAGCTTGTCCCCGCTCAGCACCCAGGTCCCATCCGGATCGCGGCTGATGGTGAAGGCCGGTTCGTCCGCTTGCGGCGTCAGGTCGACGACCGTTTCGGCCTCGTCGTGGCTGAGGCTGTCGAAGGCCGGGGTGGCGTCGAGCAGGGCGGCCGTCTTTTGCATCAGCTCGGCCGTCCCCTGGTGGGTTGGGGCCGAAATCGGGAAGACTTCCCGCTCCGGGGCCTCCTCGTGAAGGGCCTTGGTGAAGGCGGCCAGGTTTTCGGCCGCCCCCGGCAGGTCCATCTTGGTGGCAACCACGATCTGCGGCCGCTTCAGCAGCTCCGGATCGTAGCTGGCCAGCTCGTGGTTGATGGCGTGGTAGCGTTCCAGGGCCTGGTCCGGCTCCTGGTCACCAATCGAGACCAGGTGCAAGAGGACCCGGGTGCGCTCGATGTGGCGGAGGAACTGGAGGCCGAGGCCGACCCCCTTGGCGGCGCCGTCAATCAGGCCCGGCATGTCGGCCATCGCAAAGTCGCGCCCGTCCGGCAGCATGACCATCCCGAGGTTCGGCACCAGGGTGGTGAATTCGTAGGCGGCGATCTTCGGCTTGGCCCCGGTGACCACCGACAAAAGGGTCGACTTGCCGACCGACGGGAAGCCGATCAGGCCAACGTCGGCCAGCATCTTCAACTCGAGCTCGAGGTTGCGGACCTGCCCCGGTTCCCCGTTTTCGGCGATTTCCGGGGCCGGGTTCTTGGCCGAGGCGAAGCGCATGTTGCCGCGGCCGCCGCGGCCCCCCTTGGCCACCACCAGGGTCTGGCCGCTTTCCACTAGGTCGCCGATGATCTGGCCGGTGTCGAGATCGCGAACCGTGGTCCCCTGGGGAACGGCCACCACCAGGTCCTCGGCGGCCGCCCCGGTCATCTGCTTGCTCATCCCGTTTTGGCCGTTCTTGGCCTTGAAGATGCGGTGGTAGCGGAAGTCCATCAGGGTCCGCAGCCCCTCATCCACCTTGAGGATGATGCTCCCGCCGCGCCCACCGTCACCGCCGGCCGGGCCACCGTTTGGGACGTACTTTTCCCGCCGGAAAGCAACCATCCCGTTGCCGCCACGCCCGGCGTGGACTTCGATCTTGATTTGGTCAACAAAGGTTGTCATTTAATTACTCCGTTCTTTCGTGATTGCTTTTCTAATTATATTTGAAAAGGGAGGGGGCGTCAAAATCAGTCGTGACTGCTCCCCTTGTTCACCGCCGCCTTCTTTTGCAGGGAAACCTTGATCAACTGGGCGGTCGGTTGGTTGATGCCGAGGGCGTGGATCTCCTCAACCGAGGCGGCGGCAATCTTGTCGAGCGAACCAAACTCCTTCATCAGCTTGGTCCGGGTCCGCGGGCCGACCCCCTTGATCTCGTCAAGGCGGGAACTGAGCGAGTGCTTGGTGTGAACCCGGCGGTGGAAGGTGATGGCAAAGCGGTGGACCTCGTCTTGGATTCGCTGAACCAGGTAGAAGCCCTGGCTGCGCGGGTTGAGGTCGACGTGGGCGTCGTCGTCACCGAAGAGGAGGTCGGCCGTCTTGTGCTTCTCGTTTTTGACCATCCCAACCACCGGGATCGCCAGGTCGAGCTCGTTTTCCAGGACGTCCTTGACCGCCTCCATCTGGATCGCGCCGCCGTCCATCATGATCAGGTCCGGCAGCGGCTTGCCCTCCTTGAGAAGGCGGGAGTAGCGACGGCGGATGACCTCCTTGGTGGAGGCCGTTTCGTCGGCGTGGTTGATCACCGTCGTCAGCTTGTACTTGCGGTAGAGCTTCTTAACCGGTTCGCCGTCGATGAAGACGACCATCGCCGAGACCGGGTCGGCCCCCTGGATGTGGGAGTGGTCGAAGGCCTCGATCTTGTGGGCCGCCGGCAGGCCGAGGGCGTCGGTGATCTCCTTCATCGCCCCGGTCGTCTTTTGGCGGTCCATCTCCAGCAGGCGGAACTTCTCGTTGAGGACCAGCTTGGCGTTTTCGGCTGCCATCTCCAGCAGGCTGGCCTTCTCCCCCCGCTGGGGCGTCCGGACCGGAACCTTGAGGATGGCCTCAATTTCCGCGTTCGGCAGGCCGGCGGGCAGGAGCAGCTCCTTGGGCAGGATGTTGTTCTTGCGCTGGTAAAACTGGAGGATGAAGGAGGTGACCTCCTCGGCCGCCGAGTCGACGACCGGGAAGAGGCGCTTTTCCCGCTTCATCAACCGCGCCTGGCGGATGAAGAAGATTTGCAGAGACAGCCAGCCCTTGTCGAAGGCGAAGTTGATCACGTCGCGCGGCGTCTTGTCGTTGGAGATGATCTTTTGCTTTTCAACCGTCACCTCGATGTAGTGGAGCTGGTCGCGCAGCTCGGCCGCCCGCTCGAACTCGAGCTTGGCGGCGGCGGCCTCCATCCGCTGGGTCAGCTGGCGCTTGACGGCGGCGGTGTTGCCGTTCAAGAAGGACTTGATCTTCTTGATCTGGGCGGCGTACTCCTCCTCCGGTACCTCCTTGAAGCAGGCGCCGAGGCACTGGCCGAGGTGGTAGTAGAGGCAGGGCCGCCCCTGGTAGCCGGTGCAGCGGCGGAGGGGGTAGACCTTCTGGATGAAGTGGACCGTTTCCTCGGCGGCAAAGACGTTCGGGTAGGGACCGAAGTAGTAGGCGCCGTCGCGCTTGATCTGGCCGGTGATCATGATCTGGGGATCGCGCTCGTTGGTGATCTTGATGTAGGGGTAGCCGGTCCCCCGCTTGAGCTTGATGTTGAAGTAGGGCTGGTGCTTTTGGATCAGGGTGATTTCGAGGAGGAAGGACTCCTTGTTGGTGGCGGTGATGATCGTTTCAAAGTCGGCCACCTCTTCGACCATCCGGGCCACCTTCCCGGTGTGGCTGCTCTTGAAGTAGGAGCGAACCCGGTTCTTGAGGTTCTTGGCCTTGCCGACGTAGATGATCTGGCCGGCGGCGTTCTTCATTAAATAACAGCCCGGCGAGTCGGGCAGCAGGGCCAGTTTGTGTTCGAGGTATTCACTTGCCACGCGTAAATCCGTCCTTTCTAATCAATTCTTCTTTCTTAATCCTAGCCGGGCCGCTCCCGCCGGGCAAGCGAAATGCAAGTTTAACCCGGGCGTAATCTTTCTGTGCTAGAATAGCTAGCAAGAAAGCAAAAGGAGGGATTGAGATGGGCCTAGTAACCCGCCGGCAAGACACCCTTGACCGGCTCTTTGACAACTTCGCCATCGACCCAAAGAAGCCGGTCGAAAAGCCGAAGCCAACCGACAAGGACGAAAAGGAAAGCAAGGACGAGGCCAAGAAGTAGCCCGTCCGTAAATGACAAAGAAGCGGCTAGGATTTCCCCGGCCGCTTTTTTGTGGTCACTCGATTTACTTTCGCCGGTCGAAGCCGTGCGGGTAGCGCTTGTTTAGGGTTTCGATGTTCTCCTTGGCCACCTGGTCAAAGGGAATGTCCGCCCACTCGGCCACCTGGGAGAGGTACCAGAGCACGTCGCCCAGTTCGTGGGTCAGCTGCTCCTTGTCGAGCGGCTTGCCCTTGAAGGTGTAGTTTTTGACCATGTCGACCACCTGGCCGCTTTCCCCGGCCAGGCCGAGGGCACAGTTGGTCAGCACCTGCTCGTTGCCGTACAGGGTCCGCTTGGCGGCCTCTTGATATTGATTAAAGTCCATCTTCAACCCCCGTCTGCTGACTAATCCACTGCCATACCGCATCCTTGCCGCGCTTGGTTTCGGCCGAGAAGAGGAGGAGCGGGGCGCCCTTTTCCATCCCCAGGCCCTGGCGAACCGCCTTTTCGATCTGGTTGTAGCGGCTGGGCTTGACCTTGTCGACCTTGGTGGCCACCACCAGGGTCGGAACTTGGTAGTAGGTCAACCACTGGTACATCGACTGGTCGTCCTCGGTCGGGGCGTGGCGGCCGTCGACTAGTTCGATGACCCCCTTCAGCTGATTGCGGGTCGACAGGTAGGCCTCGATCATCTTGCCGAACTGCTCGCGCTGCTTTTTGGACACCTTGGCGTAGCCGTAGCCCGGCACGTCGACGAAGTAGAGGGCCTCCTCGACGTGGTAGAAGTTCAGCGTTTGCGTCTTGCCCGGCTGGCTGGAGGTGTGGGCAAAGTTCTTACGGTTGATCAAGACGTTGGTCAAAGAAGACTTGCCGACGTTGGACCGGCCCACCAGGGCAATTTCCGGCTGGTCGCCGGTCGGGTACTGGCTGGCCTGGACCGCGCTGATCGTTAGCTCAACTTGGTGTACGTCCATGCTTGCCCCCTAGGATGCTTGCTTGTCGGCCAGGACGTATTCCGGTTCGGCCTGGTCGGTCACGCACTTCTTGTTGATGACCACCTTTTCGACGTCCTGGCGGCTCGGCAGGTCGAACATCACGTCGCGCATCACGTCTTCGATGATCGACCGCAGCCCACGGGCCCCGGTGTTGCGGGCGATCGCCAGCTTGGCCATTTCCTTGAGGGCGGCCGGGGTGAACTCGAGCTTGCTGCCGTCGAGGCGGATCAGTTCCTTGTACTGCTTAACGAGGGCATTCTTCGGTTCGGTCAGGATCCGCACCAGGTCGGCCTCGTCAAGCTTCTCGAGGGCGGTCATCACTGGCAGGCGGCCGATGAATTCCGGAATCAGGCCGAACTTGAGTAGGTCCTCGGGGATGACGTGCTGGAGGATGTTCTTGTCGGTGACGCTGTCGATCTCGCGCGAGTCGGTACCGAAACCGATCGTCTTGTCGCCGAGCCGTTCCTTGACGATGCTTTCGATCCCGTCGAAGGCCCCACCGACGATGAAGAGGATGTTCTTGGTGTCAACCTGGATGAACTCCTGTTGCGGGTGCTTGCGCCCCCCCTGCGGCGGCACGTTGGCGATCGTGCCTTCGAGGATCTTCAGCAGGGCCTGTTGGACCCCTTCCCCGGAGACGTCGCGGGTGATCGAAACGTTCTCGCCCTTCTTGGCGATCTTGTCGATTTCGTCGATGTAGATGATCCCCTTTTCGGCCCGTTCGACGTCGTAATCGGCCGCCTGAACCAGCTTGAGGATGATGTTTTCAACGTCTTCGCCGACGTAACCGGCCTCGGTCAGGGTGGTGGCGTCGGCGATCGCAAAGGGCACGTTCAAAATCCGCGCCAGCGACTGGGCAAGGTAGGTCTTCCCCGACCCGGTCGGCCCGATCACCGCGATGTTGCTCTTTTGCAGCTCGGTGTCGTTGTTGTCACCGGTGGTCATCGCGTTGACCCGCTTGTAGTGGTTGTAAACGGCCACCGCCAGGGTCTTCTTGGCGTCTTGTTGGCCAATCACGTAGTCATCGAGTTCGGCCATGATTTCGGCCGGGGTAGGAACCTTGAAGGTGCCGGCTTGACTGGCGTCGTCGGCAAGCTCCTGGTCGATGATCTGCTGGCATAGTTCCACGCATTCGTTGCAGATGTAGACCCCCGGGCCGGCCACGATCTTCTTTACTTCGTCCTGCGACTTGCCGCAAAACGAGCAGTGCACGTCTTCTTCGGTCGTCGTATCTTCAAACATTTAGTTGCCTCCCATCACTGGTAATTATGCTTTCTATCATAGCAAACCCGGCGCTAAATTTCGAATAATTGATTCTTGCCGGGCAACGAAAAGGACGAAGCCTAGCCCGGTTGGGCCAAACTTCGTCCCTGATTTCCCCGTGGGGACGGTGGGAAGGGGTTCCTTCCCCCGGTTAGTGGTAATTACTTTTCAGCGTCGTCGCCAGCGGCCGGCAGTTCTTGCTTGGCGGAGTCGGCGATCAGGTCAACGGCCTTGCGAACTTCAACGTCGTGGGCCAACATGTCCTTGGAGAGGGCCTTTTCAACCGCGTCCTTTTCCATGCCGTATTCTTCGGCCAGGTCGCTGATTTCCTTGGCGATTTCGTCGTCGGTTGCCTTTAGGTCGGCGTCCTTAACGATCGCTTCCAGCACCAGGTTGGTCTTAACCCGCTTTTCGGCCCCGTCAGCAAATTGCTTCTTGAGGTCGTCTTCGCTGGTCCCGGTGATCTTGAAGTACATTTGCGGGTTGATGCCTTGTTGTTGCATCCCGGCCAGGTATTGTTGGAGTTGCCGGTTGGTGTCGTCGTCCAGCATTGGTTGCGGGATGGTTTCGGTCTTGGCGTTGGCAACCGCAGCATCCAGGGCAGCGTCTTCAATGGCCGCCTTGGCAGCCTTTTCCTTTTGGTCTTGGAGTTGCTTCTTGGTCTTTTCCTTCAGCTCAGCCAAGGTTTCAACGTCTTCGTCAACGTCCTTGGCGAATTCGTCGTCCATTTCTGGCAGTTGCTTTTCCTTGACTTCGTGGATGGTAACGGCGAAGTTAGCTTCCTTGCCGGCCAGTTCCTTGGCGTGGTAGTCTTCCGGGAAGGTTACCTTAACGTCAACGTCTTCGTCCGCCTTGTGGCCAACCAGTTGGTCTTCAAAGCCCGGGATGAAGCTGCCGGAACCAAGTTCGAGCGAGTAGTTGTCGGCGGAACCACCGTCAAACTTTTCGCCGTCGATCGTCCCAACGTAGTCGATAACAACCGTGTCGCCCTTTTCAGCGGCGCCGTCTTCCTTGAGAACCAGTTCGGCTTGTTGTTGGCGCTTGGTTTCCAGTTCGGCGTCAACGTCGGCGTCACTAACGGTCGTGTCTTGCTTTGGCACGGCCATCCCCTTGTAGTCGCCAAGGGTAACTTCCGGCTTAACGAAGACGGTGGCGGTCAGCTTCCACGGTTGACCCTTTTCCATGCTGTCGACGTTGATTTCCGGTTGGGCAACCGGTTCGATGGCTGCTTCCTTAACGGCAGCTTCGTAAGCGTCCGGCAGAACGGCGTTGAGGGCGTCTTGGTAGAGGGCTTCTTCCCCGTACATTTGGTTGAAGATCGTCCGCGGCACGTGGCCCTTCCGGAAGCCCGGCACGGTGATCCGCTTTTGCGTTTGCTTGAATGCCTTGTCGATCCCCTTTTGAATCGTCTCGGTATCAATTTCGAACGTTAATGTCCCTTTGCTGGCATCGCTTTCGCGTTCCCATTTTGCTGACATTTCATTTCCTCCAATTATCATTCAGTTTTGGCTGGCTTGGCCAACCTTACATACTTACTAAGTTTACCCTAGCGGGGGCTTAATTTCAACCGTTTCCCGCGGATTCAGCACCCGGCGGGTACAAAAAAAGGACCAGGTAACCCTGATCCTTTTTCTGTTTCGGCTGAAAGCGAACTAAGTTAAATTAGTCCAGCACTTCGGATACCACACCGGCACCAACAGTGTGCCCACCTTCACGGATGGTGAACTTCAGCCCCTTTTCGATGGCAACTGGCTTTTGCAGAGCAACGGTAAAGGTAACGTTGTCACCTGGCATAACCATTTCTACACCATCTGGCAATTCGATCGTCCCAGTAACGTCAGTCGTGTGGAAGTAGAATTGTGGACGGTAGTTGGAGAAGAACGGCGTGTGACGGCCCCCTTCTTCCTTGGTCATAACGTAGACTTCACCCTTGAATTCCTTGTGGGTTTGAATGGAGCCTGGTGCAGCCAGCACTTGACCACGTTCGATTTGGTCGTGGGCAATCCCCCGGAGCAGAACCCCAACGTTGTCCCCGGCTTCACCAAGGTCAAGGGTCTTGTGGAACATTTCAACCCCAGTAACAGTGGACTTGAGGATGTCTTCCTTCAGACCAACGATTTCAACTTCGTCACCGACCTTAACGGTCCCACGGTCGATCCGGCCAGAAGCAACGGTCCCACGACCAGTGATCGTGAAGACGTCTTCAACCGGCATCATGAACGGCTTGTCAGTTGGCCGTTGCGGAGTCGGGATGTATTCGTCGATAACGTCGAGCAAGTGAAGGATAACCTTTTCTTGTTCTTCGTCGCCTTCAAGGGCCTTGAGGGCAGAACCGCGAATAACCGGAATGTCATCGCCAGGGAAGTCGTATTCGGACAAGAGGTCACGAACTTCCATTTCAACCAGGTCAACCAGTTCGTCGTCGTCAACAAGGTCAGTCTTGTTGAGGAAGACAACAATGTATTGAACACCGACTTGGCGAGCAAGCAGGATGTGTTCACGGGTTTGTGGCATCGGACCGTCAGTTGCGGCAACCACGAGGATGGCACCGTCCATTTGAGCGGCCCCAGTAATCATGTTCTTAACGTAGTCGGCGTGGCCTGGCGCGTCGATGTGCGCGTAGTGACGCTTTTCCGTTTCGTATTCAACGTGGGCCGTGTTGATGGTGATACCACGTTCCTTTTCTTCTGGCGCAGCGTCGATGTCAGAGTAGTCTTCTGCCTTTGCCAGACCCTTTTCAGCCAATACCTTGGTGATGGCTGCGGTCAAAGTAGTCTTACCGTGGTCAACGTGGCCGATAGTACCAATGTTAACGTGCGGCTTAGTCCGTTCATAATGTTCTTTTTCTGCCATTTATGAAACCCTCCTGAATAAATTACAAGTATCATGCCTGAACCGCCAAGAGCAATCCAGACACACCCTTATATCTTATTGTACTACTTCCAACCGCTAATTCAAAGTCCTAAATTAGCGATCAGAATTCTTAATCATAATATCAGTTCGCCCCAGATTTGTAAACGGATTTGACTAACTTTTTCCGCCGCTTTCAGCGGGCCAGGGAAGCGAGCTGGGCCTGGAGGCGCGCTTGCCATTTTCGGGCGGCGGCCACCGCCGGCCCCTCCCCGCTTTCAATCGGCTGGCAGAGGGCGACTACCCAGGCCTGGGGATCGGTAATCGCCTGGTCAACTAGCGGGTAGAGGAGGGTCAACTGAAGGTTGAACTCCTGCTGGCGGAGCTGGTAGGTCTGCGGGTCGTCGTTGGCAAAGCGGTCCGCCAGCTGACGGTAAATTTCCTGGACGACCGGCAGTTGGTCCAGTTCCAGCAGGGCGGCCGGGACGACCGGGTGCTCCTGGCCATCTAGCCATAGGAGCTGGAAGGCGTCGTCCACCCCGAGCCGGGACAAAACTTGCACCAGGCTGCTCTTGATCAGCGGGTGGACGAAGGGGTCGCGCAAGACGAAACGGCTTCCCTGGACGAACTGGGCCAGCGGCAGGCGCTGGGCCTCGGCAAAGCGACGCTGCTGACCGAAGAAGGACTGGTCGCCGAGGTGGTAGAAGTGCTGGAGGCGGGTCTGGATGGTCTGCGGGGCCCGGGCGGCAAAGTCTTCTTCCGCGGCCATCACCCGGGCGGCCTGGTCGGCGGCGGCCGGTTGGGATGCCACCAGTTGGCGGGCGGCGAGGAAGTTTTCGGTCGCCAGGTCGAGGTCAACCAGGAAGCGGAGCCGGTCCGGGGACTGGTAGAAGTACGCCTCTTCCTCGCGGGCAACTTGACGGGCCCGCTCGTACTGGCGGTCGGCCGCCAGGGCGCGGGCGAAGTAGTAGTTGACCGCCGGGGCCGGTTCCCCGCGGTCCTCGTACAGGGCCGCCAACTTCTTGAGGGCGGCCGCCAGTTGGTCGGTTTCCAAGAGGCGGCTCGCTTCCTTGAGCTGGGCTTGTTCTGCTGGGGTCATCGAATTCCTCCCTTGAAACGGAAAGAAGCTGAGAGGAAATTCGCTTCCTTCCCAGCCTCAATGCTTACTTTTGCTTCTTGTCGTTGTTCTTATTGTTGTTGCGCTTCTTGCCGCGGCCCCGCGACGGCCGGTTGCTCTGGCGCTTGGCCTTGCCGCCCTCCTTTGGCTTCGGCTGGGCGGCCTTCTTCGACTTGTTCTTGCGCTTCGGGTGCTGGTTGATCTCCATGATCACCGGCAGGATGACCGGGTGGCGCTTGGTTTGGTTGAAGAGGAAGCGGTTGAGCTTGTCGCGGACGTTTTGCTTGAGATGACTCCAGTCGAATTCCTTCTGGTCGAGGTCCTCTTGGATCACCTCTTCCACCAGGTCGGCGCTCTGCTTCATCAACTGGCGGTTGGTCTTGACGAAGACAAAGCCCCGCGAGGTGATTTGCGGCCGGGTGACGATCTTCTTCTTCTTGCGGTCGATCGTTGCCACGACGACGAAGATCCCGTCCTCCGACAGGACCCGCCGGTCGCGGAGAACGATGTTGCCGATGTCACCAACGCCGATCCCGTCGATCATCGTGTTGCCGACCTCCAGGCGGTCACCGAGGTGGAAGCCGCCGTCCTTGTAGGTCAGGACGTCACCCTTGCCGGTCAGGAAGATGTTTTCCCGCGGGATCCCCACCTCTTCGGCCAGGATGGCGTGCTGGTCGAGCAGGCGGTATTCCCCCTGAACCGGCATGAAGTAGGTCGGGTGCATGAAGTTTAGCATCAACTGCTCGTCGTTTTGGTTCCCGTGGCCAGACGGGTTGAGGTCCTGGCTGATGAACTTCACCTCGGCCCCGGTCCGGTAGAGCATGTCGGTCACCTTTTGAACGACCGCTTCCATCGCGTAGGACGGGGTGGTGGCCACAAAGACCAGGTCGCCCTCGCCAAGGGTGATTGCCGGGTCGTCGCCATTGGCAATTTCCTGGAGGGCCTTGATCGGCGCCCCCATCTTGCCGGTTTCCAGGATGACCGTTTCTTCCGGTGCCAGGTCACTGGTTTCTTCCATTGAAACCAGCAGGGCCGGGTCGAAGTGCAACTTGCCGAGGTTCATTGCCGTGCTGACGATCTGCTCGAGGTCCTGGCCTCCGGACAGAACCACCTTCCGGCCGCTAGCGGCCGCGGCGTCGAAGATCTGTTGCACCCGCATGATGTTGGAGGCCACGCTGGCCACCACAATCCGGCCGCTGTGGTTTTCAAAGACGTCGGCGATGTAGGCGGCGATGTCCTTTTCCCGGCTGAGGTTGCCGGTAATCGCCGCCCCGGCGGAATCGCTCATCAGCAGCAGGACCCCTTCGCTGCCGACCTCGGCCAGCTTGGCCAGGTCGGTCCGGTAGCCATCGCGGGCGGTTTGATCGAACTTGAAGTCACCGGTGTAGACAATTGCCCCTTCCGGCGTGTGAAGGGCCACCCCGAGGGTGTTCGGCAGGGTGTGGGTGGTTGAGAAGAAGGAAACGGTGACGTTTTGGAAGTCGATCTCGGTCGCCGGGTCAACCACGTGGAAGTCGTTGAACTTCTTAACCGCCTTGTGTTGCTTGACGGCCAGCTTGGCGAGTTCGATCGTCAGCTTGCTCCCGAAAACCGGCACCTTGAAGTCCATCAAGAAGTAGGGCAAAGCGCCGATCGCATCGGCGTGGCCGTGGGTCAAGAAGACCCCGGCGATCTTGTCGGCCTGTTCCTTTAGCGCGGACCAGTCCGGAATCACCACGTCGATCCCCATCAACTCGTTTTCCGGGTACTTGAGCCCGCAGTCCAGGATGAAGATTTGGTCATTGATTTCCACGGCGTACATGTTCTTGCCGTTTTCGCGAACGCCCCCGAAGGGAATTACCTTAATTTTACTCACGCTAATTGTTCTCCTTTATTTCATGGTAACCGTCGGCCCAAAAGTGGTTGGGAAGGCCGAGCAATTTATTTTTTTCAGGATATTACTAGCACTGATTTTACCACACCCGCCCGGCCCAATTCAAAGCCGGCGCAACAAAAAACGCCCCGGGAAAACCCGAGGGCGCTGGTTGCGGAAAATTACCGCCGCAGGCCGAGCCGCTTGATCAGTTCGCGGTAGGCCGGCAGGTCAGTCCGCCGGAGGTAAGCCAAGAGGTTCCGCCGGTGACCGATCTTCTTCATCAAACCACGTTGGGAGTGGTAGTCGTGCTTGTGCGTGCGCAGGTGGTCGTTCAGTTCGTTGATGTCGGCCGTCAGCACTGCAACTTGCACTTGGGTGGAACCAGTGTCCCCTTCGTGCGTTGCGTATTCCTTGATGATTTGGTTCTTCTTTTCCTTTGAAATAGCCATGCTATTTTCCCACCTTTCAAAATTGTTTACTCCCGGCTCTAAGTAAGACGTCGGTGAGGAGCGCCAAACTGAGAGTGGGTGGTCATTAATTAACCTTCCCTAGGTTACTAGACTTGGGGAGAAATTGCAAGTTTTCTCCGGCAATTCTGATTGACTATTGCATTGCCAGAAGTGATTCGGTATAATGACAAATGTTGAAAATTCTGGTCAACTATACCAATAGGTCCGGAGGTGAAAAGAATGCCAGTTATCAAGTCTGCGATCGAACGTGTCCGCGTTAACGAAAAGGCCGCTGCCCGGAACGCTTCCCAAATGAGCGCTATGCGGACGGCCATCAAGAAGTTCGACAAGGCAAAGCTTGCCGGGGCCGACAACGTCGATGCTCTGTACAAGGAAGCCGTTTCTGCTATTGACCGGGCCCACTCCAAGGGGCTGATCAAGGCCAACAAGGCTGCCCGTGACAAGTCCCGCTTGTCCGCTCGCCTTGCCAAGTAATTAAAAGAGTCGTCCCCCGGGGCGGCTTTTTTATTTCTCTCCCATATAAAAGGGGCGGTTAGCTACCGAAATGGTAGTTGCCGCCCCTTTTTGCAGTCAAGCTTAGAAATCGATCGTCATGTCGTAGGTGTAGAAGGAATTGTCGTCAACGTCGTCGGTGTCGTAACTAGCGTCAAACTTTGCCCGAACCGGACTGAGGTTGCTAGTGCTCCGGGCCGGGATTGTTACCCACCCGGTCTTCTTAACGTTCGCGGAGATGTCCCCGTCCCAACTTTCCATGGCATCGGCCTCGTGTTGCTCCCCGTTGTTAAAGGAGTAGGTCCCTTGGGTCGGATATAGGGAAACGTCCTTGTCGCCGCTATTAATTACATAGTGGACCCGGACAAAGCCCTTGATCTTAAAGGTGCCGTCATTGGACGACTTGTACTTGTAGCTCTTGGCCAACTTGTAAACCTTAATCTTGTCAACCTTCACCGTTACCCCCGACCACTCGCTATTGCTGGTTGCGGTCTTGTGAGTTTGAACCTTCTTTACCGCGTAGCTCTTGTAGGAAACAGTTATTTTCTTGGCCGAGGCATTGGTATTCGTAACCAAAAAGACCCCCAGGATGGCGGTAAGCGCAACAAGTAATCTCGCTAATTTTTTCATCAGGCACCCTCCTCGGAATTTACGATTGTCCCCCATAACAAACTTGATTCCGGTTTGATAACCGCGCTAATATTTTACAACTTTTTGACATCATTTTCAAACAATCTTCAATTTTCTAGTCTTAAGCGATCACCAAAAATGGCCCCCACGCTTCCGGAAAGAAGCACGGGGGCCAACTAGATTCTAGGTTCTGGCATTATTTTACTCCCTGTCCGTACTGGAGCAAGAAAAGCTGGAAAAGCAGTTCCGGCGAGCGCGAGCTGTTCTTCAGCGCCCGCTCGACCCGCACCAGTCCCAGATAGGCCTGGACCAGGGCGGCCATTGAGAAGCGGCGGCCGGTCTGGAGGGCCAGCTTGATCCGGTAGGGGTGGACCCTGAGTTGCTTGACTAGGGTTGGCTGGGAGAGGCCGCGGCTGGCCAGGATCTTGACCTGCAAGAGGAGGCGGAACTGCCCCAGCAAAACGGCGTTGATCTGCAGTGGGGCCTGCTGGGCGGCAATCAGCTGCCGGTAGAGTTCCAAGGCGGCCGTTTGTCGCCGCTGGAGGACCGCCTGCACCAAGTCGAAGACGTTCTCGTCCAGCGACTGCGGCACCAGGCCGGCAACGCTCTCGCGGGAAATCTCGCGTTGCTGGTAGTCGAGCAACTCCAGCTGCTTGAGGCGGGCCAGCATTCGACCGTAGTCGGCGTTGGTCCGCCGCACCAACTCGTCCAGCGCCCCCGGACCAAAGTGGAAGCCGGCCGCCTGCACCGACGCCTGGATCAAGCGGCGACTATCCTGCTCGCTCAGTGGGGCGGCACTGACCTGGACGGCCTGCTTCTTGAGCGCCTTGACCACTCCCTTGCGGCCGTCGAGCTTCTCGTAAGGGGCCAGGATCACCAGCACCGTTGAGGGCTGGGGGTTGGCCAGGTAGTTTTGCAGGAGGGACGGGTCCTGTTTGACCTTCCCGCGACCGCTCGCCCCGGTTAAAAAGCCCGGCTTGGTCAAGAAGACCAGCCGCCGTTCCCCAAAGAAGGGGGCCGACTGGGCGTCGTCGAGGGCGACGTCCAGGCCGACCTCCTCGAGGTCGTAGCTGGCAACGTTCATCACCCGTTCCTCTTCTGGCACTAGGGCCATAAAGGCAGCCCGGGCTTGGTCGAGCAGGGCCTGCTGGGTCCCGAGAACCAGGTAGAGCGGGGCCGGGCTGGCGGTCGTTAGTTGCTTTCGTAGGGTGGCAACATCCACGCGAGTTCACTTCCTTTTAATTTTGTCTCCAGGTGGCTACGATTGCCCCAGTAGCGATAACGGATCATCCCCCGCCCCTGGGTAGAGAGGTAGGGCACCCGCTGGCGCTTGAGGGCGGCAATCGTCTCCCGGTTGGGATGGCCGTAGCGGTTCTGCCGGCCGGCCGAAATGATGGCCAGGCGGGGGGCCCAGCGACGCAGGACGGTCGGGTCGGTGGCGGTCTTGCTCCCGTGGTGGCCGAGCTTAACCACCGTTGGCCGAAGGGCGGGATAGCGCTTGGCGATCGCCCGCTCGCCGGCCCGGTCGAGGTCGCCGGTGAAGAGGAAGGTCGCCCCGCCGAAGGTTCCGGCCAGCACCAGGGAATCTTCGTTGGTCCCCTCCCCGGCCGCAAAGGGGTGGACCACCGTCAGCGGCAGGCCCGCAACCCGTTGGCCGGCCAGGAGCGGGCGGACCGAAACCCGGCGCGGCAGTTGGCGGGTAAAGCGGGCCTGCTTTTCCATCCCCGCCGGCACCAGGACCTGCTTGACGGTCAGGTTGGCCATCACCGTCCTGGTGAAGCCGATGTGGTCGGCATCGCGATGGCTGAGGCAGAGATAGTCGACCCGGTGAATCCCCTTGCTCTTGAGGTAGTTGATGCTGGTGCTGGTGGCGCGGTCGGTCTGACTCGCCTGCCGCTTGGCCCAGGCCGGTTGGCGGAAAGCCAACTGGCCGCCGGTGTCGATCATGATCACCTGACGGTTGAAGGGGGTGCGGATGATCGCGCAGTCCCCCTGACCGATGTCAACGAAGGTCACCTCGCCGCTGGGCGGAAAGTGGATCACCAAGAAGCAGGCCAAGTACAGGCCGGCCAAAAGCGGTAGGCCGCGACGAAAGGCGGCCGGCGAGTCGAGCATCAGCAGGGTCAAAAGGGTCAGGCCGACGGCAACCGGGGCGGCCAACTTGCCAAAGTAGATCGCCCCCGGCCAGGCGGCCAGCCAGCCGAGACAATCCTGAAGAAGGGTCAGGCCCAGGTTGACCAGGGACAGGTAGGCCGGGCAGGCCCCGCCCACCACCGCGGCCAGGATCACCGCCGGCAGGACTAGGCCGGCAAAGAGCGGCACCAGCAGCCAGTTGGCCAGCAGGCTGACCAGGTGGACCTGGTAGACTGAAACCAGCAGGGGCGGCAAGCCCACCAGCTGGGTGGCCAGCAAAAGATCAAAGGGCCGCTTCAAGCGCTGGTGACTCAGCGCCAGGGCCAGTAGGTAGGACAGCTGGCCACCGAGCGAGAGCAAGACGCCGGGAACCAGGAAGGAATGCACCAGCAGGCTAAGGCTCCAGCCGACCCGCCGCGGCAGGCCCAGCTGCTGGGCGGCCAGCTGAAATTCCAGCATCATCGTCGCCCGGGTCAGGCTGGTGGCCGCCCCGCCAAAGAACCAGAGGAGGGGCAGGAGGGCCATTGCCCACCAGTTGGCCGCCTCTTTGCTGAGGTTGAGCGCCACCAGGCCGCGCTTGAGGAGGCCGACGAAGACGAAGGCGTGGAGGCCGGAGAGGCAGAAGAGGTGGATCACCCCCACCACCTTGGCCGCCGCCAGGGTCTTCGCCAGCTCGGGCTCGCTCTCCCCCAGCAGGAGCTGCTGGCAGTAGCCGGCCAGGGGCTGGGGGAAGCGGGCAAAGCGCTGCTTGAGGCGGGCCCGCCAGCAGTGAAGGCGGTCGCGCCAGCCGGCCGGTGCCTGCGGCTGGATGCTCCCCTCCCCGCGGACCTGGTTGTAGATGCCGCGCTGTTGTTGGTAGAAGCGGTAGTCAAACTGGTTGAAGTTGGTCGCCGGCAAGAAGGGCCCCCACTTGCCGCGAACGCGGACTTCAACCGGCTGGTGGATTGTTTTTAGCTGGCGGGCCTGACCGGCGCTAGTCAGGTAAAGCGACAGGCTGACGGTTTGTCCGCGGCTGGTCCCGGTTGCCTTGGCCAGGTTGCCGTCGACCTTCCACTGGTCGGGCTGAACCCTGACCAGGTAGGTGCCGGCCTGATCCTGCTTGACGGTCAGGGCGGCCACCCGTTGGTTTTGTAAGTGACAGCGCCCGGCCATCAGCAGGGCCGCCAGCAAGACGAGCACTTGGCCCCGCCGGCAGCGCCAGGTGACCAGGCGAACGCCCAGGTAGCCCAGGGCGAACCAGGCCCAGGTTTGGTGGGCGATTAGGGCCGCTGCCACCAGGGAGACGGCTACCGCCGCGAAGAAGACGCCCGTTTGGAGCGTGCGCAGTCCCTACTTCTTTTCGGGATGGATATACTGGTCGAGGTTGACCTCGTCCAGTATATCGGCGTCGAGTTTAATCTGGTGGAGTTTGACCCCCTTGAGCGTGATCAGGCGCATTGCGTAGTCATCGTTGTGGTAATTGCGCAGGTAGTTGATTTGCGTGATCCCGGCCTGCAAAAGGCTCTTGGTGCACTGAAGGCAGGGAAAGTCGGTCACGTAGACGCTGGCCCCGTCGGTCGAGGTGCCAAAGCGGGCACACTGCAGGAGGGCGTTCATCTCGGCGTGGATCGTCCGCACGCAGTGACCATCGCGCAAGTAGCAGTCCTCATCGATGCAGTGGGTGTCGCCAGCCACCGAGCCGTTGTAGCCGCTGCCGATGATCCGCTTGTCGCGCACCAGCACGGCCCCAACCGACAGGCGCCGGCAGGTTGACCGCGAAGCCAACAGGGCCGCCTGCACCATGAAGTACTGATCCCAATCAATTCGTTTTTTCATGTCGATTCCCCCTCGTAATATTACCAGTATAGCAAAGTTTGGGGGCAAGACCAGATTAAACCGCGAGTTGTTCCTTCAGCTTCGCGACGGTTTTATCGCCGAACCCATCGACGTTTTTTAGTTCGTCGATCGTCTTGAACTGACCGTGGGCCTGGCGGTAGGCGAGGATCTTGTCGGCCTTCTTGTCGCCGATCCCGCTGATCTTCATCAGGTCCTCCTTGCTGGCCAGGTTGAGGTTGATCTTCTCGCTTTCACTGCTCTCCCCCACCCCGCCGCTGGTGGCGGTCGCCGTCGGGTCGGTTGCCACCTGCTCGCCCTGGTTGGGCACGTAGACCACCTGCTGGTCGACCAGCTGCTTGGCCAGGTTGACCTGGCGCATGTCGGCGGTGGCGGTCTGGCCCCCGGCAGCGGCGATTGCCTCCTGAACCCGGGCCGACCGGGTCAGGGTGTAGACCCCCGGCGTCTTGACCGCCCCCTTGACGTCGACGACCACCTTGCTGCTGGCGCTGGTGGAAGTGGCACTGGTGCTGGCCGTCGACTGACTGCTGGCGGCGGTCGACCAGGCATTTTCCCCGCCAGCCAGGCCCCCGCCCCTTTGGTAGAGGTAGCCACCCGCCAGCACGAGGAGGGCCACCCCGGCGATCAGCAGGCGCCGGTGACTTTCCCAGGCATCCTGCAAGCGTTGAATCAGTTCTTCCATTTATTTCACCCCCTACTTTATATATACGTAAAAAGGGGCGAAAAAGTTCGCTCAATCGGCAAATTTCTTCAAAAAAGTTGCCCACAAAAAAGCAGCCCGCGGGGAAATCCCTTGGGCTGCTTGTGATTGTGCGGCTTGGCGCGCGAAAAATTTTGGGTGTGAACCACCCTACTTGTGGGTTTCGAGGTACTTCACCGCGTCGCTGAAGGTCCGTACCGGAACCACCTTCATCCCCGGTGCCACCTTCTTGGCGGTTTCCTTGGCCAATTGGTAGTTGGTTTTATGCTGCTCCTCGTACTTGAGCAGGGTCTTGGTTGGCTTGACGTAGGGGGCAAAGAAGATCGTCGCCCCGGCCTTGTGGGCGGCAACGACCTTCTTGTCGATCCCGCCAATTTCGCCGACCTGGCCCTTGGCGTTGATCGTCCCGGTCCCGGCGATCTTGCGGCCGTGACGGAGGTCCTTGCCGCTGATTTGCTGGTAGACCTGGAGGGCAAACATCAAGCCGCCGGATGGTCCGCCGATCTGGCCGGGGTCAATCTTGACCTTGGTCTTGGTGGTGACCTTGACGTTGTCGGTCAAGACGATCCCGATCCCGGCCTTGCCGGTGGTGGACAGCTTGACCAGCTTCTCGGTCGCCTGCTTCTTCTTGCCGTTGTGGAGGTAGGTGACGGTCAACTTCCTGCCGACCTTTTGGCTGGCAATGTACTTCTGGTAGCCAGCAGCGCTGGAGAAGTGGCGGCCGTTGACCGCGGTGATCGTGTCGCCGACCTTGATCTTCCCTTTAAAGCGCGAGTTCTTTTGCACCGAGAGGACGTAGATGCCGAGGTAGTGCTTGGTGTAAGCCTTGCCGGCCGCCTTGTAGGCAACGGCGATCGCCTCGTTGATCGCGCTTTGCATGTAGAAGTTTTGCACCTTGGTGTAGGTCTTGTTCGACTGGCCCCCGGTGACCGACTCGGCCGACTCGATCGTCGTGTAGGGGGTCAGCTTGGCCCACAGCCAGGTGACCGGGTGGGCCTGCTGGAGGTAGACCGAGGTGATCATGTAGCTCCCCTTGGCCTTGTCCGGGTGGTTCTTGACGGTCACGTAGGCCTTGAGGTCGTCGGCCGTCCCCGGGCTCTCGATGTAGCTGTTCAGCGGCCAGAAGAGGGCCCAGGCGATGAAGGCCACCGCCGCGATCCCCCACAGGATCCGCCGCATGATTCGTTGATCTTGCTTGTTTTTCATTCCTTCTGGGCCGGGGTCCCCCCTCCCCAACCGCTGCTCCTTTCCGGTCTAGTGGCCTTGGTTGTGGGCGCTGATCCGGGCTTCCTCGCGCTCTTGCATCCGCTTCTTGAGGTCGGCCGAGATGTTACCCGGCAGGAGGGGATCAATGTCCCCACCGGCGCGGGCAACTTCCTTCAGCAGGCTGGAGGAAAGGTGCTGGTACTTCGGGTCGGCCAGCAAGAAGACGGTGTCCACCTGGTCGTCTAAGAACTGGTTCATCGCCGCGATGTCGCGCTCGTACTGGAAGTCGTTGGTGTTGCGCAGCCCGCGCAGGAGGTAGTCGGCGCCGATCTTGTTCATCAGGTCAACCGTCAGCCCGTTGGCGGTAATGACGGTGACGTTGTCGAAGCCGCTGGTGGCCTTCTTGACCTGGACCACCCGTTCCTCCACCGTGAAGAGCGGGTCCTTGGCGGCGTTGGTCATCACCGCCACCGCCAGCTGGTCGAAGAGGGCCGCCCCCCGCCGGATCAGGTCGAGGTGGCCAAGGGTCAGGGGGTCAAAGCTCCCCGGAAAAACTGCAACTTTCATTGGTTAATTCCTCCCGTGATAGTGATAAATTGTCAAAACGGTAATCCCGTAGTCCTGGCGGCGGACCAGCTCGAAGCCGGGCAGGTCGGCCGGCAGGTTGGCCTCCTGGTTGGTCTCGGCCACGATCACCGCGCCAGGGTTTAGGAGGTCGAGGTCGGCCATCTGGTTGAGGTCGGCCACGATCTTTTGCTTGGCGTAGGGCGGGTCGAGGTAGACCAGGTCGAAGTGCTCGGCGTGGGCCGCCAGGAGCTTGAGCGCCTTTTGGGCGTCCTGCTTGTAGACGCGGAAGCGCTCCGGCTGCTTGGTGGTGGCGATGTTCTTCTTGATCGTCTTGATCGCCGCGTACTGGCGGTCGATCAAAACCGCCTCCGTGATCCCGCGACTGACCCCCTCGATGCTGAGGCCACCGCTGCCGGCGAAGAGGTCGAGGCTGACCCCGCCGTCGAAGTAGGGACCAATGATGTTAAAGAGGGCCTCCTTGACCTTGTCGGTGGTCGGCCGGGTGGCCATTCCGGGAACGGCGCTTAGCTTGCGCCCCCGGTACTCCCCTGCAACAACTCGCATATCTTAATCATCCTCATCTTGTGTCTTGTACAGGCCAGTCGACTTCAGTTCCACCACTTCCGGATCGAGCGTCTGCCACGGCGACTGGCTGACGTGGCTGACGTTGCGGAGCTTTTCCAGCTCGGCGGTGACGGTCGCCACCTGGTCGGCCGCGACGTAGAGAATCACGTAGTGGAAGCGCCGCGAGACGTACTGGACCCGGCCGTAGTGGCGCAGGACGCGGACGACCCGGCGGCTGGTGATGGTAACCACCAGTTCCTGGCGCTTGGTTAACTCAAACATTGGCAACCGCTCCCTTCAGGCCGTTCCGCTCGCGTTGCCGGCGACTGACGTTCAACACCAGCCCGAGCGAGGCGCTCAAAACAATCATACTCGACCCCCCGTAGGAGATGAAGGGCAGGGTGACCCCGGTGATCGGCAAAAGGCCGGAAACGGCGCCGACGTTGAAGGCCGTTTCGACGCAGATGAAGGTTGCCACCCCGTAGCAGATCAAGCCCTCGTAGACGTTGTTGGTCCGGGCCCCGAGGAGGACCGCCCGGCAGATGATGATCGCTAGCAAAATCAGGATCAGGGCGACCGTCACGAAGCCGAGCTCCTCGGCGATCACCGCCAGGATGAAGTCGGTGTTGGGTTCCGGCAGGTAGCCCATCTTCTGGATGCTGTTCCCGAGGCCAACCCCGGTCAGCCCCCCGTTGCTGATCGCGTAGTAGGAATTGACCAGCTGGCTCCCGGCCCCGCTGGCGGTCCCGAAGGGGTTGAGGTAGGCAACGAAGCGGGCCACCTTGTAGCCACTGAGGTGGTTGGCCAGCCAGCTCGAGGCCATCGGCAGGCCGACGATGATCAGGCCAACGGCGGTCGCTAGGATGGTTGAGCCGACCTTCCACTGGGAGACCCCGGCGAGGAAGAGGACGAAGCAGATCACCACGTTGATTGCCGCCCCCCCGGTGTCGGGTTGAACCAGGATCAAGGCGACGAAGAGGCCGCAAATGATGACCGGGTTCCACAACTTTCCGCGGTAGTAGTTTTCCGGGTACTCCTTGTAGGAGGTAAAAATGTGGGCCAGGTAGGTAATCAGGTAAAACTTGACGAACTCGGCCGGCTGGATGGAGATGACCCCGAGGTTGATCCACCCCTGGGCCCCGTTGACCGAGGCCCCGAAGCCCTTGACGAAGAGGAGGGCCCCCAGCAAAAGGAGCATCCCGTCACGCAGGTAGGTCCGGTTGCGAAACCACTCCAGGTTCATGTTGTAGACCAGAAAGGCCACCGCAAAGCCGATTAGGGCGTAGATGGTTTGCTTGATCAGGTAGGTGGTTGGCGAGCCACCGGTTTGCACCCGAATGACGGCGCTGGCCGAGTAGACCATTACCACCCCGATGCTACACAGGATCAGGTACGGCAGCAGGAGCCAGAAGTCAAACCGGCTCAGCTTGCGCATAAATTTTTGCATTGAATTCACCACTCAAAATGAAAATCGTCTACCCAAGATTATACCGCAGGTTGGCTAATGGCGCGCGGTGGTTATAGAAAACGGTGGAGGGCCTCCGCTCCGCGAAAATTGCGGGCCGTGACGATGGTGAGGCCTCCGGGGAGTAGCTTCCGGGAGACTGGAACGGGGTGGGCCTCCGCTCCGCGAAGTGGGCGGGACCGTGACGATAGCGGGCACGACTTTGAGCCTCCTCCGGAGTCTCAAAGCTCGACCTTTCACTAGGCGGGAAACCCGCCAAGTGAAATCTCGCTATCTTGGCCCACCCATTCGCTCCGCTCCGGCCCGGCAGCGGTTGTGCGTACTAGTTACTGATTGTCAATTGGCACCAACGTCACACAAGTTAGCATGCTGCCAACCGCCAAAGGCAACTTTGTCATCACTTCAAGGAGCTCCAGGGCTAAAAAATGTCAAAATGCCTTTATTGGGACCAAGGACTACTAACATCTCTTTAGTCAAAGCTGAGCAAAGTAAGACGACTAGTAACATGCTTTTCTTCCCGCTTCGAAGAACGATTAGATTCTATCGATATTGAGAAAGCCGCAAACGTTGTATCTTACGTTTACTCAACTAATCGCTCAAACCACTACTTGTAAGCACTCATAGTGGTTGATGCCTTTTCACAAGCAGTTGCATTAGGAATGTTGCGTCGCCAGGGCCGGAGCGGAGGAAAATGCGGGCCAAGATGGTGAAATTTCACTTGGCGATTTATCGCCTAGTGAAAGGCCAAGCTTTGAGACCCGGAGGGGCTCAAAGTTGTGCCCACCATCGTCACGGCCCGCAATTTTCCGGAGCACCGGCCCCTCCACCACCCCAAAACGCAAACAAGGCCGGGTTCCCCCAGCCTTGTTGCTTGATTTAATTACTTGCTTTGCGCTTGCTTGCGGCGCTTTGCGGCCTTTTCCCGGGCGTTGGTGTTCAGGATTTGCTTGCGCAGGCGAATGTTTTGCGGCGTGATTTCGCAGTATTCGTCGTCGTTCAAGAATTCCAGCGATTCTTCAAGGGAAAGGTGGGTTGGCGTCTTGATCCGCGCCATTTCGTCGGACCCGGCGGCCCGGACGTTGGTCAGGTTCTTCCCCTTGGTGATGTTAACCGTGATGTCGTTCTCCCGGCTGTTTTCCCCAACGATCATCCCTTCGTAGACTTCCGTCCCCGGGTCGATCAGCAGGGTCCCGCGGGATTCGATCCCCATCATGGCGTAGGTCGTCGCCTTGCCGGCGTTCATCGAAACCAGAGTCCCCTTTTGGCGACCCGGGTTCCAGTTCTTGATTACCGGAGCGTACTTTTCAAAGGTGTGGTTCATGATCCCGTACCCGCGGGTCAGGGACATGAATTCGGTGGAGTAACCGATCAGGCCCCGTGACGGCACGAGGTAGATCAGCCGGGTTTGGCCGTTGTCGGTCTGCTCCATGTTTTGCATTTCACCCTTGCGCTTGTTGAGCGAGTCGATTACCGAACCGGTGTATTCGTCCGGGGTGTCAACTTGCACTTCTTCAAACGGTTCGCATTCCACGCCGTCGATTTCGCGGTAGATAACCTGCGGCCGGGAAACCGCCAGTTCGTAACCTTCGCGCCGCATCGTTTCGATCAGGATCGAGAGGTGGAGTTCCCCCCGGCCGGAAACGGTCCAGGCACCCGGGTCGTCGGTGTCGTCAACCCGCAGGGAAACGTCGGTGTGCAGTTCGGAGCGCAGGCGGGTTTCCAGTTGGCGGGAAGTTACGAAGTCCCCTTCGCGACCGGCAAACGGCGAGTCGTTGGTGCGGAAGGTCATTTGCAGGGTCGGCGGGTCGATCCGCAGCGGGGTCAGTGCCTCTGGGTGGTCCGGATCAGCGACGGTTTCACCGACGTTGATGTCCTCCATCCCGGAAACGGCAATCAGGTCACCGGCTTGGGCTTCCTGAATTTCCTCGCGCTTGAGCCCGAAGAACCCGAAGAGCTTGGTAACGCGGAAGTTCTTCTTGGAACCATCGAGCTTGAGCAGGGTTACCTGGTCGCCGACCTTGATCTTCCCACGAACCACTCGGCCGATCCCGATCCGGCCAACGAAGTCGTTGTAGTCGAGGATGGCCACTTGGAACTGGAGCGGTTCGTCGGAGTTGTCCTCCGGGGCCGGGATCGTCTTGACAATCGTGTCGAAGAGCGGCTTCATCGTGTGTTCCTGGGTGGCGATGTCGGAGTCGTAACTGGAAGTCCCGTTCATGGCCGAAGCGTAGATTACCGGGAAGTCGAGTTGGTCTTCGTCGGCACCGAGTTCGATGAAGAGGTCGAGCACTTCGTCAACTACTTCTTCCGGCCGGGCCCCCTTGCGGTCAACCTTGTTGATGACCACGATCGGAACCAGGTGTTGTTCGAGGGCCTTCTTGAGCACGAAGCGGGTTTGCGGCATCGTCCCTTCAAAGGCGTCGACCACCAGCAACACCCCGTCGACCATCTTCATAACCCGTTCCACTTCCCCACCGAAGTCGGCGTGGCCCGGGGTGTCGAGGATGTTGATTTGGTACTTGCCGTACTTCACGGCCGTGTTCTTGGAGAGGATCGTGATCCCCCGTTCCCGTTCAATGGCGTTGGTGTCCATTGCCCGGTCTTGAATGTCAAAGTGTTCCGGCAGGGTGTCGGATTGCTTAAGCATTTCGTTAACCAGGGTCGTCTTCCCGTGGTCGACGTGGGCAATGATCGCAATGTTTCGGATGTCGTCACGCGCAGTCAATGTCTGATTCTTCCTTTCTTCTCTTTCCAGCGGCAAGCTCTTCATAAAAAAACTGTGACCGGTGCGTCACAGTCAGTCGGCTAATTAACAAGGGCGGCAACCTCGGCCGCGACTTGCTTGGTCGCTACTAATACAAGGTTAGATGATAACACATCTACTTGGGGGGCGTCAATTGATTTCACCGCCAAGCCGAGGCCCTCCGCCAGGGCCCGGCCGGCCGCCAGGTCCCAGGGCATCAGGTTGGACAGGTAGAGGCCCAGTTGCCCCTTGAGGACGCGGACGATTTCGATCCCGGCGCTGCCGTAGAGGCGGAGGCTGCTAGCCTGGGCCACCACCTCGCGCAGGCCCGGGTAACCCGCGCCGAGCAAGGAGGCCGAGACGTCAACCAGCGAGTCGCGGAGGTTGCGGTTAGCCGGTTCCGGCAGGCGGTCGTCGTTGCACCAGACGCCGACTTCCGGGCCACCGTGGTAGAGCTTGCCGGCCATCACGTCCATGATATAGCCAAGCTTGGGCTGGCCGTCAACGTAGTAGGCCAGCATGATCGCGAAGTCGTCTCGCTGCTTGACGAAGTTGAGGGTGCCGTCGATCGGGTCGACGATGAAGAGCGGGCCGGCCGGGTCGGTCACCGCGTCGCCAAAGCCCTCCTCGCTGATGATCTGGGCGGCCGGCTGGAGGGCCCGCAGTTTGCTGGTGAGGTAGCGCTCGTTGTTCTTGTCAACGGTCGTCACCAGGTCGTTGAAACTGGACTTGGTAGCAACGCGGAAGTCCGCGGCCGCCATCTGGTCAAGGGTTCGCTGGCGGGTTTCCCACATCAATGCCTGCAGTTCTTGGTCTAAGTTTGCCATCGTCTCACCCCCTGCCTAGCCGATTTGCACCGTGCCGCTACCAACGGCAGTTGCCGCCTTGACGACCTCGTAGAGCTGGTAGCCGCTGGCCGCAAAGAAGGCCTTGCCGACCTGCTTTTCCTCGCCCTTGCTTGGCACCACCTGCTTGAAGGCGCGGTACTTGCTCAAAACATCTTTGGCATCGACCCCACCCTCGTAGGCGGCCTCAACGGTGTTCAAAAAGGCAACCACCGCTTCGATTTCCGGCGTCGACCAGCTAGGATCGAGTGGGTATGCGTAATTATCACCCATGTTAAGCGCTCCCTTCGCGTTTTTCCAATTGTTCCTATTTTACCATTTTTGGGTCAACGGCGGGAAAGATTTGGGTGGCAATGATTCTGTGATACACTAGGTTGGAATAGATCTTTAATGATGGAGGAAGAAAAAGTGTTTTTAATGAAGGATATTACCCGCGACGGCAACCCGGTCCTCCGCAAGCGGGCGGCCAAGGTGGAATTTCCCCTTTCGGCCGAAGACCGTGAACTGGCCCGCAAGCTGATGGAATACCTCGAAGTCAGCCAGGACCCGGAACTGTGTGAAAAGTACGGCCTCCGCGCCGGGGTCGGCCTGGCCGCCCCGCAGGTGGGCGTGTCCAAGCAGATGGCCTCGGTGCTGGTGCCGGCCGAAGAAGAGGGCGGTAAGCCGGTCTTCAAGGACGTGATCATCAACCCGGTGATCGTCAGCGAATCGGTTCAGTACGGGGCCCTGACCGAGGGGGAAGGCTGCCTCTCGGTTGACGAGGACATCCCGGGCTACGTGCCGCGCCACGACCGGATCACCCTCAAGTACACCGACGTTGACGGCCAGGAACACAAGGTGCGGCTCAAGCACTACCCGGCGATCGTTTGCCAACACGAAATCGACCACCTCAAGGGCGTGCTCTTCTACGACCACATCAACAAGAAGGCCCCGTTCGAGGCCCCGGAAGGCACCGTGATGTTCAGCTAATTCTAACGACAACCGGCCCGGTGAGCATGCAAGAAGCGTGCGCACCGGGCCGGTTTTTTGCTTGTTAACTTTTCCCGGTCAACTAGGGATTACTCCTCCCCCGCCACCGGTTGGTCGAGTTTCTTCAGGTCGTGGACGTATTCGATCGTCGCCTCGTTGGACAGCTGGGCCACTTCGAGGTGGAGGGTCTGCTCGTAGGTCCACCAGTCGGTTAGCCGGTAGGCCGGGGCCTGGCCGGCATCCACCAGGCCATCGAGGACCGCCGCCTTGGTTAAAGCGGCGCGCTGGCCGGCGTCCAGGGCGGTCAAGTCAACCACGTACTCGAAGGCGAGGACCCCCTTCCCCCAAACGTCGGCCACGAGCTGGGAGTCGCTGGGGGCCGCATCGCCGATCAGCCCCTGCAAAATTGGCAGGACCTGTTGATTGGTCTCGCGCTGGGCCTGGCGTTGGACCACCAGGGTTGCCCGCTTCACCAGGGCCAAATGAATTAATTGGTAGACCACTACCACCAGTAGAAAAGCGATTACAATTCCGATAATTAAGGACATCCCCATCAACCCCTTTCACTTTCACCCCTAGGATACCACAGTTTAGGGGGATTTTGGGCGACAGGGCGCCGCTTTGTGTGCTAGAATAGATTAGTATTTGGCAAAATAAAGAATGAGGAGCACTTGGCGATGACTTTTAAGATTTATTTCCAACCCGACAAGACCATGACCCCGCGGCGGGAAAACACCCAATCGATCTACGTCGAAGCTGATTCCGAAGCAGCTGCCCGCCAAATGGTCGAAAACAATACCGATTACAACATCGAATACGTCGAACTGTTAACCGAAAAGGCCCTCGAATACGAAAAGGAAAGTGGCGCCTTTGAATTAACGACCTTCTAGCCCCAGGGCGACGAGGTTTCCCCGCTTGGGGACCATTTATCTGTGGGAGGCTGTTTTGCGCCTCCCCTTTTTAATTAATTGCTTGTGAAGTAAAGCTTGCTGACGGAGGACAATGCGGAATGCATTTTTCAATTATCATCAATGAACACGCGGGCGGCGGCAACGCCGAGGGCGCCTGGAAACGGATCAAGGGCCGCCTCAACCAAACCGGGATCGCCTACACCCCCTGGCTCACCCGGGGACCGCAGCACGCCACCTACCTGGCCAAGAAGGTGGCCGACCGCCTCGCCGGCCAGCCGGAAGAAATCGTGCTGGTGATTGGTGGTGACGGCACCCTCCACGAGACCCTCAACGGGCTGATGCAAAGCGAGCAGAACCGGCGCAACCCCCTGCCGCTGGCCTACATTCCGAGCGGCACCGGCAACGACTTCGCCCGCGGCTACGGGATCAACTCCGACCCGATTAAAGCGCTCGACCAGGTGCTCACCGCCACCGAAGGCAAGCTGATCACCGTCGGCCACTACTACGAGGCAATCAAGGGCGAGGAGGGCTTTTTCCTGAACAACGTCGGCATCGGCTACGACGCCGCGATCGTCAGCAAGACCAACGCCTCCAAGCGCAAGAAGCAAATGAACAAGCTCAGGCTCGGCCACTTCTCCTACCTGGCCAACGCCCTGGGCGCCCTCTACGACCAGCAACCCTTCGAGCTGAAGGTGGAGAACGGTAAGTACCACGACGCCTTCCACAAGGCCTACATCGTGATTGCCAGCAACCACCCCTTCATCGGCGGCGGCTTCCGGATCGCCCCGGATACCAGCCTGACCGACCCTAAGCTCGACCTGCTGGTGGCCGAGCGCAAGAACTGGCTAGTGACCTTCAACCAGCTGATCCAGTTCGCCCGCGGCAAGCTGGCCCACTCGCGCTTTGCCAAGCGCTACAGTGCCCGCCAGGTTCGCTACTCCACCACCTCGCTGGAGTTTGGCCAGATGGACGGCGAGGAGATGGGGAACCGCTTCGTGGACCTGACCCTCGACACCGCCGCCTACCCTTTCTGGCAGGTGCCGGAACTGGCAACCCCCGCAAAGCGAAGCAAGCCCAAAAAGAAGAAGCACCAAAAGTAATCCAAACCCGCCCTCCCGAATCCGGGAAGGGCGGGTTTTTGCGTGGACCAAAAAAGGCCCGCTCCCGGGGGAGCGAGCCAATTAGAATTCGGGTTAGATTGTTACCGGCTGCGGCTGCAACTGTGGTGCGGCCGGGGCCAGCTTGGCGAGCAGTTCGCGCAGTTCCAAGCGGCGCTGGGCCTTTGGAACGAAGATCCCCATCTTTTCCTGGTCGAAACCGGTCACCAGCTTGGACTGGTTGAAGATCACCGGGTTCTTCAGGATCCGCGGGCTCTTTTGGATGGCGGCGGTCAGTTCGTCAATCGTGATCGTCCGCTTGCCGAGCCCGAGGGCCTTGGTGTCGCGGGAACGCATCGAAATCAAGTCGTCGGTCCCGTCCAGCGAGAGGGCGAGCAGTTGGCGGATTTCGGCCTTGGTCAGCGGCTGCTTTTCCAGGTTGCGTTGTTGCACCTCAATGCCGCGGGCCTCCAACCACTTGACGGCCTTGCGCTTCGACGGGTCATTTGTGTGAAAGTATAGGTTTACCATCATCGTGCCACCTCGCTTAAATAATTTAAGACGATTATAGCAACCCCGCCCCGGCGATGCACAAAAAGAAAGTCGATTTAACAAATCCTTTCCAAATTTAACCGCTTCTTGGTTAGGCCAGCAACTGCTCCCAGGCCGCCCAGGCCGCGGTACCGCTGGTAACCTGTTTGGCCTTTTCCAGGGCGCCGGCGGCCAGTTTTTGCCGGAGCTTGTCGTCGAGCAGGATGGTGGTGATCTGCTTGGTCAGCTGGTCGATCGCACCGACCTTGACTAGGCGACCGCAGCTGTCGTCGACCAACTCGGCCGGGCCGTACTGGTAGTCGTAGGAAACCACCGGCAGGCCGTGGGCCAGGGCCTCGCCCATCGCCAACGGCAGGTTGTCGCTCTCGCTGGTGTCGACGAAGAGCTGGGCGGTGCCGTACGCCCCGGTCAGGTCGCGGCGGTAATCGGCCAGGGTGACCACCCCGGCCAGGCCGGCCGCCTCAATTTGTTGCTGGTAGGCGGCGTGGTCGCCCCCGTAGCCGTAGATCGTCAGCTTGGCGTTCGGCACCGAAGCGTGAACGGCCTTGAAGGCCTGAATCAGGGCCGGGGTCCCCTTGTCGTCGCCGGTGCGGCCGACGGCGATCACCTGGCCGGCAAGCCGGTCCTTTTCGCTGGCGGCGCCAACCTGCTCGGTGGCCGGCGAGATGGTGTAAATCGGCACCGCCTTGCCGACGCGGGCCTTCAGGTCAGCCGCCTGCTGATCAGTGGCGACGATCAGGCCGGCCCAGTGCTTAAGGTTTGGCTTGGAAAGCGCCTCGGTGTAGATGTCGAGGTAGGCGGCCGTCCGCGGGTCCTCGCGGCTAGCGACCTGGTTGGTGGCCAACCAGAGGTAGCGGCGGGCCTTGGACTTCATCATCAGCATCGGGTGGGCCACCGTCCCCGGCCGGTCGGCGATGAAGACCTGGTTGCCGCCAGCCTGGCGGTTCAGTTCGTCGAGGAAGAAGGCCACCAGCTCGCTCGGGTCACCGAAGAAGTAGTCCTGCCCCTGGTAGTCGCGGAGGACCAGCTCGGAATTGATCGGCGTCCCGGTGGTCGATTCAACGAAGTAGGATTCGAGGAAGACGGTGCCGTTTGGCCGGTAGAAGCGCACGTAGTACTTTTCCTTGGCCTTGGTGCCGTAGAACTCCTCGGCGACCTTGAAGCCGCGGATGTCGTAGCGCTGGATCTTGGTCAACTGGCCGGCGCGGTCGTACCAGTCAACGTGCTCGACCTGGCCGAAGGTACCGCCGAAGAAGTGGACCTCGGCGATCAACTGGTCGCCATAGCGGACCTCGCGGAAGTTATTGCCGCTACCGACGATGTACTCGTCCGGCAGGTGGAGGTCCTCGAGGTGGAAGTGGAAGGGCGTGACGTCCTGGGTGTCACCGAAGAAGTCGTAGAGGCTGAGCACCTGGTCCTGGGGGATTCCCAGTTGGTCGAGCGTCCGGTAGAGGTTGGGCGCAAAGCCGGTCAAGACGATCTTGGCCGGGTGCTTGTGGGCGGCAAAGAGGGCAAGGCGCTTGAACTCGGTGTGTTCAACACTCGAATTGCGCTCAAACAAAAACTCGTTTACAAAGTATGCCATCTACTTTTCCTCCATGTCGTCAATGCTTTCCTGGTAGCACTTCATGATGTTTTCTTCCGAGTAGCGGTGGGCGTCCTCGTAGGCCCCCTGGCTGAACTTGGCCAGCTTCTTTTGGTCGGTCAAGAGCTCGATGATCTTGTCGGCCAGCTGGTCGAGGTTGCCGTTTTCGGTCAGGTAGCCGGAGTGGCCGTCGACCACGATGTCGCTCGGGCCGTAGGGGATGTCGTTGGCAATCACCGGTAGGCCGTAGGAGAGGGCCTCGACCAAGGCCATCGCCAGCCCCTCACCGCGGGTCGGCAGGACCATCAGCTGGGCCTTCTTATCGATTTCCGGCACCTTTTCGGCGTAGCCGCGGAAGTGAACCGAGGAGCCGATCCCCTCCTCGTCGACCATCTTCTTGAGCTGCTTGTCGAAGTTGTCGTTGGCATATCCCCAGAGGTCGAGCTGGGCGTCGGGCACCTTCTTCAGGATCCGCGGCCAGACCTTGAGCAGGTGGTCCTGCTGCTTTTCCGGTGACAGGCGGGCAACGACGACCACCTGGTGCTTCTTGCGGGTCTTAAAGTCAACCCGCGGTGCGTTCAGCACCTCGTCGGGCACGATCGCGCTCGGCACCATGTAGATCTTCGACTCCGGCCAGCGGGCCTCAACGTCCTTTTGCTGGTGCGGGGTCAAGACGCCAATTCCGTCCCACTGGGCGGCGTTCTTCAGCCCCCAGTCGTAGTTGAAGTTGAGCGAGGAGTGCATGATGTCGGTGTTGTCGTTGACCTGGTCGTTGTGGAGCTGCATCACGCGGAAGACCCGCTTCTTCATGTGGAGGACCGACCAACCGATTTCAAAGACCCGGTCGACGATCAGGCCGACCTTCTGGCCCTCGTTGACTTGCGGGTCGTCGACGATCTGGTCGTAGAAGAAGGCGGTCAGTTCGTTTAGGCCGTTGAAGTGATAGTCGTGGCCCTGGTAGTTGAGCTCGTAGGAAACCAAGTCCTTGTCGCGCTGGTCTTTGAAGTTGATCTTGGAGAGGGCAAGACGGCCGCTCGGGGTGTAGTAGTTTTCGGCGGTGATCCGGTTGTTCCAGTCGTAGAGCTGTTCAACCGACTTGAAGCCGCGGACGTCGTACCAAACCACCTTGACCAGCTTGCCAAAGCGGTCGAAGATTTGCTGGTTGATGATCGTCTTCTTGGCGTTGTCGCGCCGGCGAACGTACATCACCCGCCGGTCGTCCTGGTAGTAGTTGTAGTTAATGCCGTCGGCCTTGCGCTTCCACTTTGGGTTCAGGTGGAGGTCCTTTAGGGTAACGGTCTTTGGCTTGACGTCGACGGCCTCCTGGAAGTAGTCGAAGAGGTTGACGTAGTCGTGGGGGTCGACGCCGGCGTGATCCATCACCAGGTGAAACTCGTTGGAGTACTGGCGGGTGATAATCTTGGCCGGTTGGTTGAAGTGCTTGAAGAGGCGGAGTCGCTTGAGTTGGGCGTGCTCGATCCCCGATTTGTTTTCTTGGTAGTTATCGTTTAAAAAGTAAAGCATATTTTCCTCCTGGAAAACGACGGTTGCCGTTCCGTAAAATTTCGGGTGGCAGGCACCCGGGGCCCGCACCGGTCGGCTAGGGAGTGACCGGGGACCGGGCCGCGCCCGTGATTGGCAACGGCCAGTTGGGAAACAAGGAAAGGAATTAAAGAAAGCCCCTTCCCGCCCGCCTTTTATTATATCAGCTCCCCCGCCTGCGGCCGCAAAATTTATCGTTCCAGCCCCCGGGAATGGGGAATTTAGGGCGAAAGTGGTAGCCCGGGGTGAAGCGGACGCGAAGGGAAGCTTAAGAAGGCGCCAAAAAAGGGCGGGAGAGACCGATTCTCCCGCCCTTTTCATCGTTGGTGAACAAAAAGGTTACGAAATGAGCTTAGTTGTGGCGCTTGCGCTTGGCAACCCCGGCCAGGCCGAGCATCCCCAGCAGGCTGGCAAGCCCGAGCCCGGTGCTTGCGGCCGCGGAGGCGTTCCCGGTTTGCGGGAGGGTGGCGGACTTGGTTGGTTCGCTGGTTGCCTTAGTAGGGGTCGTGGTTGGCGTTGCGGTTGGCGTTGTCTTAGTAGCGGCTGCGCTAGTGGTTACCGCGTCACTAGTCCCAGCCTTTTCGTCCTTAGTTGACGGGTTTTGCTGGCTAGTTGCGGTTGAACCTTGCTTCTGATCATCGTTGACTACCTTGTCATCAGTTGAATCCTGTTGCTGATCATCATTAACTACTTTGTCATCAGTTGACTGATTCTCTTGCTTGCTATTCTCTTTACCGCTCAGCTCAGAAAATGTTTCATGCTCGCCAGATTGGCCAGTTTGCTGATCATTACCTACTTGATTATGGTCATCACCTTGATCATCGCTGTCATTAACTAACTGACTACTTTCTTTATCATTTGTGGACTGCTTGTTATTGGTTGTTTGACTGTTATTTTGTTCGTTAGTTGGTTGACTATCACTTTCCTTACCTTCGCTTTGATTTGGATCGGCTTTGTTTACACTCTCAATGGTCTGAATCATATTCAAAGTGGATTGGGCCCGATCCAAAGCACTTTTTGAAGCAGTCAAAGTATTTTGAGCGTTCAAATTGTTCTTCTTTGCTTCTTCGAGATTGTTTTGGGCTTGGCTATAGTTTTCCTGCGCTTTTTCCAGCGTTTTTTGTGCTTCACTCAAGGCCTTACTTGTTGCTTCACTCTTAGCAGTTTGCTTTTGGAAGTACTGTAGTTGACTAGTCAAAATCTGTAGTTGTCCTTTTGCTAAGGTCAAAATTAATTCCGCATTTCGTTTTTCTGCTTGAGCTTGCACTAAAAATTGCGCCTTATTTTCGGCATCTCGCTGAAGTGAATCAAACAACATTTGCGCCTGGTCGAACGTTGCTTGTGCGTTCTTCAACTCGACGTCCATTTTCTTCTTCGTAGTAGCCAAGGCGTCTCGGGCATGATCCAATTTTGAGTACCATTCGGCTAGCGAATTTTCGATTGAACTATACGTTCCCTGTGCCTCATCCAAGGCTCGAATAGCCTCTTCTTTTTGCTTCGTTTTTTCGTTTAAAGAATTTGTAGCAATGTCATTAGCGGTTTTCACACTCAAATAGGTGGCTTTTGAGTTCTTTAGGTACTCTTCGCTACTTTGCAAAATTGCTTTCGCTTGTTCAAGGCTTGTGATCGCTTCGTTCAGATCTTGCTTCGCTTGATTTAAGTTTTCTAACTTGGTCTCTGCTATGGAAGAAATATCGTTCCATTTCTTTTCTAGGCGATTAACCTTAGCCTGTAATTCGGAATCTTCCCCTGTTAGTTGGTCATAATTAGATTGAGCTTCGGCAGCTTCCTTCGTATATTCTATGAGCTCTTTCTGAGTAGTTTCTAGGTCCTCCTTGCATTGCTTGGCATTTTCCAAACTCCGTGTCAGATTGCTTTGAGCACTTGAAAGAGGATCCGAAATATTCGCTAATTCTCCCTCCGCCTCTTGCAATGACTGTTGGGCCTACGTCAGCTGATCAGTATATTTCGCCAGTTGATCATAAAGGTCATTCGTATCAAGCGACGAATCAGTAAAAATCGTTTGCTCATCGAATGAATTGGTTGGTGCAAGCACCGAACTCGGATTATCAATTGCTTTTAAGAATACGAGGTAGACTTCCCCATGTTGATCAACCGCCACAGCAAGGTTCTGATATTCTTCGGTCCCATTTAATCCTATACCATTGATGAGGCCTTGACTCCAGTCAAAGTTAAGGTGATCGTTTTGGCCAAAGAAAGCGTTCTGAATTATGTTAAAAACAGCTTCATAACAACCATCAAGCGTCTCTTCGCTCAGCGGAAGGGATAATACTAGTGAATCCGTTCCAAACTTAAGATTTTCATTTTCAAGTACACCTTCGAATTCGGTATTATTATTTTGGCGATAATCATTAAGTGCTTCGTTTACATAGGATATTGCCCCTTGAGTTACCTTAATTTGGGGCGCGTTTAGTTGATAGCGGATTCGGTTAATAGTTCTTGCAGCAAAAATCGACAAATCCTTTAGTTGCGAATCAGTCAAGGCATAGGTAGCTCCACTTTCTGGGGATGAGTTAGCTGCAATTATACTAATCTTTTGCAGTTCTTCATTTTGAGTATATTTAACCCGCTGTTGCTGATCAAAGTAGGTGCTTAAGCCGGTCATGCTTAGCTTCCGTGCTTCGTACTCTTCGACTGCTTGTTTATAATCAACCGGCACAATAATGCTATTTTGGTTCCCAATTTCGGAGTAAAGCCGATTGATTTCTTTTTGTGCGTCCTCAACTGCTTTCTGAGCTATATTATACTTTTCCTTCGCCGAATCATACTGTGTGCTTAACTCTTTTAGATAGGATTTATCTGATTCTACAACTTGTTGGGCAGAGTCCAGAGCGTCTTGCTTATATTCGACTGCTGCTTTAGCAGACTCCAGATTTTGTTGCGCTTCATAAAGCGTCTCATACGCACTCGACTGGGCATCCGCCAACTGCTTTCGTGCCATCGCCAATTCTGCACTTGCACTACTCATTACACCCGTTTGATTAAAATCATCAACCGCTTTCTGTGCGGAATCCACCTTATCCTGAGCGGGTTCGATTTCGGCTTGCGCACTGTTTTCCTGCTTCCGCGCATCTTCAGCAGCTGCGATCGCATACTTATAATCGGATTCTGCTCCGGAAAAAGTATAATGCGCGCTGTTATATACCCACCATGCAGCAGATTGTGCACTTGCCGTACTGCTTGCTGCATAGCCAGCCTCTTCTACCCTTGATTGGGCACTCTGCAATTGTTTTTCATAGTTACTGAAACTTGAAAGCCTAGAATCACGGCTAACCACCGCGACTCTAGGCTTTCTCGCGTAAAAAATAGAAAACGC
>CALVGV010000021.1 GCA_944327195.1 uncultured Limosilactobacillus sp.
GTTGTGGTAACACCATTAAAGACCTTGATGGGTTTTTCTGTCCACTTAAATGTTCAACTTAAATTTTACAATCTGCCAAATCAATTAATTTATTAGCGTGAAACCTCGCCATTTTTGTTCTTCTCCATGTTCTTCGGTAAAACTTTTACACCATAAAAACGTTGATAAGCTGCATTAGGAAATGCTTTCGGATCACTAGATAATTCATAATAAGAACCAATAACAGAAAATTTACTACTAGGTACATAAAGGGGATCTAAATAAACAATCTTAACTCCCTTAGCTTTTTCCGCTTTAATTGTATGATACCTTTCACTTAATTGATCATTAAAAATCATTGCTTCCTTAATACCACGATAGGCGGTACAGCTAGTAAAAATTATAAAAATAGATGTGCATGAAATTAGAATTCCTTGCGTGCGACGATTCTTAGTAACATCGGGAATCAGTAACATCAATCCAATTATTAGCAAAACAACTGGTCCAAAGTATGTCCGGCCAGTATCCATTCCCTCAGGTGATAAAATCATAACGAAGATTCCAGCAAGGCCACTAATAATAAAGGTTCCTGATTTTAATAAACGGGTATTATCTTTTATTCCGCGATAATAGTATAAAAATACACTACTCAAGTAAGCGAGGACCACAAAAATTATAAAGATTACCAACAGGTGATTAGATAAAATATAATGGCAAATCCGCGAAAGCCCTGCCACCGCGCGATTAAAAAGGCTCTCTTTTAAATAATCCGGATGTGTTGTTACCATTCGGGCATGATCACCCGGTGAGAAAACCAGTATAATTAACCCTAACAAATTGGCAACAACACCTGGACACTTATCCCATTGGATTCGTCGGTTTTTAATATAATCAATTAATAAATTCAGTAACGTTATCAATAATACCGCTCCAGAAGTGTTCTCATTCCCCCACCCAGCAATAAAGGCTAGAATTACTGAAATGCAAACATAAAGCGATTTAGAGCCCATATCGTCTTTAAAAAACCAGAATAAATACAAAAGCTCAATAATCCCCATTGCTAAATAATTACCAACACCTGCACGCCAAATGTAGACACTTCCAAAGTCTGGCACCATAACTATTAAAAAAGCGGTAATCAAGATGATCTTACTTAAGAAAATTTCATTCCTACCATAAGCTCCAGCTAATTTGGAAATTAGCATAATTAATATAATAAATAAAACTCCGGCAACAATACTAGATATCAACTGACCAGAGGAGGCTAAAAGACGTGAAAACGTCTGTCCCCAGAAACGACCGTTCCAGTTAAAATAATCTGAAATACTTCCATAAATAATAGCGTTAAATGAATTTAACGTTAAGTCTAAATCTTCGTCCATAAAAGGAGTTTTGTAACTAAATCCTGATATAAATACAAAAATAAAAAAGAAGTACACTGTAAGAAGTATTCTCTTCGTTTTAATATTCATATTTTCTCCTCACTACTTTCAAAATTCTGAATTCCATCGTTATAACGGTTTGTATCTATCTTCCTAACCACAAAAGTAGACAAAAGCGCTCATTTAAGACCTGATAATAATGTCTTAATTAAATTGATTTCTTACGTTTAGCAAACCAATGTTGCCAGTAAATAACTAGTGCTAATAATACTAAATCTACAATTAATCTTACAATTACAGCAACTGGCCAAGATTGGATATAATCTCCCCAAATGACCCAATATAAGTCCAAATGATGAATACACAAAACTGCCAGCGTATGCTTCCCAACGGTTTGAAAGAACTCTGATACTTTCCCTGATGGGAGCAATTTAGCAAAAAAGGCAACAACAAATGTCCCACCGACTGCTTCGAAAATTGGTAGATATAATCCTGGATAGTGCCGCGTCGACAGCTCAATGTAAATTTTACAAATAAAGCAACCGGCCCATATTATAATAAGACCAGTAAAGACTAATTTATTCAAGCCGGTTAAATTATCAAAGTCAACGCTTTCCTTAATAAATGTACCAATCCACATAAATAATGCTGCAATAGGCACAATATCCAGCGCTTGAGGCAAAAAATGCGCAAAATTTTGACACCATATCATAGACAAACCGGATAAAACAAATAAGATTAAGCCAGAATAAATATCTGGTAACAAAACTTACAATAGATCAAACAGAAATTTAGACCAAAAGAAAACGAACATAAACCACATTACGCCGACACTCATTACACCTAGCACTGGGACATTGGAGCCCCAGTAAATTCCCTTGATTAAACTTGGTCCAAACTCCTGTAATGTAAAATTAGAAAGTAAGGCTAAGTTTTCGAGCCCTAGTAAGAAGACCATTAGTACTGCTAATAGCCAAATTCGTTTAAACGACTTTTTTTGCTTGTGGCAGATTGCAAGAAATAACTTGAACGAATTTAGTGACGTAGGTTAAGCAAGAAGATCTCGATTGGTGTATGCCAATTAAGACATTTAAGTGGCCGGAAATTCAAATACCAATTAATTTGAATCAGCTTGTGATCGCTTAACTCTTCAATGGCTTGACCTTTGGGAATAAAGCGTCGTAAAACTCGGTTACGGTTCTCATTACTGCCGCGTTCATGTGGTGAATAAGCATGAGCAAAATAAACCGGAGTACCAGTTAGCTGCTCAATTGCCTGGTAGTTAGCGAACTCTTTACCATGATCTACGGTCAGCGTCTTGAGTTTGTCTTGAAGTTGACTAGCTAGTTCAAGTACGGCTTGAGTCATGGACTGACTGTCGCGACCATGGAGCCGTTTAACAATTGTCAGGCGACTCTTACGCTCCACAAAAGTCGCCACAGCTTGACCTTTACGTTTGCCAGAAAGTACGGTATCAGCTTCAAAGTGGCCGAATTCTTGGCGAGTTTCGACTTTATGAGGACGCTCCTCAATGGAGCGGCCGTGACTGAACGTACCACGCTTTTCTTTAGCACGATGACGACGAATTCCATGATCAGGCAAATCGGGTAACTGTACATCAAGCCATCCTTGATCAATCCAGTTATAGACCGTCTTGTAGGCAATCCCAACTACATGGGCAACTTGTTCAGGAGACCACTTCTGGACTTGAATCTTTTCCTCAATCAAGTGCTTAAGGCTTTTAGTGAGTGAAGACTTCCGCCCCCGTTGACTAACCTTGCGTTCAAAGTCAGTTTGCGCTAGTTCAGCTTGATACTCACCGTTGAGCCGGTGAAGTTCGTTAAAGACTGTGGTTTTACTAAAGCCTAAGTAATTAGCGATGTATCGTAAGGAACGTCCTTCATTATGAAGCGTTTCAATGACAACGCGGTTCTGGAATGATAAAATAGTGGTGCCCATTAAGGTCCTTCTTTCTAATGGAATGTTGTGGTAACACCATTAAAGACCTTGATGGGTTTTTCTGTCCACTTAAATGTTCAACTTAAATTTTACAATCTGCCGTTTGCATTCATTGCTTAGTCGACCCCGTTGCGCTTGCCGGCTACTTGGTAGAAGAGGAAGGCAACTAGGGCGAAGAAGAACGGCCCGGCGATCGTCCAGAAGGCGGTCTCGTAGTCGTGTTCGATCAGCGGTTCGGCGAAGGTGAAGAGGATCCCGACCAGCAGGATCACTTCGACGAAGCAGACCAGAATCGTCGTCCAGGTGTGGTTCTTGAAGACCTCAAAGCTCTGCTCGTAGTGCTTCTTCTTGAAGAAGGGGAAGGCCCCGACCAAGAAGAGGTAGGGCGCCGTTGCCGACACGTTGGCCATGTCGGTCAGGATGGTATAGAAGCGCGAGGCGGCCGAGCCCCCGAAGGCAACCAGGAAGACGATCACGCACACGATGATCGCCTGGACCCACATGGCGTTGGCCGGCATCTCGGCCTTGTTGAGTTCGGTCAGCTTGGCCGGCCAGAGGCGCTTGTCGGAGCCGATGATGAAGGCCTTGATCGGCGAGTACATCAGGATGAAGAGGGCGCCGAGGAAGCCGGCGGTTTGCGCCAGGGCAACCGTCCGGGTCATGATTACCCCGAAGCTGGCCGCGGCGGCGTGGCTCCAACCGAGCGCGTTCCCCATCGCGATCCCCAGGTAGTTGAAGACGGCGTAGGTGACGTTCCCCAGGTTGACGCTCGAGCTGGTCATTTGCGACTTGTAGTTGATCGACCAGCCCAGCATGAAGATCATCAACACGTAGGTGCCGATGGTGAAGACCGAGGCGATGATCAGGCCGCGCGGGAAGGTCTTTTCCGGTTGGTCCATGTTATCGGTGACCGAACCGAGCGATTCCATCCCCCCGTAGGCGAAGATGGCGTAGACGACGAAGGAAATCATCGCGATCGTCGTCTGGAAGGACGGGTTCGGCGAGGTCATGAAGTCGCTGGCCGAGTGAATCGGCTGGGCCAGCTGGAAGTGGTTGGCAAAGAGCACCACGAAGGAAACAACGATGAAGATCACGTTGACGGCGATCGTCAGCACCCCACCGATCGAGCCGATCTTGGCGATGGCGTCCATCCCCCGCGAGCTCATGAAGGTGACCACCAGGATCATCACGACCCCGAGCAGGCCAATCGTTTGGGTCGAGTTGAGACCGAAGAGCGACCAGGAACCGGTCGTGTCCTTGCCGAAGATCAGGGCCGAGAAGGTGATCCAGACCCGGGAAGCGGTCGAGACCATCCAAACGATCCAGGAGGCCAACCACACGAAGGTCCCGATGAAGGCCATCCGCTCACCAATCGAGCCGGCCAGCCAGGAGTAAATCCCCCCCTTGGCGTCCTTGAAGGCCGAGCCGTACTCGGCCATCATCAGGCCACAGGGGAAGAAGAAGCAAATCCCGGCCAGGGCGTACCAGAAGATCGCCCCGTACCCCATCTGCAGGTAAGCGTTGGAGACGTTCCCAAAGCCGAAGATGGTGGTAATGATCATCGTGACCAAGCCGATGGTGGTAATTTTCTTGGCTTTGCCACTGTTTTCGTCCATAATTGCAACATCCTTTCATGCTTGTATAAAAGGTAAATAATAATAAATTCTATCTAATTATAACCCCAAATTTGAAATTATCAAGCCTTGACTTTGAACAAAAAGGCGGCGGAAGCTCTTCCGCCGCCTTTTCATTCAGGATGTAACGTTTTAAGCAGAATAAACTTGCAACTAGAGCCACTCCTGCTCGTAGACTTCTTCCTTAAAGCCGCAGGTCACGTGGTCACCCTCGACCATCAGCGGCCGCTTGATCAGCTTGCCGTCGCTAGCCAAGAGGGCCGCCGCCTCTTTGACCGTCAGCTGGCCAAGCTTGTCCTTTAGCCCCTGCTGGCGGTAGTGCTGGCCGCTGGTGTTGAAGAAGTAGCGCAGGTTGCGGTCCGGGTTGGCCGTGATCCAGCGTTCGAGGTCCTCTGCCGCCGGGGGCGTTTCGACCAGGTCGATCTTCTTTACCTCCACTTGGTGAGCGGCCAGCCACTTGGCCGCCTTCTTGCAGGTGGAGCAGCGTGAATAACAATAAAAGGTGGGCATTGTGATTCCTCCTTAGTCGGCCAGTTGCTGGTCGAGTTCGTTCAGGTCCGGGTCGTCCGGGGCCAGGGTCAGGGCGTGGGCCAGGGTGTCTTCCAGCTGGTCCCAGTTGCCGCTCTCCCGGTAGAAGGTCAGCAGCTGCTTGAGGAAGGTCAGGTTGTCCCAGTAGGTTGGCCGGGCGTTTTCGTAGGCCGCCGCGGCCGCCGCAAAGTCCTCTCTTGCCTGCAGCGATTGGGCCAGGTTCCACTCCACCTGCGGGTCCTGGGCCGTCTTTTCCTCCGGCTTGAGGAGGGCCAGGTTGGCTTCGTGGTCGCCCTGGCTGAGGTAGTAGTTGCTGAGCTTGAGGGTGATCGCCAGGTTGTCCGGCGCCAGCTGGTGGGCCCTGGTCAGGTACTGGTCAACCAATTCCCCCTCCCCCAGCTTGCCGGCGATGTCGGCCGCCAGGGCGTAGAGCTGCTCGTTGTACTCGTCGACCCCCAGCCCCTCCTGGGCCGCCTTGAGGGCCTGGGAGAGGTGGTTCTCCTTCAGGTAGGCCTGGGCCAGCGCCGGGTAGGCAGAGGCGTACTGGGCGTCGTCTTCGATCAGTTCCTTTAGGGTGACGATCGCCGCCTTTTCCTGGTTGAGGTTGAGCTGGGTCAGCCCGGTCTGGAAGCGGATGTCGCTGGTCAAGTAGCCCGGCGCCACCTGTTGCAGGTAGCCCAGCGCCTGGTCGAACTTGCCGCTCTGGGCGTAGGCCATCCCCAGCCGGCCGGCGATGTCGACCCGGGCGAACTCGGCCACCCCCTGCTGGATCAGGGCGAAGTAGTAGTCGATCGCCTTGGAGAACTCGCCGGTCGAGTAGTAGAACTCGCCGAGGGCAAAGAGGACCGCCGGCTCCTCGGGGGCCAGCTGGTAGGCGGCGGTCAGCTTGGCCTCGCTGACCTCAAACTGTTCCTCGGTCTGGTAGAGGTCGGCCGCCACCAGGAGCGACTGCAGGTAGGCCGGCGAATCGGGGTGGACCTGGGTCAGGTAGGCCAGCGCCTCGTCGTTGTTGCCCTCGTCAACGGCGATCTCGGCCAGGCTGGTCTTCAGCTCGTCCTCGTCCGGGTAGCGCTCGAGGAGCTTGAGGTAGGTCCGCTGGGCCTGGTGCAAGAAGCCGAGGGCGTAGAGCTGCTCGGCCAGGTTGAAGAGCAGGTCGTCGTCGTCCTCGCGCAGGGCCCAGGCGAAGTCCTTCTTGGCCTCGTCCAGCTGCCCCAGCTCAATCGCGGTTAACATTTTTTCTGAATATGATTCGCTCACAATGTTCCTCCCTAGGGTGGCGGCGGGCCGCCGCCACCGAGATTGATAACTTCTATTGTACCCGCTTTTTTGGTGGGCGGCCACGAAAAAGGGACCGGAAATTGCTTCCGGTCCCTGGTAAGCGCGATGACTAGTTTTCCAGCAGCTGCTGCAGGAGGCGGCGGGCCGATTCGTGGAGGGCCGCCGCCGACTTGTCGGTGCCGAGGTGGGTGTAGATTTCGCCGACCGGGGTCCCCTGCTTGAAGAGGGCGGCGAAGACCTGGTCGATCACCGGCCGGGTCTTTGCCTCTTCCTGGACCGGGCCAAAGGGGTTGGCGAAGAAGGTGGTCGTCATCCCCACCTCGTCGGTCGTGCCGAGGGCGCGGCGCTTGCCGGCGATGAAAACCTCCTTGGCCGCCTGCTCGTCATCGAAGAGGTGGACGCCGACCTGGTCGTCGTAGTTGTTGGCGTAGAGCCACATGTCGATCTTGTGGTTGGCCACCACCTCGGCGTACGGGGCGGCCGGGATGATGACGCGGGCGTTCTTTTGCTCGGGGTTCAAGAAGACGCCGCGGTCCATGTTGGCAAAGGCAACCGAGCTGGCCAGGTCGTCGAGGCGGACGAAGGCGCCGGTCTCGGTCCCGCGGGCGGTCACCGTCCCGTTCGCGGTCAGGGCAAAGGAGCCCATGTCGTCGAAGATCGTGTCGACGGCGACGATCTGCTGGTCGGCCACCTCCTGGAGGGCCTCGATCGACTCCGACTTGCCGGCGCCGGAGTCACCGAAGAAGACGACCGTCTTGGCGCGGCCGTCGGCGAAGCGGATCCGGACCATCGACCCGTGAATCGGCAGGCGACCGCGGTCGATCTCGTGGAGGTTGTGGAGGGTCAGGGCCATCTTCTTCATGTAGCCGAAGTAGGTGGTGTCATCGGTATACGGCACCTCGCCGACCCAGATGTCATTTTGCTCGTCGTGGTGGTAGTGGCTGACCATCCCGGCAGTTTCCTTCTGGCCAAAGAGCAGGATCAGGTCCGGCTTCTTGCCGGCCAGCTCGCTTTGCGGGGCGAGGGCGAAGAGGTTGGCCAGGGCGAGGCCGTTGACCAGGTAGTCGAGGTGGAAGTAGATCAAAGCCAGGCTGGTGCCGATCTTGGCCGGGTAGCAGAGCCACTCGCTCGGCTTGCCAGCAAAGCGGCCGATCGGGTTGGTATCAACGGCCGAGAAGAGGCCCTTGCGCTTGTTGGAGATGGTGTGCATCAGGAGCGGCGGCCGCAGCATCACCTTGTCGATGACTGAAATCGGTTCAAGGGCGGCGTACTCGGCCGGCAGTTTGGCGGCCAGCTGACGGGTCAACAGGCTAGCGTTGGTCCCGGCACTCAGCTCGCGGTAGGTGTGGTTTTCAAAGCCCTGGAGCTTTTCTTCGAGCATCCGGTAGGCCTCGACCACCAACTCGTTGAAGCGGCGGTCGACCTGGCGGAACTCCTGGCCGAGGATCTTGTTGGTAGTAGCGGTCTTGATTACCGAAACCCGCAAGAAGGAGCGGTAGAAGGAGTAGAAGCGCTCGAGGCTGGCCAGGATGGCGGCCTTACTGAAGTGGTCGTAGGCGTGGGGATCGTCAATCAGCACCTTCGAGAAAACGGCCAGGTAGTCCTTGGCCGGCAGGGCCTCGAGGTTGCCGCTGATCTCGTCGCGGTGCTCGGCCTTCAAGAAGGCGGCCGCGAAGGTCTGAAGGTCCGGCGTATTCAGCAGCGAGATGACGCTCGTCGGGTAGCTGGCGTTGAAATTCAGCCGCGCCACCTTCCGACTCGGGCTCAGGTACAAAGAATCCGTCATCAAAATCACTCCTTTTGCTATTCCCGGGAGCGCCCCGGGTTGGATTACCGAAAATTATATCACACAAAGGCCGTCAAATGGCCGGTTTGCAGCAAAAAAAGGTGAACAAATTTTGGTTAACGATCATCAAATATCCGGGTTTGATTTGAAGAAATTAAAAATCCGCCCCCGAAACGGAGACGGATCCTGGTTGGTCAAGGATTATTACTTAACCGCGTCCTTCAAAGCCTTCCCCGGCTTGAATGCTGGGACCTTGCTTGCAGGAATTTCGATTTCTTGACCGGTTTGCGGGTTGCGACCCTTCCGAGCGGCCCGTTGGCGAACTTCGAAGTTACCAAAGCCGATCAATTGAACCTTTTCCCCCTTTGCAAGGGAAGCTTGGATGGAACTGAAAACTGCGTCAACCGCAGCGGTTGCATCCTTCTTGGTTAAACCAGTTGCACTTGCAACGTCGTTAACTAATTCTGCCTTGTTTGCCATGTGTTTCACCTCCAACATTCGCGCCGGCATGGGCCGGGCGCGTGAATGCTAAAACTGGAATTTCCAATTCTAACGAAACAAGCGCCGAAACACTTCATTTCAAAACCTAGCATAGCATAGCAAAACCTTGATAGCAAGGCATTTTCGCCTCGTCTTACCAATTTTTTTAATGAAATTAAGCCCGTTCTAAACAAGAAACTAAATTCTGCTCCTCCCCGCTACCAAGCAGGCAAAATTGTTCATTAAATTAAGTGCCCCGCCTACTTGCGCTTGCGTTTGATCACCCGGATCGGCGTCCCGGTGAAGTCAAAGGCGGCCCGGATCCGGTTTTCCAGGTAGCGCTGGTAGGAGAAGTGCATCAGGTCGGGATCGTTGACGAAGACGACGAAGGTCGGCGGCGCGGTGGCCACCTGGGTGGCGTAGTAAACCCGTAGCCGGCGGCCGTTGACGGTTGGCGTCGGGTTGGCGGCCAGGGCATCCATCAGGACGTCGTTGAGGACGGCCGACTGGACCCGCCGCTGGTGGTTGGCCTCGACGGTCTTGATCATTTCCGGCAGCTTGTTGAGCCGCTGGCGGGTCTTGGCCGAGACGAAGATGATCGGCGCGTAGGCCAGGTACTGGAACTCGTGGCGGATCAGGTTGGTAAAGTCGGTCATCGTCCGCTGGTCGCGGTCCGGGATCGTGTCCCACTTGTTAACAACAATGATCACCGCCCGGCCGGCCTCGTGGGCGTAACCGGCAACGTGCTTGTCGAGCTCGCGGATCCCCTCCTCGGCGTTGAGGACGACTAAGACGACGTCGGAGTCATCGATCGCCTTCATCGACCGCATCAGGGCGTAGCGCTCGGTGTTTTCGTAGAGCTTCCCCTGCTTCTTGATCCCGGCGGTGTCAACCATGGTGAACTTCTGCCCGTCGGCGGTGAAATTCGTGTTGATGGCGTCGCGGGTGGTCCCGGCGATGTCGGAGACGATCACCCGCTCCTCCCCCAGGAGAGCGTTGACCAGCGAGGACTTGCCGACGTTCGGCCGGCCAATCAGGCTGAAGCGGAGAGTATCGTCGGCCTGCTGGTTCTTCTCCTCGGGGAAGTGCTTGATGACCTCGTCGAGTAGGTCCCCGAGGCCCACCCCGTGAACCGAGGAAACCGGGAAGGGCTCACCAAGGCCCAGCGAGTAGAAGTCGTAGATGTCGGCCCGCCGCTCCGGGTTATCAACCTTGTTGACGGCCAGGACGACCGGCTTCTTGGAGCGGTAAAGGAGCTGGGCCACCTGTTCGTCGGCGTCGGTGATCCCGTTTTGGACGTTGACGACAAGGACGATCACGTCGGCCTCGGCGATCGCCACCTCGGCCTGCTGGCGGATCTGGGTGACTAGCGGCTGGTCGGACAGCTCGATCCCCCCGGTGTCGATCAGGCTGAAGTCCTTGCCCAACCACTCGGCGTGGGCGTAGATCCGATCCCGGGTAACCCCCGGGGTGTCCTCGACGATCGAGATCCGGTCGCCGACGATCCGGTTGAAGAGGGTCGACTTGCCGACGTTCGGCCGGCCAACGATGGCGACAATTGGGTTTGCCATAATAAGATTCTCCTTTCCGAAGTGGGCCACGAGGTGGCGGCCACAGAATAGAAAAAGAGGTCGAGAATCATCCCGGCCTCTTTTGATTGATTAATGATTACTTCCCGGCGTTCTTCAGTTCGTCACCGATCAGATCGCCAAGGGTAAAGCCACTTTCTTCTTCCGGAGCGTCAGCGGCGTAGTTGTTCCGCCGTGGGCGCCGGGAACCGCGGTTCCCCCGGTTGCCGTTGTCAGCGTCAGCCGGCTTTTCTTCGAGGGCCTTGATCGACAGACCAAGCCGTTGCCGTTCTGGGTCGACGTTGATAACCTTAACCTTAACTTCTTGCCCCGGCTTCAGCACGTCGGCAGGGGTTGCGATGTGCTTGTGGGAGATTTGGGAAATGTGAACCAACCCTTCAACCCCCGGGAAGACTTCAACGAAGGCCCCGAAGCTGGTCAGGCGCTTAACGGTCCCGTCGAGCACAGTGTCAACGGCGGCCTTTTCTTCGATGTCATCCCATGGGCCCGGCAAGGTTTGCTTGATCGACAGGGAGATCCGTTCCCGTTCTGGGTCCACGCTGAGGACCTTGACCTTAACGTCTTGGCCGGCAGTCAAGACGTCGCTTGGCTTGTCAACGTGGTCGTAAGAAATTTCGGAAACGTGAACCAGACCGTCAACCCCACCGAGGTCGATAAAGGCCCCGAAGTTGGTCATCCGGGCAACCTTCCCTTCAACAACATCACCGGCAGCCAGTTCGGAGAAGATCTTCTTGGCAGCGGCTTCGTGTTGCGCCTTAACAATTTCCTTGTGGGAAAGGATCAGGCGGTTTTCGCTTGGTTCGATTTCAATAATCTTGAATTCAAGCTCTTGACCAACGAATTGCTTCAGGTCTTCAACGTAGTGGTCAGTAATCATTGAGGCTGGAACAAAGCCACGAACGCCGGCGTCAACAACCAACCCACCCTTAACAGCTTGGGTAACCTTGGCCGTGATCGTTTCTTCGGCTTCAAACTTCTTTTGGATTTCATTCCAAACCTTCATGGCTTCTAAGCGACGGTGAGAAAGCAGGTAGCTGCCGTTTTCCTTATCGCTCCCAATCTTGGAGATGACCACCAGGTCCAAAACGTCGCCAACCTTAACGACATCGTTAATGTCGTCGACTGGCTTCGTGGACAATTGGTTGGCAGGAACAATCCCTTCAACCCCGGCGTCTTCAATCCCGACGATTGCTTGGCGATCGTCATCGATTTGCAGCACCTTGCCCTTAACAACATCACCAACATTTACTTGCTTGATGCTGTCAAGCGCTTCTAACATCGCGTTATTGTTTTCGATTTCAGCCATCTAAAAATATCCTCCTTGCAACAATCAACTCTAGCCACCATTCTACTAGAAAAAGCTGGCTTTGGCTAGGCCAAAAAGTTAATTGCTGGCACTTTTTTTGATCAAGCCACTAATTTCGTCCACTACCTGGTCGATCGTCAGGTGGGTTGAGTCCAGCCGGGTGGCGTCCGGCGCCTGGGTGAGCGGCGAAACTTCCCGCTCGGAATCGAGTTTGTCGCGGCGTTCAATCGCCGCCTGCAGTTCTTCCAGGGTGGTCGTGGCAATCCCCTTGCGCTTGTTTTCCTCAAAGCGACGCCGGGCCCGTTCGGCCGCCGAGGCCACCAAGAAGACCTTCACCTGGGCCGTGGGCAAGACGGTGGTCCCGATGTCGCGACCGTCCATCACGATCCCGCCGCGGGCGGCAATCTGGCGTTGCTGGGCGGTCATTTCCTCGCGGACGGCCGGGATGGCCGCCACCGCCGACACGTTGGCGTTGATCTCGTTTTGGCGGATCGCCGTCGTCACCTCGGTGCCGTCGACGAAGACCCGCTGCTCGGGGTCGCCGGGCTTGAAGTCAATCTCGATCTGGTGGGCAAGGTCCGCCACCGCCTGGGTGTCATCGATTGCCACCCCGCGGTCGAGGGCCGCCCAGGTGACCGCCCGGTACATGGCCCCGGTGTCGCAGTACACGTACCCGAAGCGCTTGGCCACCCGCTTGGCGACCGTGCTCTTGCCGGCGGAGGCCGGCCCGTCAATAGCTACTTGTAACGCCTTCATTCTTCCTTTTCTCCTCCAAACTTACCGCACCCGCAGCTTTTCGCCCGGGTAGAGCTTTGCGGTGGTTGAAATCCCGTTTAACTTGGCCAGTTCACTGACCGTCAGCCCGTTGTTGACCGCGACCCGGTAGATCCCCTGGCCGGATTCAACGGTGGCGTAGACCGCCGAGCTCGAGCTGGCGCTAGTCGAAGAACTGCTGCTGCTTGCACTCGTGCTGGTTGAACTGGTGTTAGTCGTGCTCGAGCTAGTGGTTGACTTCCCCTTGCTTAGCTTAGTTGAACTCTTACTACTCGCGCTGCTAGCCGACTTGGAACTGGCTTTTTTTTTAGAACTGGTTGTTGAGGCCACCTGCTCGGTTTTCTGGCTCGGGTGGCTAAAGGACTTCTCGTGGTTCACCCAGTACAGAACCGGGGCGGCCGCCAAGATGATGATCAGCACCACCAGAATCGTGGTTACCCGCGAGGTGGCGGAACTTTGCTTGCGGTGCTCAGTTCGGGACAGGTTCCCCTCCTTATCGAGGTCCTGGTTGTCTTCAAAGGTCTTATCCCACAAGTGGTTGCCTTCTGCTCGTTCGTCTTCCCGACGCTTCATTTTCTTCCCTCCTCATTGGGCCTAATGTTCTAATTTTAGCAGAGTTTTCCCCCGACTTCTAGCGATCTTCCCCGCTTCCTGGAGCCAGTTTCAACAGGGCCGCCAGCTGGCGCCGCCAGTCAGCCTGCAAGCGGGGGTGGGCCGCCGCCGGTTGCAGGCCCAGCATCGCCGGTTGCCAGTCCGGTTGGTGACAATCGCAGCAGGGTGTTTGCGGGTGGGCCGGCTCCCCAAAGGCGGTCAGCAAGTAGGAGCGCCGGCAGCCCCTTTCCTTAACGTAGCCGACCATTTTCGCCAGCCGCTGCTGGGCCAGTTTCCCCTGGGCGGCAAAGAGGGCCGGCAGGCGGGCCGGCGAATAGCCGTGGCGCAGGTAAAAGGCGATCACACTCCCCCGCTCGCCGAGGGCACTCAGCGGCAGCTTGCCGGCCAGGAAACGCTCCAGCACCGCCTGGGAAGGCAGCTCGACCTGGTTTAGGAGGGCCGGCAGACTTTCATCCCCGGGGGCGTAGAGCAAAAGCGCCAGGGCGGGCTGGCCGTCGCGGCCGGCCCGGCCCAATTCCTGGGCATAGGCGGCCAGGCTGGCCGGCAAGTGGTAGTGGATGACGTAGCGCAGGTCGTTCTTATCGACCCCCATCCCGAAGGCCGAGGTGGCGCAGATCAGGTCCAGCTCGTTGTGCATGAACTGGGTCTGGAGGCGGTAGCGGCCGATGGCATCGAGGCCGGCGTGGTAGGCCGCCGCCCGCAGGCCCGTTTGGTCGCTGACCCAAGCGGCGAGCTGGTCGGCCTCCTTGCGGCTCGAAAGGTAGATCACCCCCGGGGCCCCGAGGCGGGGCAACAGTTCCCGCAGGTAGGAGCGCTTTTCGGCCGCCGTTTCGACCTGCTTGACCGCCAGGAAGATGTTTTCGCGGTTGACCGAGCGGCGGACCGTCCGCACCCGGGAGGGGTTAAAGCCCAGCTTTTCCAGCAGGTCGCCGGCTACCCGGGGCGGGGCGGTCGCCGTCAGCATCAGGGTGGCGCTGGGCCGGAGGGCCGCCCGCGCCTCCTTGAGGAGGAGGTACTCGGGGCGAAAATCGGGCCCCCACTCGGAGACGCAGTGGGCCTCGTCGATCACCAGTAGGCTGATCTGCAACTGACGGAGGGCGCCGATGATCGGCCCCCGGCCGAGGGTTTCCGGCGAGGTGAAGATGAAGTGGTAGTCGCCGAGGGTGGCCAGGATGGCCCGCTGGTCGGCGGCGGTTACCGCCGAATTGAGGACCACCGCCCGGAAGTCCCCCTGGCGGGCAATCCGGTCGGCCTGGTCCTGCATCAGGGCAATCAGGGGCGAAACCACCAGGATCACCCCGTCCAGGCAGTAGGCCGGCAGCTGGTAGAGGAGGCTCTTGCCGGCCCCGGTCGGTAAAATTGCCAGGGTGTCCTGGCCGGCCAGGACGGCTTTGAGGGTCTCTTCCTGGCCGGGGCGAAAATGGTCAAAGCCAAAGTGGTCCTGGAGTAGCTGGGTCAAGCGCATCGTTTTCCTCCTTGATTTGGCAGAGCCGGAAATAGTAGAATTCGCGCCCGGCCGCTGCCGACTGGGGCGCAAAGTGCCAGGAGCTGGCCGGCCCCGGGTAGCGGCGGTGGAGCTCCTGCTCGATTGCTGGCGGCAGGAGGCGGGCCAGGTCGACCTCCCGCGGGGCCAGCAGGGCCGCCTGGAGGAGGTGCTCGCGAACGGTGCTCTCCTTGAGGTGGCGGGTACGGGCCACCGCTTCCAGCGGCCGGCCACCCCGGATCGCGGCCAGGGTTTGGTGGGCGCTGGCGGCCACCGGGTGGTCAGCAATCAGCGGGGCCAGCAGGTTCCCCAGCGGCCCGCGGGAGTGACGGAGGCGGCTGGCCAAGAAGAGCCAGCCGTCCCGCTCCAACCAGGGAAGGTCGGCGGCGGTCACCCCGAGGGCGGCCTGGGCCTGGGGGGCCGCCCAACCGGCGGTCCGGTGACCAATCAACCGGTAGGTAAAAAGCAGGGCCAGGCGCTCGTCGCTTTCGCTCAATTTGGCTAGGATTGGGGTTAGCTCGGCCGCCACCGCCCGGTTGATCCCGGCCGGTTGGGCCAAGAACCAGTCACGGACCCGCCGGCGCTCGCCAAAGGGCAGGCTGAGCGGCTGGTAGTGGCGCTGGTGGTGGGCAAACTCGGACACCAACTGGAAGGCCAGCAGGAAGCGGGCGGCAAAGCGGTCCTGGTTAACCAGCCAGGTCCAACCACCAAAGCGGGGCCGGTAGTGGTCCTCCTGCCAGGCCTGCTTGCGGGCCAGCCCGGTTGGGGTCAGGCGGGCAAAGAGGCCCGCTTCGTCGAGCTGGAGGTTGCCGGCCGCCACCTGCTGGGCCAGCCACTGGTCGTAGGCCGGCCGCTTGAGCCAGTGGGCCGCCCCCAGATAGGTCAGCAGGCCATAGTGGCGGCCCCAGTAGAGGTTGGTGACGGTCCGCTTGTTGGTCAGCACCCCCTCGATCACCCGCACCCGGCGGGGCTGGGGGTCAAAGAGGGTCAACAAAAAGTCCACCTGCCTCTCCTCCCTTCCTAGCTTGCAAGCGGCGAATTATTATTTTCTTGATCGTTACCACTGTTATTCTAACCGATTTTCGTTGAAAACGAAAGTCGGTTCGCCAATTTGGGCAAAAGAAAAGAGTTCCGGGAACTGGTCCCGAAACTCCGCAAAGGAATTACGCTTCCTCCCCGAGGTGCAGGTAGTGACGCATCCGGGTGATCACGAAGGCAAAGACGAGGCTCAAGCCGGCCCCCTTGATCAGGTTGAAGGGCAGCACCCCGAAGGCCATCAGCTTCGGGATCGGCAGGGTTGGTTGCCAACCAAAGAGCTTCATGTACATTGGCGTCAGGACGTAGAGGTTAAAGACGGTCATTACCACCGTCAAGATCACCGTCCCGCTGATCCCGCTCCAGGTCAGGGCCCGCTTGAGACTCAACTTGCTACCCTTGCGGAAGAACCAGGCCACCGGCAAGAGTAGGGACAGGGAGGAGCAGAGGCTCGCGAAGAGGCCGAGCAGTTCGACCGGCGAGAAGCCGCGCGTTGCCCCGTGCAAGAGCAACTTGATCAGGGTGATCACCAGGCCGGCCACCGGGCCGTACATCACCGTCCCGAGCATCGCCGGCAAGTCCGAGAAGTCAAACTTGAGGTAGGAGACCATCGGAATCACCGGGAACTCGAAGAGCATCAGCACGAAGGCAAGGGCGCCGAAGCAGGCCGTCACCGTGTAGCGTTGGATGCGGGAATGAGAAATCGTCATGACAAAAACCTCCTGTGAGGTCGCCTTCACGAGTAGGTATTGGGCCGCGCCAATCAAAAACCCGGGGGACGCGAAATAAGCTTGTCCCCCGGGGTTAATCATCGATTGAACGCGGTAATCTTCTATCTACCAGACTATACTGTCGGCACCTGGGATTTCACCAGATTCCACCGGAAAACCGGGTTGCGGGCTATCACCGCCGGTCGGGAATTGCACCCTGCCTTGAAGACAAACCTAAATATTTAATTGTGTACCTGTGTACAACCCTATCTTACCATCCCCCGCCCCACCTGGCAAGGATAAAAGAAAGCGGTTGCTAATCTTGGACATTTTCTTGCCACTTGAGGCCGATCCCGGTTAGCCCCGAGAGGAAGGAAAAGAGGGGCGAGAGGAGACTGAAGAAGGTGAAGGGCAGAAAGGCAGTCACCGACACGCCGAGGGTACCGGCGGCAAAGGAGCCGGCCACCCCCCAGGGAATCAGGTAGTTGATCACGCTGCCGCCGTCCTCCAGCACCCGGCTGAGGGCCAGCGGGGCCAGCTTGATCCGCGCAAAGGCGTCCTTGAAGGCGTTCCCCGGCAAAATTACCGACAGGTACTGCTCGCCGACAAAGAGGTTGACGCCGATCCCGGCGCAGAGGGCCACGAAGATCAGCCGGCCCGGCTTGGTGAGGCGGGCAGTCAGCGGGGCCATCGCCTGCTCGATGATCCCGGTGTGCATCAGGATCCCGCCGAGGGCCAGGGTCATCAGGATCAGGGCGACCGTCCCCATCATCGCGCTGATCCCGCCCCGGGTCAGCAGGGAGTCAACGGCCTGGTTGCCGGTCTTGGCCACGTAGCCGTCCTGGATCAGGTTAACCAGGGCCTGGAGGCGGAAGTTCGGCCGCCAGGCGTAGATGAGGCCGATCGTGACCGCGATGTTCAAGAAGAGGGTCGGGATCGCCGGCACCCGCCGCCAGGCGCAGGCAAACATCAGGACAATCGGCAGGGCCGCCCACCAGGAAATGGCGAAGTGGCTGCTGAGGACGGCCACTGTGCTGGCCAGGCGGCCGCTGGTGGCCTGGTGACTGGTCAACCCGAGGGCAAAGAAGCCGGCCAGTGAGCAGAGGAAGGCCGGGATGGTCGACCAGAGCATGTTCTTGAGGTGGGCAAAGAGGTCGGCCCCGGCCACCGCGGCCGCCAGGTTGGTCGAATCCGACAGCGGCGACATCTTATCGCCGAAGACCGCCCCGGAGATGATCGCCCCCGCCGTCAGGGCCGGACTGACCCCGAGGGTGGTTCCCATCCCAAAGAGGGCAATCCCGACCGTTGAAATGGTGGTGAAGCCACTGCCGATCGCCACCCCGACCAGGGAGCAGACCAGAAAGACCGAGGGGGCAAAGTAGCGGGCGCTAATCAAATGGAAGCCGACCACCATCAGCGAGGGAATCACCCCGGCCTGGATCCAGACGGCGATCAGGGCCCCGATCAAAAGGAAGATGAAGATCGGGATGACGGCGGTGCTGATCCCCTCCTTGATGCCGGCCATCAGCTCCCCCCAGGAAAAGCCGCGCAGGCGCAGCCAGCCCAACAAGAGGCCAATTACCATCAATACCGGCACGTTGGGAGCGAGGCCAAAGTGGATGACCCCCGTCCCCAAAATGACGAGCATGAGCAAGAGGAGGGCAACGCTCTCCTTAAAGCCAACGGTTTTCTTCAATCGATTCTCCTCCTTGTAATCACAATCCAGCTTGCTAATTAGTGGGCCCCCGGCGAGCTTCGCACGGGACTTTCAGAGGCAAACAAAAAGCCCGGCCAAGCATGTGCTTAGCCGGGACGAATTTTCTCCGTGGTACCACCTAGCTGAGGGAAGTTCCCCCACTCTTGTCGGCGGGTATCGGGGCCAACCAGCCCGGGCGAAATTGGCCGGGGAATTCGCCATCCCCACCCTGCCCGGCTTTCACCAACCGCCGGTTCGCTGACCCTTGAGGTGGGGACCCTACTGATCGACCTTCCGTCATTTGATTGCACTCAATATACCATTCTTTTTCCTGGCAAACAAGGCTACTTGCCCAATTTCTGCAGGACCTTGACCTCCTTGGGGGTCAGCTTGCGCCACTGCCCCGCCGAGGGCAGGCCGGCCAGGGTGAGGCCGGCGTACTCCTCGCGGTGGAGCTTAACCACCGGGTGGCCGACCGCCTTCAGCATGTTCTTGACCTGGTGGTAGTGGCCCTCGTGAATCGTCAGCTTAACCAGGCAGTGCTTGCGGTCGGGACTGGTGGACATCAGCTTGGCCTTGGCCGGGGCGGTCTTGTGCCCCTCAACCACCACTCCCTGGCGGAGCTGCTTGAGCTGGTCGTTGGTGATTACCCCCTTGACCTTGGCCACGTAGACCTTGTCGACGGCGAAACGCGGGTGCATCAGCCGGTTGGTCAGTTCGCCGTCGTTGGTCAGGATCAGCGCCCCGGTGGTGTCGTAGTCGAGGCGGCCGATCGGGTAGATCCGCTCCTCAACCCCGTCCTCTCTGAAGAGGTCGACCACCGTCTTGCGGCCCTTCTCGTCCTTGGCCGAGGAAATCACCCCGCGCGGCTTGTTGAGCAGGTAGTAGACCGGGGCGACGTGGTGCAGGGGCTGGCCGTCGACCTCCACCTGGTCGCTGGCCTTGACCTTGACGCCAAGCTCGGTCACCACCGCGCCGTTGACCGTCACCCGGCCGGCCAGGATTAGCTTCTCCGCCGCCCGCCGCGAGGCCACCCCCGCGTGGGCAATCACCTTTTGCAATCGTTCCATTAGTTTTCCTCCATCCGTTTGCGTCGCTGGGCCAGGGCCTGGGCGAACTGGTCACTGTCAATCATTCCGTCGGCCGATTCCGGCAGCGGCGGCAGCTCGCCGAGGTCGGCGAGGCCGAAGTAGTCCAAGAAGGCGGTCGTGGTCACGTAGCGGAAGGGCCGCCCGGGGACGTTGAGCCGGCCCTTGGTGGTCACCAGGCCGCGAACGACCAGCTTTTGAATCGAGCCCGAGCTCTGGACCCCGCGCAAGTCGTCGATCTCGATCCGGGTGATCGGCTGCTTGTAGGCGATGATCGCCAGCACCTCGAGCAGGGCCGGGGTGAGCGGGACGGTCAGCGGGGTGGCAAAGTAATCCTTGACCACCGGGGCCAAGTCGCCCTTGGTGGCCAGCCGGTAGGTGTCGGCGCTGACCAGGAGCTTGAGGGCGCAGGTCTCGTCGGTGGCGTACTTTTCCGCCAGCTGACCGAGGATCCCGCGGACCGCCGGCTTGAGCAGGCCGGTCAGGGTGGCCAGGTCGCCGCTGGTAATCCCCTCGTCACCGGCGATGAAGAGGAGGGCCTCAATTTTGGCTTGGTTATTCATCAAATCTGCTTCCTTTCGTCACGATCAGCGGGCCAAATGCTTCCGGCTGGGTCACCACCACCACCTGGTGGCGGCAGAGCTCGAGCAAGGCCATGAAGGTGGTGACCAGGTTGTCGCGGGTCAGCTGGTCGGCGAAGAGGTCGACGAAGCGGGTCGGGGCCGTTAGCTGGGCCTTGATGTAGTCGATCCGCTCGCCAACGGTCACCCGTTCCGGAGCGGTGGTTTCCGCCGGCAGCTCCGGGACCGCCCGCCGTTTTAAGAGAGCGGTGAAGGCCGCCTTCAACTGGTCCACGGTCACCCCCGGGGCCACCCGGGAAGCAATCAGTTCTTCCGGCGGCGCCATCGCCTCGCGGGTGTATTCGCGCTGGCGCTCGGCCGCCTTCTTCTCCAGGTGCTTGGCCGCCTTTTGGTAGCGCTGGTACTCCAGCAGTTGGTCGACCAGTTCGGCCCGCGGGTCGACCGGTTCTTCCACCTCCTCTTCGACCGCCACCGGGGGCGCCGGCAGGAGGAGCTGGCTCTTGATCCGCATCAGGGTCGAGGCCATCACGAAGTAGTCGCCGGCGATTTCCAGCTGGTGCTGGCGGTTTTCCCTGAGGATGGCCACGTACTGGCGGGTGATCTTTTCGATCGGGATGTCGTAGATGTCAAGCTCGTCCGTCCGGATCAGGTGCAAGAGCAAGTCGAGCGGGCCGTCAAAGTCGGCCAGGTGGACGAAGGGCTTGGGGGTGGTGGTCAGGTCTTCCTTAGTCATCGGCCGCCCCTCCCCGCTTGATCCGCAAGTCACGGCTGCGCTCCCAGTTGGTAATCAGCGGCTGGGTGGCCAGGGTGCCCATCAGGCGCTTGGGGGCGTACTTATCGGCAATCGCCGACAGAAACTGGTAGACGTTCTTGCCCGACCGCTCGCTGGGGGTGAAGGACAGCCGCCGCAAGAGGACGTACTCCTTGCCGACCTCGAGCACGGCCACGCCGACGAACTGGTCGGCGTAGGGCGACTTCCACAAGTAGAGGGGGTGGGCGTCGGACTGGTTCCAGTCGATCTCCTCGCGCAGGCGGTCGTAGTTATTAAGGTCGGGGCTAAAGGACAACAGCCCCAGGACGATCTTTTGGTAGTCATCGCGGTAGCGAACGAGCATTAGTCTTCCTCCTTTGCCCGGGGGTGACAACGATTATAGACGGCCAGCACCCGGCTGAGCGGAACCACCGGCGCCCCCGGCAGTTGGCGGCCGAGCAGTTGCTGGACGACCAGGTAGTCGGCCTGGTTATCCAGCAGGTGGGCGGCGCAGCTGTTGCGCAGGGTCTGCGGGGCAACCGGGCTGGCCAGGCCGGCCACTTCCCCCTGGCGCTTGAGCAGCTGCCAAACCGCCTGGCGGCTCAGTTGGTGGCCGCGGGCGCTGACGAAAAGCGGCCCCTCCTCATCTTCGGTCAGGGCCGGGCGGCCGCTGGCCAGGTAGTGCTTGAGCCAGCGCCGGGCCACCGATCCGACCGGCACCAGCCGCTCCTGGCCTTGGCGGTCGCGGGCGGTCAGCACGCCGAGGGAGAAATCGAGGTCGCCCCCGGTCAGGGCCAGGGCCTCACTCACCCGCAGGCCGGCGGCGTAGAGCACCTCCAGCAGGGCGCGGTCGCGCAGGGAAAGGGGGCTGTCCCCCGGACAGGTGGCCAACAGGCGGGCGACCTCGGCTTCGCTGAGGGTCGCCGGGGCCGGGGCCGCTGGCTTGGGCAGGGGCAGACCGGTGGTCGGGTCGCTGGTCACCAGCTGGTTGACCAGGAGGTAGTGGTAGAACTGGCGCAAGCTGGACCGGCAGCGGCGGACGGTCGCCGGCCGGCTCTCCTTTGCCAGGTTCGCGAAGAGAGTCACCAGCCGGTAGTGGTCAACCGCCGCCCAGCTGGTCACCCCCATCGCCGCCAGCCCGCCTGCCAGCCGCTTGAGGTCGCGGCCGTAGTTGGCCACCGTGTTCGGGGAGCGGCGCTGGGAAAGCTCGGCCAAGAAGCCGCTGATTGCGGGTTGCAGGGGTGAATCAGTCATCCGATTCGCCCCGCAGCAAGAGGAGCTTGCCGTTGACCTGGCTCACCCGGCGGGCCTTGAGCAGGTGGCCAACCGCCCGCTTGAACTGGCCCTTGCTGATGCCGAGGACGGCCTTGATCTCGGCCGGCGAGCTCTTGTCGGTCAGGGCCAGCTGGTGGTCGGGCTGGTGCTCCAGCAGGGTCAAGATCTGCTGGGCGTCGTCGCCGATCGCCTGGTAGGCGCGCGGCTTAAGCGAGAGGTTGAGGCCGCCGTGACTAGAGAGGCCGATCACCCGCGCCTTGACCACCTGGCCGAGGCGGGGCTCCTGGTCGCGCTCGCTGGGGTGAATGTAGCCCAGCTTCCAGTCCGCCGTCAGGACCAGGGTGCCGCCGAGCTTGAGCCGGTAGACGGTCGCCGTCAGGTTGCGGTTGATGTCGCTCCTGCGCGGCTTGAGCGAGAGGGTGCGGAAGATCTCCTCGTCGGCCAAGGTCCCCCACAAGCGGCCGCGGTCGTCCTCCTTCAGCGCCAGCAGGAGGCGGTCTCCCGGTTGCGGCCAGAGCTGCTTTAAGGTCGGCAGTTCGTCGAGTGAGACGACGATGTCCTTGTTGGCCAGGCCAATGTCGACGAAGACGCCGAGGTCGCGGCGGACGGCGACCACCGTCCCAAAGTCATAGTGGTCCACTTGTACGGTCGGGATGTGCTGGCAGGTCATTTCCAGCTGGTGGTCGGCGTTTTCGTAAACGAAGCCGCGGACCGACCCGCCGATGTGGAGCACCTGGGGGGCCTCGGCCTTCTTCAGCCGGTAGGTTTGCCCGTTGCGGGCCGGTTGAACAAAGTAGTAATCGGCGTTCTCGTCGACCATCACCGCCGAGACCACCCGTCCTAGTAATTGCGCCATCGAAGTTCCCCTTTCCGGGCCGGGATGTGCTCCCCACCGCCCTGTCGTCCGTTCTTGCTGCTTGCCCCGCAAGCGGGGTATTAACTAATCTATTCTACCCAATTGGCCCCCAAATGAAAAGCCATTCGCGGCAAATCGCATTTCCCGGGAAATAAAAAGGATTGGGAAATTTCCCAACCCTAATTTATTTTGGTCGTTGACTACTTAACTTGGAGAACCCGCATCAAGTTGGTCGTGCCGGCATGGCCGCCCGGTTGACCAGCAACGACGATGATCATGTCCCCGCTCTTAGCAAAGCCCAGTTCCTTGGCCTTCTTTTCGGCTAGGGCAAACATTTCGTCAGTGCTTTGCGGCCGTTCAACGGTGTACGGGTTGATCCCCCAGTTGATCATCAGGCTGCGTTCTACCCGTTCGTCGTAGGTCAGTGCCAGGACGTCGGCGTGCGGCCGGTACTTGGAGATCATCCGCGCCGTGTAACCGGACTTAGTGGAAGCAACGATCGTCTTGATGTTGAGGTCGCGAACGGCATTGGCAACGGCCGACCCGATCGTTTCGGTAACGTCGCTCTTGTCAAAGTCAAAGACTTCACGGCCAAACTTGTCGAGGTTGTTTTCCGCCTTGACGTCGATGTGGGCCATCGTTGCCACGGATTCAACCGGGTAGTCCCCGTTGGCACTTTCCCCGGACAGCATCGTGGCGTCGGTCCCGTCGAAGACGGCGTTGGCAACGTCGGATACTTCGGCCCGGGTTGGCCGTGGGTTTTCTTGCATCGAGTCGAGCATTTGGGTGGCGGTGATTACCGGCTTGCCCAGTTCGTTGCACCGGCGGATCATGTTCTTTTGAACCAGCGGCACGTTTTCAGCCGGGATTTCAACCCCCATGTCCCCCCGCGGAACCATCAGCCCGTCGGAAACCTCGATGATTTCTTCAAAGTTGTCGATCCCTTCTTGGGATTCGATCTTCGGGAAGATCATGACGTCTTCCTTGTTCTTTTCCTTGAGCAGTTCACGAATGTCCAAGACGTCTTGGGCCTTCCGCACGAAGGAAGCCGCGATGAAGTTGATGTCGTTGTCAAGCCCAAAGCGGATGTCGCTGGAGTCCTTTTCGGTGATCCCTGGCAGGTTGATCGAAACGCCCGGCGCGTTAACCCCCTTGCGCGAACCGAGGATCCCGTGGTTGAGCACGTGGCAAACCAGTTCCTTGTTGGCTTCGTCCTTTTCGTCAACCAGCATGTCGATCAGACCGTCGTCAAAGAGGACGTGGCCGCCTTCCTTAACGTCGTCGTAGAGGCCCGGGTAGGTAACGGCAATCTTGTCGTGAACCCCTTCCAAGCTGTCGTCCATCGAAATGCGCACCTTGTCACCAATGTTGTATTCGATCTTGCCGTCCTTTTGAACGGTGGTCCGAATTTCGGCCCCCTTGGTGTCAAGCATGATCCCAACGTGCTTGCCAGTGATTTCCTCGGCCTTGTGAACGTTTTGCAGGCGGCCCAGGTGTTCTGGGTGGTCACCATGGGAGAAGTTGAACCGGAAAATGTTGGCCCCGGCGTTAATCAACTTCACAATCGTGTCGACGTCCGTACTTGCCGGCCCTAAGGTGCTGACAATCTTGGTTTTCTTCATAAGTGATCTCTCTCCTTTGCGTCAAAGCATTTTCTGGGGTTGCCCCCTCAATCACACACTGAATATGATAGCACGTTTTATTTTTAGTGTCTTGACCTTTCTTGTCGCCGCTAGGGCTGGAAGCGGAACCATCCCCGGGGCGGTCGATTATTTTTTCGGCGGATTTTCTTGGAAGACCAGGTTGGCCTGGCCAATTGCCGCCGCCAGGGCGGTGGCGGTGGCCGCATCGTGGGCCAGGCGGCTGGTCAGCAAGTGGGCCTGCTGGCTGGCGACCTCAAAGACGACCAGTGGGTAGTCGCCGGGGTGGGCGGCGGCCACCTCCTCGATTCGCTTGAGCCCCCCGGCGCCAACCTCGGGCAGGAGGCGAACCACCCAGCGACCGCGGGGGGCGGCGGCCCCGGCGCCGAAGTTGGCCGCCTCGCAGAGCTGGTCGACGACCACCTCCAGCTCCCCCTTGTGGTGGCTGACCTTGCCACGAACGGCGACCACCAGCGGGGCCCGGTCCAAGAGGGTGGCGTACTGCTGGTACTGGCGCGAAAAGATGGTCAGGTTGACCGCCCCGCTCTCGTCGCTGGCCTGGGCGAAGGCCATCTGCTGGTGGCTCTTCTTGGTGGTGACCGTCCGCACCCGGTTCAAGTAGACCACCAAAGTGGCCAATTGGCCGTCTTCCAGCTGGGCCACCAGCTGGCCGTTTAGCTGGCGGCGGAGGCCCTGGTACTGGCTGGCCGGGTGACCAGACAGGTAGACGCCGAGGTAGTCGTTTTCCTGGGCCAGGCGCTGGCTGAGGGAAAAGTCGGGCCGGGGCGGGATGCTGGTTTGCAAAAGCTGGTTGCCGAGGTCGAATTCGCCCCCCGACAAGAGCCCGGGCAGGCCGGCCACCAGTTCGGCCCGGTTGTAGCCGAGCCCGTCGAAGGCGCCGACCATGATCAGGGGCAGGAGCTGGTCTTCCTTGTGCCACTTGGCGTCCAGGCGACCGAGGAAGTCGTAGATGTCCTTGAAGTCCCCCCTAGTCCGTTCATCAAGGATCGCTTCGACGAAGTCGCCGCGCAGGCCCTTGATCGCCGCCAGGCCCACCACCACGCGGCCATCGCGAAGGGAAAAGTCGCGGGCCGACTGGTTGATCCGCGGCCCGAGGATCGTTACCCCGGCCTGCTTGGCGGCGGCGTAGTGCTGGCGCTGCTTTTCGGCGTTGGGCTCGATCGTCAGCAAGGCGGTGAAGAACTCGGCGGCAAAGTGGACCTTGAGGTAGGCCATCTGAAAGGCCATCTTGGCGTAGGCCACGGCGTGGGAGCGGTTGAAGCCGTAGTTGGCAAAGCGCTCGATGTAGTCAAAGACCTGGGTGGCCAGCGCCGGTGCGTAGCCGTTCTTCTCGGCCCCAGCGATGAAGCGAGCCTTCATCTGGTCCATCACGGCGGCCTTTTTCTTGCTCATCGCCCGCCGCAGGAGGTCGGCCTGGCCCAGCGAGAAGCCGGCCATCACCGCCGCCACCTGCATGACCTGCTCCTGGTAGACCAGGATCCCGTAGGTGGGACCGAGGATCTGGGCCAGGCTCTGGTCGGGCAAGTGATAGTCCTCCTTCCCCTGCTTGCGGGCGATGAAGTGGTTGATGTTATCGAGCGGGCCCGGCCGGTAGAGGGCGTTGACCGCCACCAGGTCGGCGAAGCGGTCCGGCTTGAGCTTGACCAGCACCTGGCGGATCCCGCGCGATTCAAACTGGAAGATGCCGTCGGTTTCGCCGCGGGCAAACACCTGGAGGGTGGCCGGGTCGGTCAGCGGGATCTTCGTCAGGTCAAAGTTCGGCTGGCGCTGGTGAATCAGGCGGAGGGCCTTGTCGATGATCGAAAGGTTGCGCAGGCCGAGGAAGTCGATCTTGAGCAGGCCGACCGCCTCGACGGTCTCCTTGGCGTACTGGGTAACCAGGAGGTCTTCACCTTGCCCGCCCTGGAGGGGCACTAGGTCCACCAGGGGGTCGGCCGCCAGGACAATCCCGGCGGCGTGGATCGAATCGTTGCGCGGCAGGCCCTCCAGCCGGCGGGCCATCTGCAAGACCAGCTTGATCAGCGGCTGGTCGGCCGCCAGGTTCTGCAGGGGCTGGGAGGCGGCCAGGGCCTTATCGATCGTCAGCTTGCCCGGCACCTTGAGGAGGGCCAGCTGGTGGTTGAGTTCGCTTTGCAGGTAGGTCGGGAGCATGAAGACGCGGGCGACGTCCTTGATCGCCCGCTTGGCGGCCAGGGTACCGAAGGTGATGATCTGGGCAACCCGCTGGTGACCGTAGCGGTGGTGGAGGTAGGTCAGCACCTCCTGGCGGCGGTTATCGGGCAGGTCGAGGTCGATGTCCGGCATCTGGGCCCGCTCCGAGTTGAGGAAGCGCTCAAAGAGGAGGTTTTCGGCCAGCGGGTCGACGTCGGTGATCTTCAGGGCGTAGGCAACCAGCGAGCCGGCCGCCGACCCCCGCCCCGGGCCAGTGGTGATTTGCTGGCGGTGGGCGAAGTGCATCACGTCCCAAACGATCAGGAAGTAGTCGTCGAAGCCGAGCTGGTGGATCGTTTTCAACTCGTGGTCGAGCCGTTCCTGGTAGGCCGGCGCGGTCAAGCTTCGTGCGGCCAGCCCCTCTTGGCAGAGTTGACGCAGGAAGGCCGCGCTGTCCTGGCCGGCCGGCACCGGGAAGGGCGGCAGGACCGGCGTTTGGAGGGTGATTTCCAGCGGGCAGGTGGCCGCCAGCCGGGCGGTGTTGGCGGCCGCCTCCGCCAGGCCGGCGGCGCGGTAGGCCGCTTCGAGATCGGCGGCCGGCCGCAGGTAGCGGGGGCCGCGGCGGTCGGCCACCGCCAGCGGGTCCTTGATCTGGTGACCGGACTTGATCGCCCGCAGGACCTGGGTGGCGAAGTAGTCTTCGGGATCGCGGTACTCCACCGGGTCGACGGCAATCAGCGGGAGTTCCAGGGCGGCGGCCACCCCTTTGATGGTCGCCCGCTCGCGCTCACTCTGGGCGAGGCCGATTCCGGCGTAGCAGGCGGCCAGCGGCGCCTGGCTGACCTGCTTCAGGGCGGCGGCCACCGCCTGATCGCGGGCCCCCTGGAGGAGGCTGGCCGGGGCAAGCACCAGGGCCAGGTGGTTGGCCCAGGCCAGCAGGGTGGCCAGGGACGGCTCCTGGTCGCCACTCATCAGGCTGGTCGACAGCCGCATCAGTTGCTGGTAGCCGGCGGCCCCCTGGGAGTAGGCCGTCAGCTCGACCCCGCCGACCGTCGCCTGCAGGCCGAGCAAGGGGCGGAGCCCCGCCGCCTGGGCCGCCTGGTAAAAGGCCACCGCCCCGTAGAGGACTTTCCGGTCGGTCAGGGCCACGGCCGAGTAGCCGCGCTCCTTGGCAGCGGCCACCAGGGCGGCCGGCTGCAGAGGGCTCTCCAACAGGCTGTATGTACTAATTGCGTTAATCGGAACCACGCTTCTTCTCCCCTTCCGTCCGCGGGGCGGCCCGGCCGCCACCGTCTAATGAACAATTATACCAAACCGCCGCAGGCCAAGAAAAATGATTTGCGGACCCACCCTTGCCAAGAAACTGTGTTAGAATATTCTTATCACCAAAGGAGTGAGACTAATGAAGACGCTTATCAAGAACCTGATTGTTATCTTCTGGGGGGCCATCCTCGGCTTGGTCCTTGGCTACATTGGCAGCCAACTGGAAAGCATGACCACCAACTACACCCTCGCCGCCACCTTGGGCGCCGTCGTTGCTTGCTTGGGGGCCAACTGCATTTCCTTCATGACCTTCCACGCCAACCCAGAACACCAATAATCCTTGCTTTTAGGGCATAGAAAAACGCTCCCTTCCGTCATGGAAGGGGGCGTTTTTGCTAGAGGGAGTGGCGCCGGTAGACACCAAGCTCGACGTTGGTCCGCTGGATGCTGAGGAAGACGTGCGGGTCTAAGACCTTGACCATCTTGCGCAACTCCATCAGCTGGCTCCGCGGGGTAACGACGATGATCACGTCGGTGGCCTCGCCGGTGTAGGCCCCCATCCCGCGGAGGACGGTTGCCCCGTGGGTGAAGGTCTTGAGGGCCGGGATCAGCTGGTCGGCCTTCTTGGTGAAGATGGTCACGCTGACGTCGGTCTGCGAGTTGAAGACGTAGTCCATCAGCCAGTTGGTCACCAGCATCCCCAGGAGGCTGTAGACGATCCGGCTCATCCCGAAAGCCAGCATCGTCGCCAGCAGGATCAGGCCGTTGACGACGTTGGCAAAGAAACCGACGTTCTTGTGAAACTTGCGCTGGCAGTAGGTGACGATGATGTCGACCCCACCGGTGGTGAAGCCGTTGTTGAAGCAGAGGCCGATCCCGATCCCGATCAGGGCCGCCCCAACCAGGGTGTTGGTCAGGGGGTCGCTGACCAGCTTGACCGTCGGCACCAGGGCCAGGGCAAGCACGTTGAAGAGGACCGCCAAGCCCGAGTAGAGGATGTAGCTCAGGCCGAAGACCCGCCAGGCAAAGAGGAAGAGGGGGATGTTTAGGATCAAGACGATCGTCCCGAGGGCAACCTTGATCCCGGTCACCGCGCCGATCGCCTGGAGGAGCTGGGAAATCCCCAACACCCCGGAGGAATACGAATTGGCGTGGGTCAAGAAGAAATTGACCCCGACCGCCGAAAGCACCCCGTAGACCAGGGCGATCGCGACCTTGCGGACCACCCGCCGCGGGTTGAGCGCCTTGCGTTGCAACATTTAATCCCCTCCCTTTTCGAAACTTTTTGGCCCTAGTCGGCCTGGCTGTTCAGTTGGTTCATCTTCAAGAGGACGCTGACTGCCGCCTCCATCGTTTGGAGGGAAACGTACTCGAAGCGGGCGTGCATGTTTTCCGGCCCGGCGAAGATGTTCGGCGTCGGCAACCCCATGTAGGACAAGGTCGAGCCGTCGGTGCCGCCACGCACCGGGTAGATGTCGGGGGTGATCCCCAGTTCCGTCATCGCCTGCTTGGCCAGGTCGACCACTTCCATGTGGTCGGCCAGGGCGTCCTTGAGGTTGTAGTACTGGTCGGTCAACTTGAGGGTGACCCGCTCTTCGCCCAGCCGGGCGTTCATGTCGGCGACCACCGCCCGGAGGGCCTGCTTGCGGGCCTCGAAGAGCTGGCGGTCGTGGTCGCGGATCAGGTAGAGCATCCGGGCGTGATCAACCGTCCCGTCCAGCTGGTAGAGGTGGAAAAAGCCCTCGCGGCCGGCCGTCTTTTCCGGCCGGTCGTGGGCCGGCAGCATCCCCTGGAGGTCGATTGCCACCTGGAGGGCGTTGACCATCACGCCCTTGGCCGTCGCGGTGTGGACGTCCTTACCCTGGATGGTGATCTCGGCCCCGGCGGCGTTGAAGGTTTCGTATTCCAGCTCGCCCAACGGACCGCCGTCAACGGTGTAGGCAAAGTCGGCGCCGAAGTCCTTGACGTTGAAGCGGCTGGCCCCGGTCCCGGTTTCCTCGTCCGGGGTGAAGGCCACCTTGATCTCGCCGTGCTTGATCTCCGGGTGGGCCTGCAGGTAAGCCAAAGCGGTCATGATCTCGGCCACCCCGGCCTTGTCGTCGGCCCCCAAGAGGGTCGTCCCGTCGGTGGTAATCAGGGTTTGGCCGCGGTAGTTGGTCAGGCTCGGGAAGTCGGCCGGGTCCAGCTGGTAGGTGCCGGCGCCGAGCTTGATCGGCTGGCCGTCGTAGTCTTCGATCACCTGGGGATTGACCCCGCTGGCGTTGAAGTCGGCGGTGTCAACGTGGGCCAGCCAGCCCATCACTGGGGCGGCGTGATCGAGGTTACTCGGCAAAGTGGCGGTGAGGATGGCGTTGTCATCCAGCTTAACGGCGCTTAGGCCGAGGTCGGCCAGCTCCCCCTGGAGTTGCTTTAACAAGGCCAGTTCCTTGGGACTGGACGGCACCGCTTCGCTTTCCGGGTCGGAGCGGGTTTCAATCTTTACGTAGCTCAGGAAGCGGTCGAGGAGGCCGGAATACTTTTCAGTTGTCATTGCAATCATCCCTCCGTGATAAATTCAAATGGTTCGGTGTTGACTTGGCTCTGGCTGACAGTTAGCTGCCAGTCGTTTTGCCGGTTCCAGCGCGTAAACAGCTCGGCTAACTTGGCCGCCGCCAGCACCTCGATGTGGTGGCCCGGGTCGACCATCACCAGTCCGGCCGCCTGGGCGTCCTGGGCGTGGTGGTAGGAGAGGTCGCCGGTGACGTAGGCGTCGGCCCCGGCGGCAATTGCCCGGGAAATAAAGGACCCGCCGGAACCGCCCAGAATCGCCACCCGCGAAATCGGCTTGGCCCGGTCGTGGGGCGGCAGAACCAGGCGGACCGCCGGTACCTGGAAGCGGTCCTGGCACCAGGCGGCAAAGGTCCGCGGGGCCATCTTGGCCGGCAGGTCCCCCACCCGGCCCATCGCGACGGCCGCCTTGGTGACCGGGTCCTGGCCGGCCGGAACCAGGCCGGTGCAGTTGGTCAGGCCCAACTGGGTCGCCAGCCAGTCGTTCATCCCGCCGTTGGCCGAGTCGAGGTTGGTGTGGGCCGAGTAGACGGTGATCTGGTGGGCCAGCAGGTCGGCGTACATCGCCTTTTGCGGATCGCGCAAGTCAAGGTCGGCCGCCGGCTTGAAGATCAGCGGGTGGTGGGAAAAGATGAAGTCGACCCCCTGTTCAACCGCCTCATCGACCACCTCCGGCCGCACGTCGAGGGTCGTCATTAGGTGGTGGACCGGCCGCCGCGGGTCCCCCAACTGGAGGCCAACGTGATCCCAGTCCTCCGCCAGGGACGGGCTGGCAAATTGTTCGAAGCGTTCAATGATCTCTAAGCCGGTTGTCATTGCAATACCCCCTTAATTTCCGCAATTTCCGCCGCAAAGGCCGCCACCTTCCCGGCCGGCGGTTGGGGAGCGGCGGCCAGCTGGTCGAGGACCGCCTGCAGGCGAGTCAGCTCGCCGGCCCACTTCTCGCGGAAGGCGGCGTTCTTTTCCTCCAGGAGCAGGGGCCCAAAGCGGAGTTCCCGCTGGTTGTAGCGCACCGGCAAGAGGGTCGCCGTCGCCACCAGGATCTCGTAGACGTGGCCGTCCTCGGCCAGAATCCGCTCGGCCACCAGCTCGTAGTGGTTGTTCATCAGCCACTCGCGGACCCGCTCGGCCCCAATGTTGGGTTGAAGAATCAGCCGCTGGACCCCGGCCAAGTGCTCCTTGCCCTGCTCCAGGATCTTGGCGATCAGGGCGCCACCCATGCCGGCAATCACCACCGTGTCAATCCGGTCGGCCGCCGTGATCGCCGCCAACCCGTCGGCCAGGCGGGGCTGGATCTTGCCGGTCAGATTGACCCGGGCAATTTCCTCCTTGGCGTTTTCCAGCGGCCCCCGGGTGACGTCGCCGGCAACGGCGAAGGAAATCTTGCCCGCCAGCATCAGAGCCGCCGGCAGGTAGGCATGGTCGGTGCCGATGTCGGCCACCCGCGCCCCCTGGGGAACAAATTCGGCCACCGTTGCCAAGCGGTGGGAAAGCTTTTCTGCATCCATTCTCTTCACTACCCTTTCCATCGTAACCCGCGGCTGGTGCCGGGGATTTTGAATCCAGTATAACAGATTTGCCGGCCCAAACCGACCCCGTTCTGAAAGCATTTTTCTTTTGGTCGCCAAGGGAAAATAAAAAAATTTCCCGGGAAATCCGTTGCGGAAATTTCCCGGGAAATTACTTCAATTAAAATCTTACAAGAGCCCCTGGCGAATCAATTCTTCGGCGTTTTGGACCGCGTTTAGGGCCGCCCCCTTGAGGAGGTTGTCGGCAACCACCCACATGTTGAAGGCACCCTTGTTTTCGGCGTCCGGCCGAAGGCGACCAACGTAGGTGTCCCCCGTCCCCTCGGCCTTGAGCGGTTGCGGGTAGACCTGGTGGGCCGGGTCGTCCTCGACCACCACGCCCGGCGCCGTTTCCAGCACCTTGCGCAGGTCGGCGACGGTGGCCGATTCGTCTTCAACCTGGAAGTAGACCGACTCCCCGTGGCCGATCGGCACCGGCACCCGCACACAGGTGGCGGTTACCTTCAGGTCCGCGTCGTCCATGTCGTTCTTCATGATCTTCTTGGTTTCGTGGATCATCTTCCACTCTTCGTGGGTGTAGCCGTCGTCCTCGAAGACGTCGATCTGTGGCAGAAGGTTGAAGGCCAGCGGGTAGTGCTTCTTGTCCCCCTTGGTTGGCAGGATGTTGGCCTCCATCGGCTTGCCGGCCAGGTGATCCTTGGCCTGTTGGTAGAACTCGTTGAGGGCCATTTGGCCGGCCCCGGACGCCGCCTGGTAGGTCGAGACGATGATCTGCTTGAGCCCAAAGGCCTTGCGGATCGGTTCGAGGGCAACCACCATTTGGATGGTTGAGCAGTTCGGGTTGGCCACGATCCCGTGGTGGTGCTTAAGTTGGTCGGCGTTGACCTCCGGAACCACCAGCGGCACCTCCGGATCCATCCGGTAAGCACTGGTGTTGTCCACGCAGATCGCCCCGCGCTTGACCGCCTCCGGCAGGTACTTCTTGGAGGTGGAGCCACCGGCCGAGCTGAGGACCAGGTCGACCCCGTTAAAGGAGTCGGGAGTGGTCTCCTCCACCGTCAGCGTTTGGCCGCGGAATTCCATTTGTTGGCCGGCCGAGCGGGCACTGGCCAGCAGCTTGACTTCCTTGACCGGGATGCTGGAGGCGGCCAGTTGGGCGACCATCCGGTGACCGACCGCCCCGGTTGCCCCGAGAATTGCAACGACGTATTCCTTTGCCATAGTTATGCTTCCTTTCCTTGGGCCGCCATGTAGGCCTTGATCCGCTTCATCGCTTCCTTAATCGTTTCCTCATCCGCCGCGTAGGACAGGCGAACGTAGCCTTCCCCGCCGGGGCCGAAGACGCTCCCCGGGATCAGGCCAACCTTGGCCTCGTGGGCAATTGCCCGGGCAAAGGTAAAGTCGTCGGTCCCGAAGGCCGCCGGGATCTTGGCAAAGACGTAGAAGGCCCCCTCGGGAGTGGCGATTTCAAAGCCGGCCGCGGTGAGGTCCTTGATCATCAGGTCGCGGCGGTGGTGGTATTCCTCGCGGAAGGCAACCGGGTCATCCTGGCCGTTTTCCAGGGCCTCGATCGCCGCCGCCTGGGCGGTGTCGTTGATGCAGGTGATCAAGAAGGAGTGCATCTTGGTGATCAGCTTGACCAGCTCGGCCGGGCCGGCCAGGTAGCCGATCCGCCAGCCGGTCATCGCGTGCGACTTGGACAAACCGGAAATCAGGATCGTCTGTTCCGGAATTTCCTCGACCAGCGAGTAGTGGCGGTGGTCGTAGGTCAAATCACCGTAGATTTCATCGGAAATCACCAGCAGGTGGTGGCGCTTGATGACCGCGGCCAGGGCAGCCAACTGCTCCTTGTCGTAGGTCCGCCCGGTTGGGTTGACCGGGAAGTTGAGCAGGAGGGCCTTGACCGGGGCGTTTTCCTCAATCACCTGTTCCAGGCGTTCCGGGGTCAGGATGAAGCCGTCTTCCTTGGTGTTGACCTCCACCGGCACGGCCCCGTTGTAGCCGATGATCGGGAAGTAGAGGGCGTAACCCGGGGTCGGGATGATCACCTTGTCGCCCGGGTTGAAGAGGCTGAAGGTGGCCGCCGAGAGGGCCTCGGTTGCCCCGTTGGTGACGATCACTTCGCTGGCCGGGTCGTAGTCGACCTGGTAGCGACGCTTGAGGTCGGCCGCCACCGCCTGGCGCAAGCGGGGCTTGCCCGCCGCGGTCGTGTAGTGGGAGTCGTTTTGCTTGATGCTTTCAATTGCCGCCTGCTTGATGTGCTCGGGCACGTCGAAGCCGGGTTCCCCCAGGGTCAACTTGACCAAGTCCGGAATCTGGGAAATTTCCTGGTCGAAGGCGCGAATCATTGCCGGCGGGGTTTGCTGCAGGGTCTTGTTCCCCATCCCGTGCAGGGTTTGTGCTAGTTCCATGGCACGTTCTCCTCTCTCTCAGTAAGCCTACAGAATCTTTTCCAATCCAACCACGAGCTCGTCCAGGGCGGTCGCCTTTTGGAGGGCCACCTTGACCCCGCTCATGAAGGAGGAGCGGTCAAAGGAGTCCTGGCGAATCGTCAGCGCCTCGCCCGGGCCACCAAAGAGGACCTGTTCGTGGGCGATGTAGCCCGGCAGGCGAACGGCGTGAACCGCCACCCCGTCAACCTGGGCGCCGAGGGCCCCCGGCACGCTTTCTTCGCTGACCTGCGGTTGCGGCTGGTCCTGGCGACCGGCGGCAATCAGCTTGGCGGTGGCCAGGGCGGTCCCGGACGGGGCGTCCTTCTTGTCGCCGTGGTGCATTTCGATCACGTCGGCGTCCGGGAAGTAGGCAGCCGCCTCCTTGGCAAACTTCATCAGCAAGACGGCGCTCATGCCGAAGTTCGGCGCGATCAGGCCGCCGAGCCCCTTTTGCTTGGCAAGGGCCTGGAGGGCACTGACCTGGTCGCCAGACAAACCGGTGGTGCCGACCACCGGAATGAAGCCGTGGTTGAGGGCAAAGGTCACGTTCTCGTTGACCGCGCTCGGCACGGTGAAGTCCAGCCAGATGTCGGCCACGCCCTCGTCAATCTCTTCGAGGCTGGTGTAGAGCTTGGCACCGGCCGGCATTTCGCTTTCGCTTGGTGTGGTCGGGGCCAGACCAGCGGTGATTTCAAAGCCGGCCATCCCGTTGACCAGGGCGGTGGCGTAGCGGCCCATCGCCCCCGGGTATCCGGCAATTAAAACCTTAGGCATTCAGGTCACCCCCTAAGTCGAGTGGCAGCGGCTTTTCCAGGGCGTCGGCCGCCAGGCCTAGTGCCTTGGCCAATTGCTGCTTTTCTTCGCCGTTGAGGGAGGTGATTGGCAGCCGGCAGCCGCCGACTTCAAAGCCCTGGGCATTGAGGACCGCCTTCACCGGCGACGGCGACGGGAACATGAAGAGGGCCGCCATCTTCGGCGTCAACCAGCGTTGCAGCTTGCCGGCCGTGGCAACGTCGCCCTTGGCCAGGGCGTCGTACATTGCCCGCATTTGCGGCAGGTAGACGTGGCCGGCAACCGAAACCACGCCGACCCCACCGATTACCTTGGTGAAGAGGGCCTGGGCGTCTTCGCCGGAGAAGACGGCGAAGTCGGCCGGCTTGGCCTCGATTAAGGCCTCCATTTCCTCCATGCTTGCGCACTGCTTGACCCCGGCGATGTTCGGGTGCTTTGCCAATTCAAGCAGGGTGGCCACTTCCATCTTGACCCCGGTCCGGCCCGGAATGTTGTAGATTACCACCGGTAGCTTGACCTCGTCGGCCACCTTAGTGAAGTGGGCAATCATCCCCCGCTGGTTCGGCTTGTTGTACGGCGGCACCACAACCAGGGCGGCGTCGATCCCTTCGATGGCCGCCACCTCGTTGGTGAAGGCGATCGTTTCGGCGGTGTTGTTGCTCCCGGTCCCGGCAATCACCGGTACCCGGCCGGCAACGAAGGCACCAAAGTGTTCGTAGAGGGCCAGCTTTTCGTCGTGGGTCAAGGTCGGCGTTTCGCCGGTCGTCCCGCCGATCACGAAGCCGGTGGCCCCCTGCTTTAGGAGGTGATCAGTCAGCTTATCGAGGGCCGAGAAGTTGATCTTCCCCTGGTCATCGAAGGGGGTGATAATCGCTACCATCAAGTCTGCATCTTGTAATTTCATTTCAATTTTCCTCCTGGTTCATGTGGGCGACCAAGAAACCGGTGATGGCCGTCACGCCACGGGCAATCGCGTCCTCATTCGGGGTCAACTTGGCCGAGTGGAGCTGGGCGTCGTCCTCGACCCCCAGCCAAAACATCGTCCCCGGGAACTTGGCCAACAGGTAGCCAAAGTCCTCCCCGGTCATGGCCGGCGGGGTTTCGATGAAGTTGACGTCCGGGGCGCTTTGCATGTAATCAATGAACTCGCGGGTCCGGCGCGGTTCGTTTTCGACCGGCCAGTAGCCCCCCTGGTTGAGGGACAGGTTCACCTTGACGCCGAAGCCCAACTCGAGGCCGGCGCAGAGTTGCTTGATCCGCTCGTCAATGTGTTCAATCATTTCCTGGGTCAACCCGCGGATTGTCCCCTCGATCCGGGCGTGGCCGGCAATCACGTTGCGGATCGTGCCGGCCTCGACCTTGCCGAGGGTCAGGACCCCGCTTTGGATCGGGTCGATGTTGCGCGAGACGATCGTTTGCAGTTGGGTGATCAGGCTTGCCATCGCCACCACAGCGTCGTTGGCCGTTTGCGGGAAGGCGGCGTGGCCGCTCTTGCCCTCGATGTCGATGTTGACCTCGGTCGTCCCGGCAAAGAGGGTCCCCATCCGGCAGCCGATCGCCCCGGCGGGCAGGTCCGGGTTGTCGTGGAGGCCGAAGAATTCGTCCGGCTTCCACTTGCCGCTGAAGATCCCCGCTTCGTAGGCCCGCTTGCCGCCGGCCTCGCTCTCCTCCGCCGGTTGGAAGAAGAAGAGTAGGTTGTCCTTTGGCTGGTGGGCACTGAAGTAGGAGAGAACGCCGAGGGCGACCGTCATGTGGATGTCGTGACCGCAGGCGTGCATCACCCCGGGGTGGGTCGAGGCGTAGGGCAGGCCCGTCTCTTCGCTTACCGGCAGAGCGTCAATGTCGGTACGGTAGCCCACCGTCTTGGTCGGCGCCGTTCCCTTCACCAACACCAGGAGCGCGGTCGGCAGTTTGGCCGGTTCGCGCAGCTCGATGAAGTCAGTCTGCAGCTCCTTGACCAATTTTAATAGGTAGGCGTGGGTTTCGTGTTCTTCCAGGGCCAGCTCCGGGATCTGGTGGAGGTGGCGGCGAATCTGGATCAGTTCTTGCTCGTCAAATGCCATGATTACAGCTTCCGCAGGTCGGCTTCAAGCCCGGTCTTGCTGGTCGTCTTGTCGTCGACGTCCTTGATTACCCGGGCCGGGACCCCGGCAACCACCTTGCCAGCCGGCACGTCGGCAACCACGACCGCCCCAGCGGCCACGACGGAACCCTTGCCGACGTGGACCCCTTCGATCACGACCGCGTTGGCCCCGATCAGGACGTCGTCGTCGATCCGGACCGGTTGGGCACTGGCCGGTTCAACCACCCCGGCGAGGACGGTGCCGGCGCCGATGTGGCAGTTCTTGCCGACGATGGCCCGGCCACCGAGGATGGCCCCCATGTCGATCATCGAGTTGGCGCCGACTTCGGCCCCGATGTTGATCGTGGCTCCCATCATTACGACGGCGTTATCGCCGATCAGCACCTGGTCGCGGATGATGGCGCCGGGTTCGATCCGGGCGTTGACTTCCTTCATGTCCAGCAATGGCACGGCCGAGTTACGGGCGTTGTTTTCTACCCGCACGCCGGTGAAGTCGTCCTTGTGGGCGTCCAAGAAGGGCTTGACGTCCTTCCAGTCACCAAAGAGCACCCCGGTTTTTCCTTCCATGAAGGGATCGGTGGCAGCCGGGAAGTCAACCTGGTCCAAGTGGTCCCCCTTGAGGTAGACCTTGACCGGCGTCTTCTTCTCCGCGGTGGCGATGTAGTTAATGATTGCTTCTGCATCTAAAGTTGCCATAATTTCCTCCTCAACACTTGAAACGTGATACACTGTGAAACCTTATTATTTCACATTTTGCCGAAAATTAAACCGGTTCCGGCAAAAATTTACTTAATTTTATCCTTGGTAATCGCGGTCGTTTCGAACCAGGTCGGCGTACTGCTCGCGCTTGACCACCAACTGGCTCTTGCCCTTTTCAACGAAGACCACCGCCGGCCGCGGGTTGCGGTTGTAATTGGAGGCCATCGCAAAGCCGTAGGCCCCGGTATCGAGCATTGCCAGAACGTCCCCCGGGGCTGTGGCAGGCAGGTTCTGGTGGGCGCTCAGCAAGTCGCCGGACTCGCAGTACTTGCCGGCAATCCGCACCGTCTCCACCGCCTCGGCCAGCGGGGCCTTGGCGAGGACCGTCTCGTACTCGGCCTGGTAGAGGGCCGGGCGGATGTTGTCGCCCATCCCGCCGTCGACCGCCACGTAGGGCAGGTAGCCGGGGATCTCCTTGCGGCTGCCGACGGTGTAGAGGTTGTAGCCGGCCGGGCCAACCAGGGAGCGGCCGGGCTCGATCCAGATTGCCGGCAGGGGCAGGTTGGCCGCGGCGGCCTCTCGCTTGATCTCGTCGACGATCGTGGCCACGAAGTCCTCGGGGGCCTTTGGCTGGTCGGCGCTGACGTAGCGGATGCCGAAGCCGCCGCCGACGTTGATGATCTTGGGAAGGTAGTCAAACTGGTCGCGGAAGGTCACCGCCACCTCGACCAGCTTCTTGGCGACCCCGGCAAAGCCGGCGACGTCGAAGATCTGCGAGCCGATGTGGGCGTGGAGGCCTTCCACCTGCAGGAAGGGGTCGGCCAGGGCCTGCTTGAGGGCGGTGGCCGCCTGCCCCGAGGCCAGGTCGAAGCCGAACTTGGAGTCGACCTGACCGGTCTGGATGTACTCGTTGGTGTGAGCGGTGATCCCCGGGGTCAGGCGCAAGAGGATCGGCTGGTGCTTGCCGGCGGCCCGGGCGACCTGGCTGAGGAGGGTCAGCTCGTGGAAATTATCGACCACGATCATCCCCACCCCGGCCTGGAGGGCCTGTTCCAGTTCGGCCTGCGACTTGTTGTTGCCGTGAAAGCTTACCTGGCTCATCGGAAAGCCGGCCTGCTGGGCGGTATAGAGCTCGCCGCCCGACACCACGTCGACGTGGGCGCCCTCTGCTGCCATCACCTGGTAGATCGCCTTGATCGACAGGGCCTTGCTGGCAAAGGAAACCGCGTAGTCGACCCCGGCCCGCTCGAAGACCGCCTTGAAGCGGCGGACCTGGTCGCGGATCTTGGCGACGTCGTAGGCCACCAGGGGGGTCTGGTACTGGCTGGCAAGGTCAAGGCTATCGACGCCGCCGATGGTCAGGTGGCCGGCGGCGTTGGTGGTCAGTGGTTGGCTGGTTTGTTGCATAATCTCCTCCCCTTCTGCACGGAATATTAAAAGCCCCGAAGCATGCGCTCCGGGGCTTACCAAGAATTCCTTGAATAAGATCGATAGCGCACCGCGGGCCCTAATTGTCCCGCGACAGTCCGGGGGATCTTATCCCCCGCCCCAGCGCGGTCGGCCTTCCCTGGCCCACCGGCTTCGGCGACCTCCCCTTTGGCAATTCTTCTTCGTTCGGGAATAACTCCAAATTGCTACTCTTGTCGGTCGCGCCTCTTCGAATTGTTGCTAGTGTATAATCATTTATCTCTGCCGTCAAGCTTTTTGTTTTTGAAGTATCTGTCAAGGTTTCATAGGTTGCCTTATATATGCAGGAACTAGTGTGAGAGCGACTTAACGAGGTGCCCGATTGGACTAGATGTCGC
>CALVGV010000022.1 GCA_944327195.1 uncultured Limosilactobacillus sp.
ACTCATAGAAAAATCCCTCCATGATGACGTAGAAATGAGTTTTCATTCCTTCGTCCACCATAGAGGGATCATAGCAGCGTGGAGCCTTGCTCCCGGCCGCTTTTTTTGCCTTTCCGGGAAATTTTCTCCTTATCCACAGGGTAAATTTTGGCCAATTTACGTATATATAAGGGTAGGGGGTGAAAAAGTTGAAACAAGCACTCGATTCCACCGGCCGGCTGGTTGCCGCCAGCCAGGCCCGGGGCGGGCAGGACTATCACTGCCCGGATTGCGGCCGGGCCGTCCGCCTGTGCCGGGGCAAGCAAAAGGGGGCCTACTTTGCCCATTGCCGGGGGGGCACCGCCCTTCCCGGCGAAACCGCTCTTCACCAGCGAGGCAAGCAGCAGTTGGCGGCCTGGGCGCACTCGCGGGGCTGGCAACCGCGCCTCGAGGTCTACCTGCCAGCCATTCAACAGCGGGCCGATCTGCTGGTCACGATCAGGGGCCGCCAGGTGGCGCTCGAATTTCAGTGCAGCGGCCTCAGTTGCCAGCGGCTGGCCGCCCGCAACGCCGGCTACCGCCAGCTGGGGATCCACCCGGTCTGGCTGCTGGGGCCGGCCTACCGCCGTTCCCTCCGGGCCGCCAAGCGGGCCCAGTTCACCCAGTTACGCGGGGGCCGGCCGGTGCTGTTGTACTGGCAGGTTGAGACCGGGCGGCTCCTGGTGGAGGAGGGGCGGATCGCCGCCCAGGCGCAGCCGGTGGTCGGCGACAGCCTCCGCCAACTCGCGCGGCTGCGCTTCGGCCTTTCGCAAACCGCCGCCGGCCGTCGCCTGCAAACCCGCCTCTACCAGGCCGGCAAGGCGGCGGCCACCTGCCCGCTGGTTGCCCACTGCCGGGAAAGCGACTGGCCGCTCGTTGCCGGTCCCCTCTTTTACTGGCACCTCAACCAGTTGCTTTGGCTGACCACGGTAGCGCCGGGGCACCGCTGGTCCGGGGCGGCCTGGGAGGCGGCGGTGAGCGCGCAGACGCCCTGGCTGCCCTTGCCCTGCCTGCAGGCCGCCCAGGTGACCAACCTGCGTCGCCAGCTGATTGCCGCCTGGACGAGCGAGCTGGTTGCCGCCGGCATCCTGGCGCGCCAGCCCGCCGGGGTTTGTCTCCGCCAGGCGCCGGTTTGGTTTCCCGACCTGGTCAGCAAGCAGGCGGCCCTCCAGCGGCTGCAGGGCAAAAAAGCGGGGTGGTCCGCCGAAGCGAACCACCCCGCAGGGGAGGAGCCGGATTAGTTAGTCGTTGCTGGCCGTGATGATCTTGAAGCGGCGGCGGTTGTTGCCGAAGGTGGCCGCCAGGTCCTGGGGGGAGTCGATCGCCTTGAGGGTCCCGTTATCGAGGAATTCGCACAGCGAGGCGTAGTCGAAGTCGGGGATCAGGATCCCGTAGTCCGGGCCACTGGTGTCGAAGACCACCGCCGAGGCAGTTTGGGTGACGCCGAGTTCGTTGGCCATCTTCTGATCGGCGGAGAAGGCCTGCTTGGCCAGCGGCGATTCCCGGTCGGCCAAGAACATTTCCAAATCCAGGCCGGCCTTGGCGGCAACCTCCTTGATCAGGGCCAGCGAGTAGGGGCGCTGGTGCTTGATCAGCTCGCCCTGGAGGTAGAGCAGGTAGCGCCGCCCCCGCTTGCCCCCCTGGAAGAGGGCCGCCTTGTAGTCGAGGCTCACCTGGTAGAGGAGGTGGGAAACCCGTTGCCGCTGGCGGCAGTCGAGCTGGTAGCGGGTGAGGGTGTCCTCGATCGTCTGCATTGTAATCAGGGGAACAAACTGGTAGTTGAGCTTGGTGGCCTGCAGGTCCCGATCGATCCGCAGGACGTCCTGTTCGCAGTGGTAGCACTGCATTCCCAAGGGGTTTACAAAGAGGTGAATTTCGAGCACGGCCGGCTCCTCCAATCGTCAGCTTTTTTCCGGAATCCCGGTTTCTGTTGTTATTTTGGCAAAGGGGGGCCGGTTTGTAAAGTAATTCGTCCCGGCCGCCGACCGGAAGCGGTTGGCCGGATTTTCCCCCCTAACTATGATAAAATGAATGCTAGTGACTAAGTCCGGCCGTGCTTGACGGGCGCGATTCGGAAGCAAGGGAGCGAGAGTAATGGTTGAAAATTGGCAACACTTTTTACTGCCTTACCAGCAGGCGGTTAATGAATTAAAGGTCAAGCTCCGCGGAATGCGCAAGCAGTTTGAGGACCAGGCCCAGCACTCACCGATCGAGTTTGTGACCGGCCGGGTCAAGCCGGTTGACAGCATCCAGGAAAAGATGGTTCGCCGCCACGTTCAGGCCGACCGCCTCGAGCAGGACATGCAAGACATCGCCGGCCTGCGGATCATGTGCCAGTTCGTCGAGGACATCTACGTCGTCGTCGATCTCCTGCGCCAGCGCAGCGACATGACGATCCTCGAGGAGCGCGACTACGTGACCAACTTCAAGCCCAGCGGCTACCGGTCCTACCACATCGTCATCGAGTACCCGGTTCAGCTGACGACTGGCGAGAAGCGGATCCTGGCCGAAATCCAGATTCGCACTTTGGCAATGAACTTCTGGGCAACGATCGAGCACTCCTTGAACTACAAGTACGGCGGCACCTTCCCGGCCGACGTCAAGGACCGTCTCCAGCGGGCCGCCAGCGCCGCCTTCAAGCTCGACCAGGAAATGTCGGAGATCCGCGAAGAAATTCAGGAGGCACAAACGATCTTCTCCTACAACCGCCAACCAAAACCGACCACAAAGGAGGACGACGATGAAAGTCGCGATTTATAGTTCCACCACCCAGGAATCGCAACGGCTCAAGCGGATGATTATCCAGGGGCTGGAGCAAAACCAGATTGAATACGACGAGGAGCACCCGACGGTGGTGATCTCGATTGGGGGCGACGGCACCCTCTTGTCGGCCTTCAACCACTACCAGGACCAGCTTGATTCGATTCGCTTCGTCGGCATGCACACTGGCCACCTCGGCTTCTACACCGACTGGCGGACCTTTGAGGTCTTCGACTTGATCGAGAGCCTCAAGAACGACAGCGGCCAGTCGGTTTCCTACCCGCTCCTCAACGTCGACGCTAAGTTCTCCGACGGCACCAAGAAGCACTTTGTGGCCCTCAACGAGTCGACCATCCGCGACATGGTCAAGACGATGGTCTGCGACGTCTACATCAACGCCGAGCTCTTCGAACGCTTCCGCGGCGACGGCCTCTGCATTTCCACCCCGACCGGGTCGACGGCCTACAACAAGTCGGTCGGCGGGGCGATCATGGACCCCAAGATCGTCGGCTTCCAGTTGGGGGAAATGGCTTCGCTCAACAACCGGGTCTTCCGGACGTTGGGCTCGCCGATCATCTTCGGCGCCGACGCTGTCTTGACCTTGCGGTTGAACGACGACTCGACGGCGGTTCTCTCCTGCGACCGCACCCAGCTGATGCTCGGCAACACCCGCCACCTGATGGAGTTGACCTACTCGGTGGCCAAGCAGCAGATCAAGTTCGCCAAGTTCCGCCACACCAACTTCTGGCTGCGGGTTAAGGACTCCTTCATCGGGGGCGAATCATGATCTTTTCCTGGACCCTGGCCGCCGACCAGCCGCGCAAGCTCCGTTCGGCCCTCAAGGGGAGGGGGGTGACCTCGTCTCTGATCAAGGTGGCGATCTTTCACGGCGGCCGCCTTTTGATCGACGGCCAGGCCGCCTGGGCGATCGACCAGGTCGAACCCGGCCAGACCTTCGGCATCGACCTGCCCCCCGAGCAGGCCAACGACCAGGTCGACCCCTGCGACCTGCCCTTTACGATTGCCTACGAGGACGCCGACTTCCTGGTGATCAACAAGGCGGCCGGGGTGGCGACCGTTCCGGCCCACAACGTCCCGGTCCAGGACAGCCTGGTCAACCGGGTCAAGGCCTACTACCTGCGCCAGGGCTACGAGAACCAGGTCACCCACGTGGCCACCCGGCTGGACCGCGACACCAGTGGACTGGTGATCTTTCCCAAGCACCGCTTCGCCCACGCCGTCTTGGACCGCCAACTGAAGGCCCACCAGGTCTTCAAGCAGTACCAGGCGATCGTCGGCGGGCCGGTGGCCGCCCACGGCTACCTCGACGCCCCGATCCAGCGCGACCCGAACTCCTTCGTCAAGCGCCAGGTGGGGCCGGGCAAGGCGGCGGTGACCGAGTACTGGCGCCAGCAGGAAGGGCCAGCCGCCAGCCTGGTGAAGATTCAGCTCCACACCGGCCGCACCCACCAGATCCGGGTCCACTTCGCCTGGCGGGGGACGCCGCTCTTTGGCGACGCGATGTACGGCGGCGACTGCACTTCCTTGCAACGCCAGGCCCTCCACTGCCAGCGGGTCCGCTTTTATTCGCCCTTCCTGGGCAAGGCAATCACGGTCACTGCCCCCCTGCCTGAGGACATGCGGCTTCTCGAGGCGGCCCTGGGCTGGGACGAAAAAAACGGCCGGGAATAATTCCCAGCCGTTTTCAAATTGGAATGACCTACCACTGCTTGACGCAGACCGGTTCCGGGCAGGCAACGTCCTTTTGCAAAAGGGTCAGCTTGCCGGAGGCGGCATCCCGCTTGTAGAGGGTCAGGTTATCGCTGTTTTGGTTGGAGGCAACCAGGTAGCCTTCGTCCTTTGAGAGGTCGAAGTCCCGCGGGAAGTCCCCCTCGGTGCTGATCGACTGGACGTGCTTTACCGTGCCGTCGGCCTGAACGGCGAAGACGGCGATTGTGTTTTCCCCCCGGTTGGAGGTGTAGATGAACTTGCCGTCCGTTGTCAGGTGAATGGCGGCCGCCCCGTTGTGGGCCGTCCAGTCGGCCGGAATCGTCTTGATCGTTTGGACGTGGCTGAAGCTGCCGGACTTGGCGTCGTACTTGAGCACCTCCAGCTGGCTGGAGAGTTCGCCCAGCAGGTAGGCAAACTTGCCGTCGGTTGAGAAGGTCAGGTGGCGGGAACCGAAGCCGGCCTCGGATTGGTAGCGCGACTTGGCGGCCAGCTTGCCGTCCTCGGTCAGGTCGTAAACCACGACCAGGTCCATCCCGAGGTCGCAAACGACCAGCCGGTGGTCCGGCGTTAGGTCAGCGAAGTGGGGGTGGGGACCGTCTTGTTCCGGCTGCGGGCCGGTGGCCCCTTCGTGGGTGACCGAGTCGGTCTTGGTCAGCTTGCCATCGGCGCCCAGCTTGTAGACGTCGATCACCGCCGTGTGGTAATTGGCCACGAAGAGCAGTTGGTAGTCGGCGTCGTAGCCCACGTAGGCCGGTGGGGAGCCGGCGCCGAGCGCCTTGTCGAGCAGGGTGGCGTGGTCGCCGTCAATTGCGTAGGTGGCAATCCCGCCCCGGTCGCCTTCCTGGCGCACGGCGAAGACTTGCTTGCCGTTGGTTTGCAGGTAGGACGGCTTTTCGGAGTCGGCCACCAGCCAGGTGGCAGATAAGCGTTCCGTTTGGGTATCGAGGGTAACACCGTAAATCCCCTTGCTGGACTTCTTGGTGTACGTCCCCATCATAAACTTTTCCGTCAAGTGTAGGACCTCCTTAATCTGTTACCTTCCTATCATAGCACAGAAAACCGGTTTCGCTAGCCGGACGAGAAATGAGGCATTATAAATTGAAGAAACGTGAACTGGCGGCCCGCTGGGTGGCCGCCCACCAGTCGTTATTGGCCTGCCCGATTTGCCAGGCCGGCTTTGAAGCGGTCACCGACCAGGGGCTCCGCTGCGCCAACGGGCACCAGTGGGACTTCAACCGGGCTGGCTCGGTCCACTTCTTGACCGGAGCCAGCAGCGAGAACGCCTACGACCGCGAGATGCTGGCCGCCCGCCGACGGGTCCTGGCCGCCGGCCTCTTTGACTCGATCATCGCCGCCGTCGCCAAGGAGCTGCCGGCCGCGCCCCAGCGGATCATCGACGTCGGTACCGGGGAGGGGACCCCGCTGGCCCGGCTCAACCAGGTCCGCGGCGAAATCGACACCCTGACCGGCTTTGACATCTCCAAGGTCGGTGTCCAGCTGGCCACCCAGCTGGCCCCGGACCAGCTCTTCTTCTCGGTGGCCGACCTGCGCCACCTGCCCTTTGCGACCGCCAGCTGGGACCTGGTGCTGGAGCTCTTCTCGCCGGCCGACTACGCCGAGTTCGACCGGGTGCTGGCTCCCGGCGGCCGGCTGATCAAGGTGGTGCCGACCGGCGACTACCTGCGTGAGCTGCGCGCCCTCCTCTACCCGGCCGGGGATGCCCACCGTCACTACGATAACCACCTGGTCAAGGAGCGCTTCCTGGCCCGTTTCCCGGGGGCCCGGGTGGTGCCGGTCCGGGCCGCCTTTGCCCTCCCGGCCGCCTTGCGGGCCGACCTGGTGGCGATGTCGCCTCTGCATTGGGGCCAGGCGGCGATGGAACCGAACGCGGCCGGCCTGGCTTCGCTTTCGACGGTCACGTTGGCGGTCGAATTGCTAATTGCAGAAAAATCGGCCGGGAATTATTGAAATCTTAACTGATTGTGCTAGAATAATTGTCAGAAATCGTTTAGCAAGTGACATCGATCGGCGTCGTTGGTGCTTGCTAAAGAGCACTTCACTAAAGCAGCGTTTCGCCGTGCCCACACCGAGACCCTGCTTTTTTTGTTTATTAAAGGAGAACAAATGACCAACCACATCGTACTTTTTGAACCTCTTTTCCCGGCCAACACCGGCAACATTGCCCGCACCTGCACCGGCACCAACACCGTCCTGCACCTGATCAAGCCGCTGGGCTTTGCCACCGACGACAAGCACCTTAAGCGGGCCGGCCTCGATTACTGGGACAAGGTGAAGGTGGTTTACCACGACGACCTGCCGGCCTTCATGGCTAGCATCGACCCCAGCCAGCTCTATTTGGTGTCCAAGTTCGCCAACCGCGACTACAGCCAGGTTGACTACACCACCCCGGGGGACCACTACTTCCTCTTTGGTAAGGAAACGACCGGCCTGCCGGAACCCTTCATGCGCAAGTACCCGGAAAAGGCGATCCGGATTCCGCAAAACGACGAGAACATTCGCGCCCTCAACCTGTCCAACAGCGCGGCAATCGTCATCTACGAGGCCCTGCGCCAACAGGCCTTCCCGCACCTGAGCCGGGTGCACCACTACGACCACGATAAACTGAAGTAAAGGGGCGAGACGATGGCACAAAAGAAAGCAAGCAGCCGCCGGCGCAAGCGCCAACCGGCCCGCGGCAAGCAGGACCAACGCCTAGCCCGCCACCTGGGCGGCCTGCTGGTCCTCCTCCTCTTGATCGTTGGCTTTTGCCAGCTGGGGCTGATCGGCGAAATCGTCGTCGACTGCTTCAAGCTGATTGGCGGCCAGAGCGCCTGGGCCCTAATGGGGATCAGTGCCTTCCTCGCCCTCTGGGTGATGATTTACGCCCGCCTGCCCAAGCTGGTTCCCCACTTCTTCTGGGGGTTGCTGCTGGCCTACCTGGGCTTGGCCCTGGTCCTACATGCCCAGATGTTTGGCCAGCTGAGTGTCCACTCCCACTTTGCCCTGACCACCTGGAATAACCTCAACCGGGCCCTCTTCAACGGTGATTCGACCGTCCTGATCGGCGGCGGGATGGTCGGGGCGGCGGTCTACAGCCTGGCCTACCTCCTGCTCAACCAGCTGGGGGCGCTGGCCCTGGGCTGGCTGCTGATCGTGGTCGGGGTGGTGGTCTTCTTCCGCCTTCCCTGGCAGGAACTCTTTCCCTTCCTCCAGCACCTCTTGGCCGGCATCGCCCACCTGGTGAAGGAGGGGGCGGCCGCCGGCAAGGCCCAGGCCGCCCAGCCGCGGCGCCAGCGGACCAGGCGCCGGCCGGGCTGGTTGAGCCGCCTCTTCAAGCCGCGGCCAAGCGCCCCGGCTGACAGTGCCGATCCAGCGGTAAGCGCGCCGGCAAGCGCCAGTCCGGCCCCCAGCGCGGCCGAGGCGGCCCCGGTAGCGGCCAGCCCGAAGCCAGCGGCGCCAAAGATCAACGTCGCCGCCCCGCTGAAGAGCGAGGAGCCGGCAGCAGAGGAGGCGGATTCGGCCAGCCCCGCTTTTGCGACCGGCCCGGTTGATGACGACGACTACCAACTGCCACCGACCAGCCTGCTGACCCCGGTCGGCAGCACCGACCAGAGTCAGGACCTGCAGGCAATCAAGCAAAACACCCGGACCCTGGCCGCCACCCTGGCCTCCTTCGGGGTGGAGGCCACCGTTGAAAACGTCAACCTCGGCCCCTCGGTGACCGAGTACGAGCTCAAGCCTGCCACCGGGGTCAAGGTGGCCAAGATTACCCACTTGGCCGACGACCTCGCCCTTGCCCTAGCCGCCAAGGGGATCCGGATCGAGGCACCGATCCCTGGCAAGTCCTTGGTCGGGATCGAGGTGCCCAACCAGGCCCCGGCGACGGTCGGCTTCAAGGACCTGATTGAGGCGATGCCGCCGTCGAACCACCCGCTCGAGGTGCCGCTAGGCCGGGCGGTCAACGGCGAGGTGGTCACCGCCGACCTGGCCAAGATGCCCCACCTGCTGATCGCCGGGGCCACCGGGAGCGGGAAGTCGGTGGCGATCAACGTCATCTTGACCAGCCTGCTGATGCGGACCAAGCCCAGCCAGGTCAAGCTCCTGATGGTTGACCCCAAGCGGGTGGAGCTGAGCGTCTACAACCAGATCCCCCACCTGCTGAGCCCGGTTGTCTCCGACCCGAAGAAGGCTGCCAAGGCCCTGGCCAAGGTGGTGGCCGAAATGGAACGCCGCTACGAGCTCTTTGCCAGCTTCGGCATCCGCAACCTGGCGGGCTACAACGCCGAGGTCAAGGCCCACCCTGAAGAGGACCAGGCGCCGCTGCCGCTGATTCTGGTGATCATCGACGAACTGGCCGACCTGATGATGACCGTCTCCAAGGAGGTCGAGGATTCAATCGTCCGGATTGCCCAAATGGGCCGGGCGGCCGGGATCCACATGGTGATCGCCACCCAGCGGCCCTCGGTCGACGTCATCACTGGGCTGATCAAGGCCAACGTGCCGTCGCGGATCGCCTTCGCCGTTTCCAGCGGGATTGATTCGCGGACGATCCTTGACGCCAACGGGGCCGAAAAGTTACTCGGCCGCGGGGACATGCTCTTCCAGCCGATCGACAAGAATAAGCCCCAGCGGATCCAGGGGGCCTTCATTTCCGACCAGGACGTGGAGGCGGTCGTCGACTTCATCAAGGAGGAGCAACCGGCCGACTACGACCAGCAGATGGTGGTCACCGACACCGAGATTGCCGAGGAAGAGGAGCACGAGGGCCAGGACCCGCTCTTCGACGACGCCCTGGCCTTCGTGATCGACCAGCAGCGGGCCTCGACCTCGATGATCCAGCGCCGCTTCCGGATTGGTTACAACCGGGCGGCCCGCCTGATCGACGACCTCGAGCAGCAGGGCTACGTGGGCCCGGCCAACGGGGCCAAGCCGCGGGAGGTCTACCCGGACCGGCCGGAAGGGTAGATAATGAGAACGCAAAACGGGGGACCCGGAATTTTCCGGATCCCCCGTTTATCATTTGTTTTGGTTTAAAGCAAGCCCAGCGAGGCCACCGCCGTGAAGAGCAAGGAGCCGAGCATGGCGATCAGCATCAGCCAAACCGCGATCATGGTAATTTTTTGAAACCGGGTCTTTTTCTTCTTTTGCATGGAACCGTCCTTTGCTTTTTAAAATTAGTCCTCCCTAGTGTAATTAATCGGCGGCAAAAGGTCAAACGACGTGGTAGAATTCAGGGGATAGCTTTGGAAAGGGGGTGTTGGGATGGACGGAAAAAGACTCTTAATCGAGGGCGGCATCGTGGTCGCCTACTGGTTGATCGAGCGGCTGATCGGCCGCCTCTTCCACCGCCGCCGCTGGCACCTGAACTGGCTCTGGGCCCTGCTCTTCATGGCCCTCGCCGAATGGAACCTCGGCTTCTACTGGTTTGCCTACCCGCTGATTGGCTGGATGGCCGGCGGGATCATCCTGGTCTTTGTTCAGCTGATCGCCCGGCGCGAATTCCTCTACCGCCGCTACTGGCCGGCCTTCTGGCGCCTCTCCTTCTTCTACTCGGTCCTGGTGCTAATCGCCTCGCTGGCCCTGACCAACCTGCCGCAGCCCTGATCGCCCCCCTGGCGTCGGCGGTGGGCGGCAAGGGCACTGGTGGGAAAGGTCGCCTCGTGAAAAAGGGCACGAGGCGGGATCAGTGAGTACTCAATTGAAAAAATGATCATAAATAACGAGGAAAATTTCGCTCCCCTTGGCAAGTAGCGAGCAGATAACTTAAGCAAGGCTTAATAAAGGGGAGTGCGAATGCAAATTCGATTAAACCGGCGTTTGGAAACGGTATCTCGGGGGAGATATCGTTTTTTTAATTTCCGCGGAGTGAATTTGGGAAATGACGTGGTGGGAAGTGGGGGATTGTGGTAGACTTGACATGTGATCTGGAGGGGAGGCGAGCGCCCGTGTTCATGGGGGAATTTAATCACACGATCGATTCCAAGGGCCGCCTCATCATTCCGGCAAAGTTTCGGGCCGCACTCGGCCCCAAGTTTGTGATCACCCGGGGGATGGACCAGTGCCTGGCCGGCTACCCGCTCAGCGAGTGGGAAGAGCTTGAGGCCAAGCTGGCCCAGCTCCCGACCACCAAGAAAAACGTCCGTCGCTTCGTCCGCTTCATGTATTCCGCGGCCCAGGAGGCCGAGTTCGATAAGCAGGGGCGGGTGAACATATCGCCAACCCTCCTCAACTACGCCCAGCTCAGCAAGCAGTGCGTGGTGGTGGGGGTAGCCACCCACTTTGAAATTTGGGATCAGGTCAGTTGGCAGGACGATCAGCAAGCGGCGGCCGCCGATTTTGCGGCGGTGGCCGAAGAAATTGACTTTGATTTTTAGGGGGCCCCGATGGAGTTTAAGCACACGACCGTATTGTTGCACGAAGCCGTTGCCGCCCTGGCGATTAAGCCGGGCGGGACGTACGTTGACGCAACCTTGGGTGGTGGCGGCCACAGCGGCTTGATTGCCAGTCAATTGGGCGCTGGCGGGCACCTCTATTCCTTTGACCAGGACCAGGTGGCAATCGACTACAACCAGCAGCACCTGCAAGCGGAAATTGCCGCCGGCAAGGTCAGCCTGGTGAAGGCCAATTTCCGCCAGCTCAAGGCGGCCCTGGCCGCCCGCGGGGTGAGCGGCTTCGACGGGATCGTTTACGACCTCGGCGTTTCCTCCCCCCAGTTTGACGACGCCGCCCGCGGCTTCTCCTACCAACACGAGGCGCCGCTGGACATGCGGATGAACCGCGACCAGGCCCTGTCGGCCGCCACGGTGGTCAACGACTGGCCCTACGCCGACTTGGTGCGGATTCTTTCCCGTTACGGGGAAGAGCACTTCGCCAAGTCGATTGCCCGGGCGATCGAACGCCACCGGGCCCAGGCCCCGATCAAGACGACGACCGAACTGGCTGAGATCGTTAAGGAAGGGATTCCGGCCCGGGCCCGCCGCCACGGCGGCCACCCGGCCAAGAAGAGCTTCCAGGCCATCCGGATCGCCGTTAACGACGAGCTGGGGGCGCTGGAAGAGTCACTCGACCAGGCCCTCCAATTGGTCAAGCCGGGCGGGCGGATCGCGGTGATCACCTTCCAGTCCCTGGAGGACCGCCTGGTTAAAACCATGTTCAAGGAACGCACCAGCCTGCCCGACCTGCCGCCGGGCCTGCCGGTGATTCCGGCGGAGAGTCAACCCGACTTCCGCCTGGTTAATAAGAAACCGGTCTTGCCGAGCTCGGCGGAGCTAGCGGCAAACCACCGCGCCCACAGCGCCAAGTTGCGGGTGATTGAACGAATTTCACAGCAGAGCAAAGAATAGGAAAGTGGTTGGAATGGATGCAAATACGGCCCGGCAGTTAGCGCCCCGTCAGGAACCAAAAGTAGAAACGCACGTGCAACCGACCCCGGTTTCGGCCAAGGTCCCGGTCTCGAAATTTGAAATCTTACTCTGCCTCGTGGCCAGCCTGGTCCTGGGGTGGATGGTAGTCAACCTGATTTCGGCCAAGATCACCCTCAACGCCAAGCAGGAACAGCTGCAGGCGGTCCAAACCAAGGTTTCAAGCGTCAACAGTTCCAACACCAGCATCCAGCAAGAAATTGCCGAGTTAACCAGCCAGTCCCACCTCAAGAAGGTGGCGCAGAAGTACGGCTTAACCGATGCCAATTCAAGCGTAAGGAACGTCAACAATTAACATGAAAGTGCCACAGTCTCCGAAACGAACGGTAAAAGGGGGCGGCGACCACAATCACCGGGCCTTTGGCTTTGGCCTCTTCGTGATCACGGTCTTGCTGTTCTCCCTGTTTATCGTTCGTTTTGGCTATATCGCAATTTTTAAAGATATTAATAACCATAATTTGAAGACGGCGGCCCAACGAATGTATACCAGCACCCAGATTATCACCGCCAAGCGGGGGACGATCTACGACGCCGACGGCAATGCTCTGGCCGAGGACACCAGCCGCTACACCCTGGTGGCCGTCCTCAGTCATTCGATGAAGACCACCAGCGGCAAGGCTGAGTACGTCACCAACAAGGCCAAGACGGCCAAGGTGCTGGCCAAGTACATTGACCTCTCGGAGGCCCAGATCAAGAAGCGGCTCAACACCAAGAACGCCTTCCAGGTCCAGTTCGGGACCGCCGGCAGCAACCTCTCGGTGGCAACGATGGAGAAGATCAAGGCCCAAAAGCTGCCCGGGATCACCTTCACCAAGACGGCCTCCCGGGTTTACCCTGAGGGGCAGTTTGCCAGCCAACTGATCGGCCTGGCCACCGCCAAGACCACCAAGAGCGGCACCAGCAAGCTGGTCGGCCAGTTCGGGGTCGAGGCGGCCCTCAACAAGATCCTGACCGGGGTCAACGGGCTCAAGAAGTCGATCAACGACGTCTACGGGACCCAGCTGGCCGACTCGTCCAGCTCCGGCCGGGCGGTCAAGAACGGCTACAACATCACCACCACCCTCGACAACGCGGTCCAGCACGAGCTGGAAACCCTGGTGTCCAAGGTCAACAAGCAGGCCAACCCCGAATCGCTGACCGCGGTGGTGATGGAGGCCAAGACCGGGAAGATCATCGCCGCCACCCAGCGGCCGAACTACAAGTCGAGCTCGCCGTCCTGGACCAACGCCCTGGTCCAGTCGACCTACGAACCGGGCTCGACGATGAAGGTGCTGACCCTGGCGGCGGCGATCGATTCCGGCCACTTCAACCCGAACACGACCTACTCCTCGGGGACCTGGTCGCTCGGCGGCGGGAAGATCACCGACTGGTCGCAATCCGGCTGGGGGACGATCACCTACCTCGAGGGCCTCTACCGCTCCAGTAACGTCGGCTTTGCCCACATCGAACAGGACATGGGCTCGTCGACCTGGAAGAAGTACCTCAAGCGCTTCGGGATGTTCAAGAAGGTCAACGTCTACGGGATGAACGGCGAACAGGCCGGCTACGCTCCCTTCAAGGGCTCGCTTGAGCAGGCCAACACCGCCTTCGGACAGGGGATCACCGTCAACGTGATGGAAATGATGCAGGCCTTCTCGGCGATCGGCAACAAGGGGAAGATGATGCGCCCCTACTGGATCAGCAAGGTTACCGACCCGAATACCGGCAAGGTGATCAAGAAGATCAAGCCAACCACCGTCGGCCACCCGATTTCGGCCAAGACGGCCAAGAAGACCCTCAAGTACCTCCAGGGGGTCATCTACAACAAGAACGGGACCGGGACCGCCTTCAAGGTGAAGGGCTTTAAGATCACCGGGAAGACCGGGACCGCCCAGATCGGGAGCTCCAGCGGGTACGAGAGTGGCTCTTACAGCTACGTTTACTCCTTCGTCGGCTTCGCGCCGGCCAAGAACCCGAAGTACATTATCTACGTGACGATGCGCAAGCCAACCAAGGTTGATACCTCGGCCGAAAAGACGATGGCCAAGATCACCACCCCGATTCTCAAGAACCTCCTGGAGAAGCAAAAGCTCAAGAGTGAGGGCGAGCAGGGGGTCGTCACGGTGCCAAACCTAATCGGCAAGTTGATCAGCGCGGCCCAAAAGGCGGTCACCAACAAGAAACTGGTGGCGGTCACCCTTGGCGATGGCAGTACGGTCAAGAAGCAGTCGCTTGCCGCCAAGCAGAAGGTGACGATCGACAACCGGGTCCTCCTCTACACCGGGGGGACGGTCAAGATGCCGGACCTGTCCGGCTGGTCGCAGGCCGATGTCAGCCGCCTGGCCCGGATGCTCAACCTGAAGCTTTCTAGCTCGGGCGGCGGCTACGTCAGCGGCCAGAGCATCAAGAAGGACACGGTCGTCAAGGCCGGGCAAACCCTGAAGGTGACCTACAAGGAAAAGACGAGTAATTAACGAAGCGGGGCCAGGGGGGCCTCCGGGAAGCAACTGCCGGGACCCTAACGGTAGCGGCCTTCCCACCGGGGATCCTCCCATCGTGCAGGAATACCGGAGTGGCAGTGGTACCACCTGGCCGGAGCGGGGGAGACCCGGGAGCTCAGGGGTGAAATTGTTCTTGGCGATTCATCGCCTAGAACAAGGCCGAGCTTGAAGACCCGGGACGGGGCTTCAAGTCGTGCCCACCCCGTTCCAGTCTCCCGGCAAGCTCCCCCGCGGAGGCCACACACCAATAATCAGAACGACGTAAGGAGAAACCGGGAAAGCCCGGTCAAGTTGAGAGGAGATAACATGAATACCAATTACCTGTTGTGGGGATTCGGCGGCCTGGTGCTGTCCTTCCTGATTACCTTTTTGCTGATGCCCAAGCTGATCGCTTACTTCCGGGCAAAGAAGGAAGGGCAACAAATCCGTGAGGTCGGCCCCACCTGGCACCAAAAGAAGGCCGGCACGCCGACGATGGGGGGGATCCTCTTCATCATCAGCACGGTGATCGGGGCGCTAGTGGCCGCCCTGGCAACCGGCCTGCTGACGCCGACGATGGGGGCCCTGCTCTTCACCCTGGTCATCTTTGGCCTGATCGGGATGTGGGACGATAGCATCAAGATCTTCCACCACCAAAACGAGGGTTTCAAGCCCTGGCAAAAGTTCCTCGCCCAGGTGGTTGCGGCGATGATCTTCACCGCCATCTACCAGCACGAGGGCTTCCAGATGGGCTTTGGCGCAATGGACCTCGGCTGGGCCTACGGGCTGTTCATCATCTTCTGGATGGTTGGCTTCTCCAACGCGGTTAACCTGACCGACGGCCTTGACGGCCTGGTCGACGGGCTGGCAACGGTCTCCTTTGCCGCCTACCTGGTGATTGCCGTCGTGCAGGGGCAGGGCGAGGTTGCCCTCTTCTGCCTGGCAATGATCGGCGGGCTGCTGGGCTTCTTCCGCTACAACCACAAGCCGGCCAAGATCTTCATGGGTGACATGGGTTCGCTGGCCCTCGGCGGGAGCCTGGCGGCGGTGGCCCTGCTTCTTCACCACGAGTGGTCCCTGCTTTTGATCGGAATCATCTACGTGATCGAAACGGCCAGCGTGATGCTCCAGGTGGCCTCCTTTAAGACCACCGGGAAGCGGATCTTCAAGATGACCCCGATCCACCACTCCTTTGAAATGAGTGGCTGGAGCGAGTGGAAGATCGACATCAACTTCTGGCTCTTCCAACTGGTGGTCAGCGCGATCACCGTGGCGGCAATTCTTTACATGGCATAGATAAGGTGGCAATTAAACAATGAAAGACATTCAGACCTACCAAGGGAAGAAAGTACTGGTAATCGGCTTTGGGATTAGCGGTATCAACGCTGCCAAGCTGATGGTGAAGCTCGGCGCGACGGTAACCGCCACCGACCAAAAGCAACAAGAAGAAGCGGTGATCGCCGACCTGCAAGCGGCCGGGATCACCACCATCACCGGGGAGAACCCGCTCTCCTTGGCCGACGAAGGCTTCGACTACGTGATCAAGAACCCGGGGATACCCTACGACGCCCCGCTAGTGGCGGCCTTCGTCAAGAAGGGGACGCCGATCATCACCGACGTTGAGGTGGCCAGCCAGATCCTCGCCGGCCACCTGGTCAGCGTCACCGGGAGCAACGGCAAGACGACCACCACTTCCCTGATCCAGGCCATGCTGGCCAAGGGGCTTTCCGGGCGGGTGGAATACGCCGGCAACATCGGTGTTTCCTTCGCCAAGGTTGCCCAGGAGCTGGGCGAAGCCGACACGGTCGTGACCGAGCTGTCGAGCTTTCAACTCTTGGGGGCCCCGACGATCCACCCCCACGTGGCGGTGATCACCAACATCTTTGAAAACCACCTCGACTACCACAAGACCCGCGAAAACTACATCAACGCCAAGCTCAACATCACCCGCAACCAAACTAAGGATGACTACCTGGTGATCAACTGGGACCGCGACGAGTGGCAGCAGCTGGCCAACCGGACGGAAGCCACGGTGATTCCCTTTTCGCGGCTGAACAAGTCCCACGCCGGGGCCTACGTGGAAAACGATACTTTCTACTGGCAGGGTGAGGAGATCATGCCGGTGGCCAAGCTCCGCCTGATCGGGCCGCAAAACATTGAAAACGCCCTGGCCGCCATCGCCGCCGCCAAGCTGAGTGGGGTTGCCAACGAGGTGATCGTCAGCGTGCTGACGACCTTCGCCGGCGTCCGCCACCGCCTCCAGTTCGTGATGGACTACCAGGACCGCAGCTTCTACAACGACTCCAAGTCGACCGACATCGAGGCAACCGAGGTGGCCCTCCAGGGCTTCAAGCGGCCTGTGATCCTGCTGGCCGGCGGCCTCGACCGCGGCTACACCTTCGAGCGGCTGGTGCCCTACTTCAAGAAGCACGTCAAGGAACTGATCGTCTTCGGTCAGTGCAAGGACAAGATGAAGGATGCCGGCCTGGCCGCCGGGGTACCGGTCAGCGAGGCCGAGGACGCCATCGCCGCCGTGCCGCTGGCCTGGGAAAAGAGTACCCCGGGGGATGTGATCCTGCTGTCGCCGGCCAACGCCAGCTGGGACCAGTTCCCGAGCTTTGAGGTCCGCGGTGACAAGTTCATCCAGGCAGTGGAAGAATTGACCGGTCAAAAGGAGGAAGACTAATGCGCCTAATGGTTTCTGGCGGGGGCACGGGGGGCCACATCTACCCGGCCCTGGCCCTGATTGAACGCCTCAAGCAAGTTGACCCGGACACCGAGGTCCTCTACGTCGGCACCACCCGCGGGCTGGAAAACCGGATTGTGCCGGCGGCCGGCCTCAAGCTGGTGACCTTAAAGACCCAGGGCTTCAAGCGGTCCTTATCACTCGAAAACTTCAAGACGGTCTACCTCTTCTTGAAGTCGGTTCACCAGGCCAAGAAGCTGGTCAGGGACTTCAAGCCCGACGTCGTCCTGGGGACCGGCGGTTACGTAAGCGGGGCGGTTCTCTACGCCGCCGCCAAGCAAGGCGTGCCGACGGTGATTCACGAGCAAAACAGCGTCGTCGGGGTGACCAACAAGTTTCTCAGCCGCTACGTCGACGAGATCGCGATCGCCTTCAGCGCCGCCAAGGACCAGTTCCCGAAGGGGAAGGTGACCCTGGTCGGCAACCCGCGGGCCCAGCAGGTGGCCAGCCAACGCGAATCGACCTTCAAGTGGTCGCAAATCGGCCTCAAGGACGACCTGCCGACTTTGATGATCTTCGGCGGTAGCCAGGGGGCCCCCAAGATCAACCAGAGCGTGGTCGAGGCCATCCCGACCTTCAACCAGCGCCCTTATCAAGTGATCTTTGCCACCGGGCAGAAGCGGTACGACAAGATCAAGCAGGCCCTGGCGGGGGTTGAGATCAACGACAACGTCAAGGTGGTTCCCTACATCGAAGACATGCCGGCCAAGTTGCCGAAGGTGGCAGTCCTCGTTTCGCGCGCCGGCGCCACCACGATCGCCGAAATCACCGCGATTGGGGTGCCGACGGTCATGATCCCGAGCCCCTACGTCACCGCCAACCACCAGGTCAAAAACGCCCAGGCCCTGGTCGACAAGGGGGCGGCGCGGATGATTCTGGAAGACGACCTCAACGGCGAGAGCCTGCTCAAGGCGGTCGACGACCTGATGACCGACGATGGCCTGCGCCAGCAGATGGCCGACCATTCCAAGCAGATCGGTCACCCGACCGCGGCCGACGACCTGATTGACGTCTTGAAGAAGGCAATCGCCGACCACAAGTAGCCACTAGCACCAAAGAAAACCCAGGGAAAGGAGGGACGCAATGGCCCAGGGGTATCAAAACAACGACCAGCACCGCCGCTACAACGAACGGCTCGCCAAGCTCGAGGAGCGCAGCGTGCTCGCCTTGAACAGCCGCAAGAAGAAGCGACGGCCGCGGCTCAAGAAGAAGATTCCCAAGGTCAAGCACCTCCAGCGGCGGACCAACCTCCGCCGGGTGCTCTCGATCGTCCTTCCCTTTGGGCTGATCATGGCCTTTGCCATCTACCTGATCTCGCCGCTGGCCCGGATCACCACGGTCACGGTCAGCGGCAACCGCCACCTGACCAGTCAGCAGGTCGAGGCCGCCACCAAGGTCAAGCCCGGTCGGCTGATCTGGGCAACCCTGCCGATGAGCAAGCAGCGCCTGGCGCGGATTCAGGGCCGCAACGCCCAGCTCAAGAGCGTTCAGATCAGCCTGACTGGCCTCCAGTCGGTCAAGATCACCGTCAAGGAATACGGGATCATCGGCCTGATCAAGACCAACGGCAAGCAAAAGCTCCTGCTCAGCAACGGCCAGGTGCAGCCGGTCAGCGGCAACACGCTTGATCAGTACATCACCTACGGCGGCTTTTCCGGCCACCAGGCGATGCTCAAGCAAACCGCCGGAAACATCGCCAAGCTGTCCCCGGCGGTCCGCAACGGGATTTCCGAGGTCACCTATTCGCCAACCACCCTCGATTCGGAGCGGCTCAAGCTTTTGATGAACGACGGCAACACCGTCTACGTCAAGGTCAGCAAGCTCGCCAGCCGGATGAGCTACTACCCGTCAATCGTGGCCAACACCAGCGGCAACCGGATTATCAACCTCGAATTTGGGGCTTACTCGTACAAGTACAGCGCCAAGGACGAACAAAATAATTAAGGGCCGGGTGACAATTGCTTTACCGACCGGTTAAATCGCGGCCGGCGCCCCTTTTTGGCGGGAAAATGTGGTAAAATCGTTGTATGAATACTATCTAATAAAAAAACTAATTTTATATTGCATTTAGGAGGGTTCCGCGCGAATGAATAACTCACAAATCTATGTTGGTTTAGATATCGGAACCGCCTCGATTAAGGTCCTTGTCTGTGAAAACGTCAAGGGCAAGCTTGAAGTAGTGGGGGTTGGTTCCCAACCATCCGGTGGGCTGAGCCACGGGGCGATTGTGGATATCGACAAGACTGCGCACGCGATCAAGGCGGCGGTCGAGCAGGCCCGGGCGAAGTCGGGGGTTGAAATCCGCGAGGTCGTGGTCGGCCTTCCAGCCAACTACCTAAAGTTAAACGAAGTCCACGGGATGATTACCGTTTCCGACCAGGGGCAACCCCGCGAAATCATCAACCAGGACGTGATCGACGTGGCCCACTCGACCTTGAGTCAGGCCCTGCCGCCGGAGCGCGAGGTGATCGACCTGGTCCCGCGCGACTTCGCCGTTGACCAGTTCCGCGGGATCCAGGATCCGCGCGGGATGGCCGGGGTGCGCCTCGAGTTGTGGGCAACCCTGTACTCTGGTTCCAAGACGATCGTTCACAACACCAAGAAGGCAATCGAGGCGGCCGGGCTGAAGATGGCCGACCTGGTTGTCAGCCCGATTGCCACCGGCTTCAACTTGCTGTCGGACGGCGAGCAGGACTTCGGGACCCTCCTGATTGACCTGGGGGCCGGGCAAACCACCACCAGCATCATCCACGATCACCAGCTCAAGTTTGCCTACGTCGACCCCGAGGGGAGCAAGTTTGTGACCAAGGACATCTCGACCGTCCTCAACACCTCGCAAAAGAACGCCGAGCGCCTCAAGCTGGACCACGGTTACGCCCAGGCGGCGGCCGTTGAAGACGACGTTCAGCTGGCCGTCGACGTGGTCGGCAAGAGCCAGCCGGTCAACTACACCGAACAGTACTTGGCCGAGATCATCGAGGCCCGGATGCGGCAAATCTTCCGCCGCGCCAAGGACCGCCTCGATGCAATCAGCGCCCCGGACCTGCCGGGGGGCGTCGTCCTCTTAGGGGGCGGGGCGGCCCTGCCGGGGATCAAGGAACTGGCGAGCGAATACTTCTCCGGCACCATCCGGGTGGTTGTGCCGGAGCAAATGGGGATTCGCCATCCGGGCTACGCCACCGTCCTTTCGCTGACGATGTACGAAAACAGCCTGAGTGACGTGACCCGATTGATCAAGCAAACCCTCCACGAGGGCGGCCTGATCACCAGTCCCCACCAGCAGGCGGCCAACGTCAACCAACCATTGACCGCGCCTGCTCCGCGCCCGCAAAAGCGGCCGGCGGCCCCGAAGCGGCCCCGGATGGCCCGGCCAACCCCGCGCCCGCAAGCCGCGCGGCCGGTGAACGCCGCCAGCGAACAGCCAAAACCAACGCCAACTCCCCGGGAGAAACCGGCGAAGAAGAGCGGCGGCTTTAAGGGCTTCTTCAGTAATTTCTTTGATTAACTAACGACGGAGGAACACTTTTTATGGATAACGTAACCAGCACTGACCAGATGGACTTGAAGGGCGCCAGCATCAAGGTAATTGGGGTCGGCGGTGGCGGTGGGAACGCCGTCAACCAAATGATCAATGAAAAGGTGAAGGGTGTCGACTTCATCGTGGCCAATACCGACTTGCAGGCTCTCGATGGCTCCGCGGCGCAAACCAAGATCCAACTGGGGCCGAAGCTGACCCGCGGGCTCGGCGCCGGCTCCAACCCGGAAGTGGGGAGCAAGGCCGCCCAGGAAAGTGAATCCCAGATTTCCAAGGTCCTGGAAGGGGCCGACATGGTCTTCGTTACCGCCGGAATGGGCGGCGGGACCGGGACCGGGGCCGCTCCGGTGATCGCCAAGATCGCCAAGGACTCCGGCGCCCTGACCGTCGGCGTGGTTACCCGGCCCTTCTCCTTTGAGGGGAGCCGGCGGGCCAAGTTGGCCGAAGAGGGCTTGGAACGGCTGAAGAAGAGCGTTGACACCCTGATCGTGGTGGCCAACAATCGCCTCTTGGAAATGATCGACAAGAAGACGCCGATGATGGAGGCCTTCAAGGAAGCCGACGACGTCCTTCGCCAAGGGGTTGAGGGGATCTCCGACTTGATCACCAACCCGGGGTACATCAACCTCGACTTCGCCGACATCCGCCACACGATGACCAACCAGGGGGCCGCCCTGATGGGGATCGGTTCCTCGACCGGCGAAAACCGGGCCAGCGAGGCCACCAAGAAGGCGATCTCCTCGCCGCTGCTTGAAGTTTCGATCGACGGGGCCGAACACGTCCTGGTCAACGTTACCGGGGGCAAGAACCTGTCAATGTTTGAAGCCCAAGAGGCCTCGAGCGTCATCCGCCAGGCGGCCAACACCAACGTTGACATAACCTTCGGGATGGCAATGGACGACAACTTGGGCGACGAAGTGCGGGTAACCGTGATCGCCACCGGGATCGACAAGCAAAAGCAAGAACAACGCCAGGCGGCCCAGGCAAGCAGCCAGGAACCGGTAACCCCGGCGGAACCGGCCCCAGAGGCAAGCGAAAGCAGTGCTTCTGAAGGCACCGGTGCCCCGGCGGCCGACCCGACGCCCGCTCCGGCCAAGGAAGACCCCTTCAGTGGCTGGGACGAGGACCTCGGCGCTTCCTTGAACAGTAGCCGGCGGGAACCAAGTTTTAACAATGTTGAAAAGCCGGACTTCAGCGTGCAAGACGACAGCTTGACCAAGGTTGACGACGGCGGCGAAGACCTGTCGACGCCGGCCTTCTTCAAGAACCGTCGCAAGTAGGCTGAGTCGGGTGGCAAAAAGGGGGAATTGGAATGGCCGGAAAGTTTTTTAGCAATTTCTTTGGGATCAGCGACGAACCAACGGCCCGGGAGTATTACGCGCCCGAGAAGCCGGCGACCCCGGTCCCGGCCGCACCGCAACCCGTGGTGAAGCAAAACAACAAGGTGGTTGCCATGCAAAAGAGCCGGCAGACCCGGGTCAACCCGGGCAAGATTGCCCTCTTTGAGCCGCGGATTTACAGTGACGTTCGCGGGATTGCCAAGCAGATCCTGGCGGGGGAAGCGGTGATTGTCAACTTCACCCAACAGGACCCGAAGACGGCCGTCAAGACGATCGACTTTTTGAACGGGGTTGTCTTTGCGATTGACGGGCAAATCAAGCGAATTGGCGAGCAGATTTTCCTGTGCACGCCGAAGAACTATGAGGTGAGTGGGCAGAGCGTGGCCGACCTCCACCGTGACTAGCTCCGCTCCGCGAAAAGCAGGGCTGGAACGCTGCGTGGCCTCCGGGGAGTAGCTTCCGGGAGACTGGAACGGGGTGGGCACAACTTTGAGCCTCCAAGGAGTCTCAAAGTTTGGCCTTGTTCTAGGCGATAAATCGCCAAGAACAATTTCACCCCTGAGCTCCCGGGTCTACTCCCCTCCGGCGGTGGTACCACTGCTACTTTCCGTCGGTGGAGGACGGTTAGCTCCAGGTTGCCGGGAATTTCACCCCTGAGCCCTGTTTTCGCTCCGCTCCGGGTGGTACCACTGCCGCCGTTGGTTTCTCTTCGGTTAACGGCTACAACGGTTACATGTGTTAACCATTATTGATCTACGGACCACCCTCAGCACTCTCACCACCCCAAAGGAGGAATTTGGTGATAACTTTTCTTGTTTGGCTCTTGCGGAACCTGATCGAGCTCTACACCACCGTGATCGTGATTTGGTGTGTGCTCACCTGGTTCCCGGGGGCGCTCGAATCCCGGATCGGGCAGTGGCTCACCAAGCTGGTTGGGCCCTACCTCGAATTCTTTGAACGAATCATTCCCCCGCTGGGCGGCGTCAGCTTTGCCCCGGTGGTGGCGGTGCTCGTTCTGTGGTTTGCCCAGTCCGGGGTTAGCTTCTTAGGACAACTGCTTGGGGGATAGAAATCGTGACAGGTGACTTGCGGCAACATTTTCGCCCGGATGAGGGGCCCTTTCTGGACCAGGTGGAAGACTGGCTGGCCCAGGCGCAAAACGAGTACCGGCCGGTGCTAACCGACTTCGTTAACCCGCGGCAGCGCTACATCGCCGCCACCCTGGTCAACCGCCAGGACGAGGTCAAGCTGGCCCACTTCGGCGGCTACCCGCAGGCCGAGATGCAGCGGCTCCTCTTTTATCCCAGCTACTTCCAGCCGCAGGCCACCGACTTTTCCCTCGCGCTTTTGGAGATTGACTACCCAACCAAGTTCTTGACCCTCCACCACCGCCAGGTCCTAGGCACCCTGATCGGCAGCGGGCTGACCCGGGCGGCCTTTGGCGACATCCTGCGCGAAGAGCTGCGCTTTCAGGTGGTGGTCAAGCTGGAGCTGGCCAGCTACATCCAGCGCGAGGTCACCCGGGTGGGCAAGGCCAAGGTGAAGTTCAAGCCGGTTGACCTGGCGGAAGTTGTTCACACGGCGGTCGACTGGGAGGAGTTGGCCACCACGGTCGCCGGCCTGCGCCTCGACGCGGTGGTGGCCGCCGGCTTCAACTACTCCCGCAACCGGGCCAAGCAGCTGGTCGAACACGGCCAGGTGCGGGTGAATTGGGCAACCATTGACCGCCCCGACTACGAGTTGGCCGTCCACGACCTGTTGTCGGTCCGCCACGCCGGGCGGATCAAACTGGTGGCGGTGGGCGACCGCAACCGCAAGGATAAACTGCGGGTACAACTAGCAATTGTGAATGCATGACTGGAGGAAATTAAGATGACGTTAACGGCCGAAGAAATTACGAGCAAGAAGTTTGAAACCAAGATGCGGGGCTACAACCCGCACGAGGTGGAAAGCTTCCTGCAGGAAGTGGCCACTACGGTTACCAGCCTGGTGGAAGAAAACCACGAGCTGAGTGAACAGGTGAAGGCCAATGAGGAAAAGCTGAAGTACTTCACCGACCTCAAGGACTCACTGAACAAGTCGATCCTGGTTGCCCAAGAAGCCGCCGACAAGGTGAAGGGCAACGCCAAGAAGGAAGCCGAAATCGTGGTTCGGGAAGCCCAAAAGCAGGCCACCGACATCGTTTCGGAGGCCAACGACAAGGCCAATGCCGCGATCGAAAACGCCGCCAGCCAAACCCGCAAGTTGACGACCGAAACCAACGACCTGAAGAAGCAGACGCGGATCTTCCGGCAACGGCTCCAGGTAATGCTCGAATCGCAGCTCGAAGTGGTTAAGAGCAACGACTGGGACGAACTGCTCAAGAACGATGACCTCAGCCAGTACGACGAAATCGAGAAAATCTTGGGGTCGCGCCTTGACAAGGTTTCAAACGAGAGTGTAGAATCAACGGCAACCGATGCCCAACCGGCTAGTACTGATGCCGAAGCCGAAGAAGCAACCCCCAGTTCCGCCGCGCAATCCGCGGGGGAAACGGTGGTCATCTTCCCGGAAGCAGCGGAAAAGCCGCAAGACTAGGGGAAAAACACGTAAAACAATGACGAGGACGGGCAGGCGCCAGCGGATGGTAGCGAGTCGACGAACGGTGAAAGGTCGATGATCCAAGGCCCCTGTAAATCACCCTCGAGCGGACGGCTGACAGGTAGGCCGCCCCGGTTCATCACCGTTACCAAATGACCGAGTCCGGCCTGGCCGGAAAACGAGGGTGGTACCACGAAAAAAGCTTCGTCCCTTTTGGGATTGAAGCTTTTTTCATTTTCGTCATGGGTTTTGCAACATAAGGAGGAAGAGCGATGCGCGTAAAGGATACGCTGAACCTGGGTAAGACCAAGTTCCCGATGCGGGGGAAGCTTCCCCAAACCGAGGGCCAACGAGAACAGCTCTGGGAAGAAAACAAGGTTTATCAGCAACGACAAAAATTGAATGAGGGCAAGCCAACCTTTGTCCTCCACGATGGTCCCCCGTACGCCAACGGGAACATCCACGTTGGCCACGCAATGAACAAGATTTCCAAGGACTTCATCGTCCGCTACAAGTCGATGACCGGCTACCGCGCCCCGTACGTTCCCGGCTGGGATACCCACGGGTTGCCGATTGAACACCAACTGACCAAGTCCGGTTACGACCGCAAGCAGATGTCGACCAGTGAGTTCCGTGACCTCTGCCGCGACTACGCCCTCGAACAGGTCAAGAAGCAAATGGCCGGCTTCAAGCGCCTCGGGGTGAGCGGCGACTGGGACCACCCGTACCTGACCCTCCACAAGGAGTTTGAGGCCGCCCAGATCAAGGTCTTCGGCGCCTTTGCCGAGAAGGGCCTTCTCTACCAGGCCAAGAAGCCGGTTTACTGGTCCTGGTCGTCGGAATCGGCCCTGGCCGAAGCCGAGGTTGAGTACCACGACGTCGTAGCCAAGACGGCCTTCTTCGCCGAACAGGTCAAGGACGGCAAGGGGATCCTTGATCAAGACACCTACCTGGTAGTTTGGACGACCACCCCGTGGACGGTGCCCGCTTCCGAGGCGGTGGCAATCAACGCCGACTACGAGTACGTGGTGGTTAAGCCGGCCAACGACGACCGCAAGTTTGTGGTTGCCGGCAGCCTCTTGGCCAAGCTGACCGAGAGGCTCGGTTGGGAGGACGTCACCACCGTCAAGGTCCTCAAGGGCAAGGAGCTGGAAGGGGTCACCACCCAGCACCCGTACCTCGACCGCGAATTGCTGGTCGGCCTGGGCGACTACGTTACCGACGACACCGGGACCGGCCTGGTTCACACCGCCCCGGGTTACGGGGACGACGACTACCGCTTCGGCCTCAAGTACAAGCTGCCGGTTTTTGCCCCGATCGATGACCAGGGGAAGCTGACCAAGGAGGCCGGCGAGGGCTTCGAAGGGGTCTTCTACCAAAAGGCCGACGACATCTCGCTCGAAAAGCTGGAAGCGGCCGGTGCATTGCTCCTGCAAGAACCGCTCAAGCACTCCTACCCGTTTGACTGGCGGACCAAGCAGCCGATCATCTTCCGCGCCACCGACCAGTGGTTCGTTTCGATCGACAAGATGCGCGACCAAATCCTGGCGGCTGTCGACGAGGTCAAGTACAAGCCGGACTGGGGGAAGGTTCGCCTCCACAATATGCTCCGCGACCGGGGCGACTGGGTGATCTCCCGCCAACGGGTCTGGGGGGTTCCGCTGCCGATCTTCTACGCCGAAGACGGCACGCCGATCATGACCAAGGAAACGATCGACCACGTCTCCGACCTCTTCCGCGAGTATGGCTCCAACGTCTGGTTCGAACGCGAGGCCAAGGACTTGCTGCCGGAGGGCTTCACCAGTGAACACTCGCCAAACGGCAAGTTCACCAAGGAAACCGACATCATGGACGTCTGGTTCGACTCCGGGTCCTCCCACCAGGGGGTCCTGGCCGAACGCGACTACCTGACCTACCCGGCCGACCTCTACCTCGAAGGGTCCGACCAGTACCGCGGGTGGTTCAACTCGAGCCTGATTACCAGCGTGGTTGTCTCCGGCCACGCCCCGTACAAGCAGATCCTCTCGCAAGGCTTCACCCTTGACAAGAAGGGCAACAAGATGTCCAAGTCGCTGGGGAACGTGATCGACCCGGCCAAGGTGGTTGACCAAATGGGGGCCGAAATCATCCGCCTCTGGGTAATGTCGGCCGACACCTCTGCCGACGTTCGCGTTTCGATGGGGACCTTCCAACAAATCTCCGAGGCCTACCGGAAGCTGCGCAACACCTTCCGCTTCCTTCTGGCCAACACCAGCGACTTCAAGAAGGACGAACTGGTGGCCTTCGAAGACCGGCAAGCAGTTGATCAGTACATGACGGTCAACTTCAACCACTTCCTGGCGGCCATGCGCAAGGACCTCGACCAGTTCGACTTCCTGACCGCCTACAAGCGGCTGATCAACTTCGTCAACAACGACCTGTCGGCCTTCTACATGAACGTGGCCAAGGACGTGCTCTACATCGAACCGGCCACGAGTGCGGTCCGTAAGTCGATGCAGTCGGTCTTCTACGAGATCCTGGTAACGATGGTCAAGCTGTTGACGCCGTTCCTGCCGCACACGACCGAGGAAGTCTGGGAATACATGGACGAACCGGAAGACTTCGTTCAACTGACCGACATCCCGGACGCCAAGCACTTCGCCGGTGAAGACGAGCTGCTGGCCAAGTGGACCGACTTCATGGAGGTCCGCTCCCACGCCTTAAAGGCGCTGGAGGAGGCCCGCAACGCCAAGCTGATCGGGAAGTCCCTGGAAGCCCAGGCCACCCTCTACCTGACGCCGAGCCAGCTCGACCTGGTTAAGGGCCTGCAAAGCGACCCGGCCCTCCTGCTGGGGGTTTCCAAGCTGACCTTGGCGGCGGCCGACCAGGCATCGGAAGCGGCCGAAAGCTTCAGCGACGGCAGCGCCGTGCTGGTTGAAAAGGCGGCCGGGGCGGTCTGTGACCGTTGCCGGATGACCAAGGAGGACGTCGGCAGCGACGCCGCCTACCCGCAACTGTGCGCCCGCTGTGCCAAGGTGGTCCGCGAAAACTTCCCGGAGACGGTCGAAACCGGCCTCGAGAAGTAGTTTTTCCGGCGGTTTTTGCCGGAATGGTGTAAAATGGAAAAGCAAAAAGGCTGAGCATTATCCTCAGCCTTTTCTTTTATCCTGGTGGGGGATGGCCCCCACGCTAATTAAAAGGGGGAATTCACGTGCTGGGCACGGTAAAATCGTTTGATCGCGCCAAGGGCTGGGGCTTCATCACGGTTCCGGATGAGGGCGACGTCTTTGTGCACACCCAGGCCATCGCGGCCCCGAGCCGCCCCTTGATGGCCCCGGGGGCGACGGTGGAATTGGTAATGGTGATGGGGGCCCGCGGTTGGCAGGCCGCCCACGTTAAGGTAAAGGCGGTGCAAGAATGATGGAATTTGAAGAAAAGGTTCAAGCCACTAAGCCGGTCTTTTCCGGCCACCTGATCGACGTCGAGGTCCAAACGGTTGTCACCCCCAAGGGGCAGGAAGCCACCCGCGAGGTCGTTCACCACGCCCCGGCGGTTGCCCTCTTAATGGTTGACGATGACGACCGGGCGATCCTGATGAAGCAGTGGCGGGCGCCGATCAAGAAGGTGACCCTCGAGGTGCCGGCCGGCAAGGTCGACCCGCGCGACGGCGGCGACCCGCAGAAGGCGGCGATCCGTGAGATGAACGAGGAAACCCGCCTCCAGGCCGCCCACCTAAAGAAAATCAACGCCGCCTACACCTCGGTCGGCTTTTGCGACGAGTACATGACCACCTACTACGCCACCGGCCTGACCCCGGTAACGACCGCCCTGCCGCAGGACGCCGACGAGGAACTGGCGATGGTCAAGGTCACCAAGGATGAGGCCAAGGCGATGATCGAGAGTGGTGAGATCGAGGACCAAAAGACGGTCAGCGCCCTCTACTACTGGTTTGCCCAGGACGTGACCCATGGATAAGGAGCCACTGACCCGGCGGGAGTACCAGGCCCGCCAGCGCCACGAACAGGAGCAACCGGCATCGGCCGCCCCAACCAGTGATGCCCCAACGGCGGGCGAGCGGCCGACCCGCGAGGAGAGCCTCCGCCTTACCAAGGCCAAGCTGGAGGCCGAGCGGACCGCCAACTTAAAGCACCGCTTGAACCTGGTCATCCTTGGCCTGGTCGTGGCGATCGTGCTCGTGTACCTGGTACTGTTCTTTGTTGGATAGGAGGAAAATTGAAATGAAGTTCGGAATTATTTGCGCCATGCCCGAGGAGATCAAGGAGCTGATTGCCAAGCTGGCCGATGAAAAGGTGACCGCGTGCGGCGGTAAGGACTACCACGCCGGCACCCTGAGCGGCCAGGAGGTCGTCTTGGTTGAGTCGGGGATCGGCAAGGTCGAGGCGGCGCTGACCGCCGAGCATTTGATCGTCGACTTCGGCGCCGACGTGGTGATCAACTCCGGTTCGGCCGGTGGGATCGGGGCCGGACTGAAGGTTGGCGACGTGGTGGTTTCGACCGCCACCGCCTACCACGATGCCGACGTGACCGCCTTTGGCTACGACTACGGTCAGCTGCCGGGGCAACCGGCTCGCTTCGCCGCCTCGGAGAAGTGGGGCCAGGCGATTGCCGAGGCCGGCCAGCAAACCGGCCTGACGATCAAGCGCGGCCTGATCGTCAGCGGTGACCAGTTCGTCGCCAGCCAGGAGCAAATCGCCAAGATCAAGGAGCACTTCCCGGACGTCCTCTCCGCCGAAATGGAGGGGGCCGCCGTCGGCCAGGTGACCACCGACCACCAGGTACCCTACGTGGTCGTGCGGGCGATGTCCGACACCGGCGACGAGGAGGCCAGCCAGTCCTTTGACGACTTCATCATCGACGCCGGCCGTCGCTCCGCCGCCATGCTCCTGCAACTGTTTGCCGACTTGAAGGAGGGGAAGGACGCCTAATGGCTGAGATTTACCTTGATAACGCCGCCACCACGCCGATGATCCAGCCGGTGATTGACACTTTGGTGGAAAACCTCCAGCAAAACTGGGGGAACGCCTCGACCGGCTACGGCTACGGCCGGGCCGCCAAGCGGGTGCTGGAAGATTCCCGCCACCTGATTGCCCAGAGCATCAAGGCCAAGGACGACGAGATCGTCTTCACCAGCGGCGGGACCGAGAGCGACAACACGGCGATCATCCAGACCGCCTTTGCCCGCCAGAAGCTGGGCAAGCACATCATCACCACCGCAATCGAGCACGAGGCGGTCCTCAAGCCGATGCACTTTCTCGAGCAGCACGGCTTTACTGTGACCTACCTGCCGGTTGACGAGGAGGGCCAGATCAGCTTGGCCGACTTCGACGCCGCCCTCGACGACGAGACGATCCTGGTCTCGATCATGATGGGCAACAACGAGGTCGGCTCCCACCTGCCGATCAAGGAGATTGGCGAGCGGCTGGTTGACCACCAGGCCTGGTTCCACACCGACGCCGTCCAGGCCTTCGGGCTTTTGCCAATCGACGTCGATGACCTCCACGTCGACCTGCTGTCGACCTCGGCCCACAAGCTGAACGGCCCCAAGCAGCTCGGCTTCCTCTACCGCCGCCGCGGGGTGAACTTCGAGAGCTACCTCAAGGGGGGCGACCAGGAAACCAAGCGGCGCGCCGGGACCGAGAACGTGCCGGCGATTGCCGCCTTCGCCAAGGCGGTCGCCATCGACGGGGAAGCGGAGAAGGCCGAGCGCCAGAAGCGCTACTACGGCTTCAAGCAGCAGATCGTTGCCGGCCTGAAGGCGGCCGGGATCGACTTCGCCGTCAACGGCAGCCTCGACCCGGACAACCTCAACCACGTCCTCAACCTGTGGATCAAGGGGGTCTCGACCTACGTCTTGCAGACCAACCTCGATTTGGCCGGGATCGCCGTTTCCGGCGGCTCGGCCTGCACGGCGGGGAGCCTAACCCCGTCCCACGTGCTGACGGCGATGTACGGTGAGGATTCGCCGCGGATTACCGAGTCGATCCGGGTAAGCTTCGGCGCCCTCAACACGGCAGCAGAAATCGACCAGTTTGTGGCAACCCTGGTCAAGATCGTCAAGCGGCTGAAGGAGGAAGACTAGATGGAATTTCAAACGACCGGCCAGGTGCAGGGCGACAAGGACCGCTACCAACTGAGCCCAAACATCAAGCCCTACCCGCTGATGGACCTCGGCTTTGAGAAGACCAAGCGTGGCAACTACAAGTATGCCGGTTCGCTCGACCGGACCAACCCCTTCAAGCCGGCGGCCCGGCTGAAGATCGTGGTGGCCGGCGACTTGTCCGGCTTCAAGATCGAGACGGTCAACGCCAGCGGTGACCGCAAGCTCAACATTTTCACCAGCCCCCGCAAGGACGAGTTCGTCCTCCAGTACCACTTCATCCTCGACGAGATGGTGAAGCGCGAGATCTTCGTGAAGGTTGAAGGCTAAGTAAGCAGAAGCAACGTCAAGGCGGCGTTGCTTTTTCGTTTGGGATGGGGCCTCCGCTCCGCGAAGTGGGCGGGACCGTGACGATGGCGGGCCAAACTTTGAGCCCCTCCGGGTCTCAAAGTTTGGCCTTTCACTAGGCGGGAAACCCGCCAAGTGAAATTTCGCCATCTTGGCCCGCCCATTCGCTCCGCTCCGGCCCGGCGTCTTTGAGCATCGCTAGCGACTGCTTGTGGCTTGGCACCAACCACTGGCGGAGCCATCACCAGTTTTCTTTACCAGAACGATTAGTCTTTCCCCCTATTCTGGTAGCCACCCCACCTTCCCACCTAATTGCAGTGCACCGCTTGGCTACTAGGGGAAAACCAAGGTCCCTTACCACCATCGATCTCCCAATGTAATCAGTAATCTCATCGTACTCAATTGGGTAGCAGTCATTGTTACTAACCTTAGCTTCTGCCTTAAAGATGCCGTTCTGCGTCAGTGCAATCATCAGCTGCCTCTTCCGGTCACTATCTAGCCACGCCGATTGCTGCCGGGCCGGAGCGGAGCGAAAACGGGGGCCAAGATGGTGAAATTATTCTTGGCGATTTATCGCCTAGAACAAGGCCAAGCTTGAAGACCCGGGACGGGGCTTCAAGTTGTGCCCACCATCGTCACGGTCCCCCGCTTTTCGCGGAGCGGAGGCCCTCCCACAGCCGTTTTTCCTTGTCTAGCCAAGCGCTTCTTTGCTACAATGGTCGGTACTGGACATGCGACCTTCAATCGTAATTCGCTCCAGAATCTATGAGAAATGATGGTGATTTTTGCATGGCTGATAACAGTCAAACCCGGGTTGTCGTGGGGATGAGCGGCGGGGTGGACTCCAGCGTCTGCGCCCTCTTGCTCAAGCGCCAGGGCTACGATGTCGTGGGCGTCTTCATGAAAAACTGGGATGATACGGACGAAAACGGGGTTTGCACCGCGACCGAGGACTACAAGGACGTCGCCAAGGTGGCAAGCCAAATCGGCATTCCTTACTACTCGGTCAACTTCGAAAAGGAATACTGGGACCGGGTCTTCAAGTACTTCATCGCCGAGTACAAGAAGGGCCGCACGCCCAACCCGGACGTGATCTGCAACAAGGAAATCAAGTTCAAGGCCTTCATCGAGTACGCCAACCAGCTCGGCGCCGATTACGTGGCCACCGGCCACTACGCCGACCTGATGCGCGATGCGGAGGGTAACGCCCACCTGATGCGGGCCAAGGACACCCACAAGGACCAGACCTACTTCCTCTCCCAGCTCGATCACTCCCAGCTGACCAAGGTAATGTTCCCGCTGGCCCACTACACCAAGCCGGAAATCCGCCAGATTGCCCGCGAGGCCGGGCTGGCGGTGGCCGACAAGAAGGACTCGGTCGGGATCTGCTTCATCGGCGAGGACGGCCACTTCAAGGAGTTCTTGAGCAACTACCTGCCGGCCAAGCCGGGCAAGATGGAGACCCTCGACGGCAAGGTGGTCGGCGAGCACGCCGGCCTGATGTACTACACGATCGGCCAGCGGCGCGGCCTCGGCCTCGGCGGCACCAAGGAAAACAACGACCCGTGGTTCGTCGTCGGCAAGGACATGGCTAAGAACGTCCTCTACGTCGGCCAGGGCTACGAGCACCCGCACCTCTACGCCACCCACCTAGAGGCCTCCGACATCCACTGGGTTGACGACGTGGTTTCCCGCTACGGCCGCCACTTCCACTGCACGGCCAAGTTCCGCTACCGTCAGGTCGACGAGGGGGTTACGGTCACGATCAGCGACGATGATCAACTGGTTCGCGTTGACTTCGACGACCCAGCCCGCGCGATCACCCCGGGTCAGGCGGTGGTCTTCTACGATGGCCAGGAGTGCCTCGGGAGCGCAATCATCGACCGGGCATTCAGCGGCGAAAAGCAGTTGCAGTACGTCTAAAAAGGGTGAAAAGCCGAATTTTACCGGGAACATTAAGTTTTTTTCCGAATTTTCCCCGAAAGCTAGCCCGGCCCGGTGAATCTTTGCTATCATAGACCTAGAAATTTTGGTAAAAGGATTTTTTAGGTGGACGTGATGACGAAGATTTACTTTATCCGCCACGGCAAGACGGAGTGGAACAAGGAGTCGCGCTACCAGGGGGCCCACGGGGATTCCCCGCTCCTGGAAAGCAGCCTCCACGAAATTGATTTGCTGGCCAAGTCGCTGGCGGGGGTCGAATTTGCCCACGCCTACGTTTCCCCGCTCAAGCGGGCGCAAACGACGGCCAAGCGGCTCTTGGCGGACCTGGCAAGCCCGATCCCGCTAACGGTCGACGAGCGCTTGCGCGAGTTTGACCTCGGGAAGATGGAGGGGATGGAGTTTGCCGTGGTGGCCGAGAAGTGGCCCGAGATTCAGGAAAACTTCCACCGTCATCCCGACCGCTACGATGCGGACCTGGTTGGTGGCGAGAGTTTTCCGGCGGTGATTGCCCGCTTCAAGGAAGCGATCAACGAGTACGCCGCCGCCTACCCGGCCGCCAACCTGCTGGTCGTTTCCCACGGGGCGGCGCTCAACGCCGGGATTAACGGCCTCCTCGGCCTCCCCTTGGCCCATTTAAAGGACAAGGGCGGCCTCAGCAACACGTCAACCACAATCCTGGAAACGACCAACGGGCACGATTATTCGCTGGTGCAGTGGAATGAAACCGGCTACCTGCACAAGACCCACGTTGATCCAACGGATACCATTTAGAGAGGTGGAACCAATGACTGAAAAGGCAAAGAAGCAGACGGAAAAGCTCGTTCACCGCTTGGTGGAGGCGATCGACGCGGAGCCGGACAAGTTCAACAACTACTACGACCTTGGCTCCCTGCTGACGCGGCTGAAGGACTACCAGCAGGCCGAAGAACTCTTCATGAAGGCGCTGGGGATCTTTGAACCAAAGGGCGACCAGAAGGCGATCAACCTGCTCAAGTACGGGCTGGGGAACCTCTACTACTCGGTTGACCAGGTGGAAAAGGCGATCACCTACTACAACCAGATCGACGACCCGAAGATCAAGGCCGATGCCTACCTGATGCTGGCCCAGAGCTACATGAAGAAGAAGCAGTACAAGCAGGCGGTGGCCTACGGGCTGACGGCGCTGGAACTGCGGCCGAGTGATCCGGAAATTGCCCAGGTGCTGGGCGACTCCTGCCTGGCCCTCGGTGAATTTAAGCAAGCCAAGCAGTACTACGACCAGATCTTAAAGCGCCACCCGGGGCGGGCGGACACCCAGTTCAACCGCGGCCTGGTGGCAATGGCTTTGGGTGAACCGTACGAAAGCTTCTTGACCCAGGCCAAGCAGCTCGACCTCGACTACTACGAAAAGAGCGAGGCCAAGATTGCCGACATCGAGCACACCCTGCAGCAGTTGGGCGGCAATGAAAAGGAAGACAAGTAAACCCGAGAGGTCATTGACGGGGGTTGTGCAAGGCGTAACCTACGTTGATGGCTTCTTTCGTATTCTGGAGGTGGCCATCGTTACCACCGGTTTCGACTGGGAAGGGACGACGATCACGGTCACCGGTAACCTGGGCCCGCTGGTGGTGGGGGACTACTGCCGCTTCACCGGCCGCCTGCAGGAAAGCAAGCGCTACGGGATCCAATTCCAGGCAAGCCGGGCGGAACGACTGCCACTGAGCTAGAGTGCGCTTTGGGGATGAAAGGCGGAAGTGGCGACGGAATGCACTTAGGAGCGACCAGTGATTTCACGCAGTCGGTCCGGTCAAACCAGCATCCGTCCATGAGCCGGGACCGCTAATGATGTTGGAGCTGGAATTGAAGGGGGGCCGTAAAATTGGCTTCCAGTTGGAGATTGAAAGTAGGGGAGAACGAACGCCAATCGTTGCCCGGGCCGGAGCGGAGCGAAAATGCGGGCCAAGATGGCGAAATTTCACTTGGCGGGTTTCCCGCCTAGTGAAAGGCCGAGTTCTGAGACCCAGAGGGGCTCAGAATCGTGCCCGCCATCGTCACGGACCGCAATTTTCGCGGAGCGGAGGTCCCCCGTCCCAACGCCAAAGAATCAGAGGAGGAGATCATGGCAAATTTCAACCAACCGGTGACCCACCGCGAGTCGGTGCAACCGACCGGGCCAACCAGCTTTATCGGCAAGGTCAAGGTGGTAATCTTTGAGCGCGGGCTCTTCCGCATCCTCGCCGTCCGCGTGGAGGAAACCAACTTCGAGTGGGACCAGGAAGAAATCACCGTCAAGGGCCAGCTCGGCGACGTCGTTGAGGGCGACCGCTACGAGTTCGAGGGCCGGGTGGTTGACGACAAGCGCTACGGCCTCCAGTTCGCCAGCACCGGGGCCCACGTCGTCCTGCCGCAGAACCCGGCCCAGCTGGCGACCTTCGTCAAGTTCCACGGGGTCCACCTCCACGCCCCCAAGAAGTCCAGCCAGGCCGTCTTCAAGGCCCTCGGCGACCAGGCGATGAAGCAGGTCACCGACGACCCGAACGTCCTAAAGGAGGTTGAGGGCTTCGGGATCGGCGACCAGCAACGGCTGATCGACTTCTTCACCCGGCTCGACTTCGGCAACACCACCGGCAAGATCATCCAGCAACTTAAGGGATACGGCCTCAGCGAGCGGCTGGTCAACCTGATCTTCGACCACTTTGGCGTCCAGACCCTGACCGATTTGACCAGCAACCCCTACTGCCTGGCCCAGCTGGCCGACGCTGAGCTGCCCTTCCGCCGGGTTGACGAGCTGGCCCAGCAGCACTACCAGGTGGCCGCCCTCGACCCGCGCCGGCTCCAGGCGGCGATCCTGGTGGCGGCCCGCGAGCTGACCGCCCGTTCCGGTGACAGCCACGTTGCAGACACCGTCCTCCTCCAGTTCGCCAGCCGCCTGGTGGCCGGGATCGACCCGACGACCCTCGTTCCCCAGCTCCGCGAACTGCTGGCGGCCGAGAAGCTCAACCTGGAGGGCAACCAAGTCTACCCGGCGGCCCTCTACCAGGCTGAGCAGCAGATCGCCGACTGCCTGCACAACTTGCTGACCGATTCCGCCCTCAAGCGCCCCAGCGACCGGCGGGTGACCACCGTCCTCGACGAGATTGAGGCCGGCCTCGACTACGACTACGACGCCGTCCAGCGCGAGGCGATCACCAAGGCCCTCCAGTCGCCGGTCCTGCTCTTGACCGGGGGCCCGGGGACCGGGAAGACGACGATCGTTAAGGGGATCGTCAAGGCGACCCTGGCGCTGGATAAGAAGGCCAAGGAGGAGGACATCCTGCTGGTGGCCCCGACTGGCCGGGCGGCCAAGCAGGTGGCCCGGGTGACCGGCCTGGCCGCCTCGACCATCCACCGCCTCCTCGGGCTGACCGCCGAGGTAACGGCCGCCGACCTGGTTTCCCAAGACGTTCCCGAGCTGGAGGGGAAGCTGCTGATCGTCGACGAGATGTCGATGACCGACCTGGCCCTCTTTGCCACCCTGATCCGGGCGGTCGGGCCGGCAACCCGGGTGGTTCTGGTCGGCGACTTCGACCAGCTACCCTCGGTCGGCCCCGGCCAGGTCTTCCGTGACCTGCTGGCGGCGGCGGAATTGCCGCAGATTCGCCTGACCAAGATTCACCGCCAGGCGGCCGACTCCTCCCTGATCCCGCTGGCGCAAAAGATCAACGCCGGCGAGGTCTCCCCGGCCCTCTTTGCCCCGGCCGATCCCAACCGCTACCCGCACCGCCGCTTCTTTCACGCGACCCTGCCCCAGGTGGCAACCGTGATCACCCAGGCGGTCCAGCTCTACCACGACCGGCACGGCCTCTCGCTGATGGACATCCAGATCCTGGCGCCGGTCCACGCGGGCCTGGCCGGGACCCAGAACCTGAATGCCCACCTCCAGGCGGCCCTCAACCCGGAGGCGGCCGACAAGCCGGAGGTCGTCCTTGCCGCCAGCCAGCGGGTCTTCCGCGTTGGTGACAAGGTGATGCAGACGGTCAACGACCCCGACCGCGACGTCTTCAACGGCGACCTCGGCATCATCCAGTCGATTGAGGGAACTAATGCCCGCCACACCAACCGTGAGAGCAAGGCGGCCCTCAAGGTGATCGTCGACTTTGACGGCACCGAGGTTGAGTACACCCGGCCCCAGGACGTCGGCGCCCTCCAGCTGGCCTACTGCATGACGATCCACAAGTCGCAGGGGAGCCAGGCCCCGGTCGTCATCCTGCCGATGGTGGAGGACTACTTCCCACGAAACCCGGCGGCGCCGACGATCATGCGCCGCAACCTGCTGTACACGGCGGTCACCCGGGCGGCCCGGGCCCTGATGCTGGTCGGCGACCCGACCGCCTTCGTCCGCTGCGCCGCCACCGCCACCAACTATCGCCAAACCACCCTGACTGAACGGATCGAGGAGGCCTTCGGTAAGGGGGCGGGGGAGCAGTCTGAGCCCCGGCCGGCAAAGAGGACGGCGGCAAAGCCAAGCCCGCAGCCGGCCAAACCGGCCCCCGTCACCGAGAACCCGACAGCCGGGGAGGATTCAAAGGGGGACCCGAACCTGACCACCGGTGCCGACCCGCTCCCCTTCGATAAGTCCCGCCCCCAGCCGGCCAAGCCGGCCGCTGATCCGTCACCGGTACCAACGCCAGCCCCGGCGACCGACCAGGGGCTGACCCCGGAACTGGCTGCCAGCGGGATGATTGATCCCCTGATCGGGATGGAGGGGGTCGCACCAAGCGATTTCTAGCCGGGAATGCTTGCAATTTGCCGGCTGGCTTGTGATAATAAACGTGAAAATTCGTGTAATTTGAGCCCGGAAGGATGGAAAAATGAGCGAAATGAAAAATGCTGATCAGGTGCGCCTCTTTGCCTTGAACTCGAACCGGCCGCTGGCGGAGAAGATCGCCGCCCAGCTGGGGATGCCGCTGAGCGAGTGCACGGTGAGTCACTTTGCCGACGGTGAAATTGCGGTCACGATCAACGAGAGCGTCCGCGGTTGTGAGGTTTACGTGATCCAGGCGGTTGCCGCCCCGGTTAACAGCAACCTGATGGAGCTGTTGATCATGGTTGATGCCCTGCGGCGGGCGAGTGCCAAAAAGGTCAACGTGGTGATGCCGTACTACGGCTACGCCCGTCAGGACCGCAAGGCACGGTCGCGGGAACCAATTACCGCCAAGCTGGTGGCCAACCTGCTGGAGATGGACAAGATCGACCGGCTGATCACCGTTGACCTCCACGCCCCGCAGGTTCAGGGCTTCTTTGACATTCCGGTGGACCACCTGATGGCGGCACCGACCCTGGTGCAACACTTCCTGGACAAGGGCTTTGGTGACGACCTGGTGATCGTGGCGCCCGACCACGCCGGGGTCAACCAGGTGCGCCGCTTCGCCGAGCTGATCGGTGGGGCACCGATTGCGATCGTTGACCAGCGCAACGACGACAACCGGGCAACCGATTCGGCCCCGATGCCGGACATGGTGATCGGTGACGTGAAGGACAAGGTGGCAATCGTGGTCGACGACATCATCGACACCGGCCGCCGGGTGGCCACCTCGGCCAAGTTGCTGAAGCAGTTTGGCGCCAAGGAGGTCTACGCCGCCGCCACCCACGTCGTCCTCTCCGGGGAGGCCCCGCAGGTCCTGGACGATTCGGAACTGACCAAGGTGGTGGTAACCGACACGATCAACCAGCCGGCCGACCGCCAACCGGAAAAGCTGGTTACCCTCTCGGTGGCCCCACTCCTGGCCGGTGCCCTGGCCCGGATCCACAACCACGAATCGATTCACGACCTTTACAAGTTACAAAAGTAAGCCGAATTCTACTGAAGAAGGTCCGCACCGGGAAATGGTGCGGGCCTTTCTGCTATTTTCAGGATGCTTAACTACCTCTCTTTGAAAGAGAGAAATTCCTCCTATCGCAAAAATGATTATATGATGAAATTGTCGTGAAATTAATGTATAATTTTAATCGTAGAAATTGAGAAAACGCTTTACGTTATTAGTGGGAGGATAATTGATAATGCGGGCGAAAAAAGATTTTGTTGTTATGACGGGAGTTGCGGCTGTTGCGACTGCGGGGGGCCTAATTACCACAACGACGGCCAATGCGGATACTACCCCGGCGGCATCTTCCCAAACTACTCGGGCAACAACGGGGGTAACAATTAGTGTTGACCAGGCACAAACTAACGTTAATTCTGCCAGCCAGGCCGTTACAAGGGCCCAAGCTGATGCAAGTCAAGCGGCCGCCGGGGTTACAAGTGCGACGGTTGAAGCAGGGGCGGCAGGTGATGCCTTATTACAGGCGCAGTCAGCGGCTAATAGTGCAAGTAGGGAGGCAGTGGAACAGGCCGCTGAAATTACGTCGGGGAGTGTTAGCTACCTGGAAACTGCGGTTACAAGTGGTCAGTCGGTTGTTTCACAAGCAACTAGCAACGTTTCGGCGGCGAGTGAGACCGTAACCTCAGCGAGTTTAGCTGCTAGTCAAGCAAAGAATGCCACTAATTCCCAAGCAAACAAAGTTAATGAAGCGCGGCAAAAGCTAACCGAAGTTCAAAACAGTCCGACGGTAAGTGAGGCACAAAGCTCAGTTGATGAGGCCTCCGCTGCTGTTACTAACTATCTGAAACTTGAAAGCACCTTAAAGAACCAGAGCCCACGCCAGCTCTGGTTTTGTTGGCCTTAAATTAGTTTTAGA
>CALVGV010000023.1 GCA_944327195.1 uncultured Limosilactobacillus sp.
AGCACAGATCGAGGCACTTGTCATGACGAATAATCTAGCAAAATTTGGAATGTTACAAACTAGCAATTGACGTATTCATTATAAATTTTACCGGCTGGATTTAATAGCCACTAAGGGCAAAATGTTATCCCCACTCCGAGCGTAAACGAAAAGGCGGACCACCATTTGAGTCGCAACTCAACGACGGTCCGCCTTTAATCTTGGTAATGCCTTCTGATGCATAAGCTATAAGTTGGCTTCAAAGAGTTTGTAGAGAATTTACTCAGTACCCTTCCTTGTATCTTCGGTATTAAATTCAAATGGTCTAAATCCATGTACCAAGGGTTCGGTATCGGCTCTTTGAATAAAATCACCGTTTATTTTCTCATAGTCAATTCCATATGCATCTCTCACTTTTACGGGTTGTACACCTGTTGCAGGCATAACAACCCTGCCAACAATCTTATTGCCATTAAATTTTGATTCTATTTTTTCTAAGCAAAGTTGATCTCGAACAGTTAGCCTTTTTGTGTGTTCAGGTTCGTTCCCAAACCGATAAGATAATAGCAACTTAGTCCCATTCATTAGGTTTGTACTAATAGCTAAATTGCTACCATCAAGGGAAACGTCTAAATAAACTTGCTTAGCATTTTTATCAAGTGGCAAATGCTTGTACTTGACATTTTGATGAGAGCAGTTAGCTGAAAAAAGTGAATCCTCACTAAGTTCTTCTAGCATCCAATTTTTGTACTTTTTTCCCTTCCACCCGTAATTTTGCTCTTGGTTAAGGAATTCTTTGTACCAGTGGAGACTCAAAGAGTAGTGGTAACTACTCGAGTCACTTCTCTTGAAAAACATCCAAACGACATCTGCACGACTATTTTCAGCAATTTGATACCCTACTTTTTTCATTTCATCAACAGTCATTAAGGTCTTATACTCAACAGTCACTGAGTATTGAGTATAAGACTTATGTGGCCATTTCTCATCAACCAAAACGGTGTTTTTAGTAGGCAATGTATCATATTGTTTGTCAGTTTCTTTAATGCCAAATAGTCGATCTTTTGTGTACCCACGTGCCTTTAGTTCTTTTCGTATCCTTTGTTGATATTCAAAGGGAATCACAATTTCTTCGTAGGAACTGTCATTTTCAAAAGGCACAATGCCTATAATTTCCCCTCCTTCTATTTTGTTTGCAGGAACTGCAAAAGTCCCTTCTTGTGCCTTCATTCTTTGATTGTCTATATCTTTAATTGTATTAGGGCGAATGAAGATACCATGCTTTAAAATGCTTTTAGCCTTTTCAATGCTTATGGTAGAGCCATTTTCTTCATTATAGGCGTTAACAATTGATGCTATATCCCGATCGTTCTGAGTTGCAACAAAAGAGGCCAATTTTACCTCATCTGACTTCGCATCATAACTAGAACGTATTAGAACATAAAGGCTCGCATCCTCTCTCGTATCATGCTGAGTAGCAAAAAACAAAGCTACTAAGGGATCCGTAGTAAAATCCAAAAACCTTGTAGGTACACCATCGTGCTGCATTTTCGCTAAGGTCTGCACAGTGTTTTTATTTGAGCTTTGATATCTGCGATAAGTGTATGGCTCCGATAAATAGTTCTTATCATCCCGTGCTACTGATGGGATCATATTAGGGAACTTTGATAGCTATCCCCTGTAGAATAAACTTCCCTGATTTTTGTAGCTTCTGTATTTATCCAAATACTCTAATAGTTGATCAACGGAAATAATTTGATGCTCTTTTACCAAGAGGTTTGCCTCCTTTCAAAATACTATTCAATAACGCTCTACCTTGCTTAACCTGAAGCAACCCCTAGATAAATTTAGTTACCCAGGACCACGCTAAACCATCCTCGTCGTTAGTAGCTACTAGCGGCTAAAGTCCCTGAAAGCAACGACCTGAAAAGCCACCGTTCATATCGTTGTTTTTCATCGAGAAAAAGAAAGAGCCCTCAACATCGTTCTAGACAACGGAGGTACCCTTTCAAGTTCAATAAATTCTGGTATAACGCGGACTAATTCATTTTCTCCAATAAAGTAACGCTCTCCACATGCGTCGTCTGCGGGAACTGGTCAACCGGCTGGATCGGCTTGCTTACCCGGTAGCCGGCCGCCTGGAAGCGCACCAGGTCGCGGACCAGGGTTGCCGGGTTGCAGGAGACGTAGATCACCTTCTGCGGCCCCATCTTGCCGGCGGCCTCGATCAGGCTCTCGTCGAGGCCCTTGCGCGGCGGGTCAACGATCAAGACGTCCGGCTTCAGACCGACCGCCTGCCACTTTTGCATCTGCTCCTCGGCCTTGCCAACCACGAATTCCGCGTTTTCGATCCCGTTGTATTCAGCGTTTTGCTTGGCGTCGGCGATCGCCTCCGGCACGATCTCCACCCCGTAGACCTGCTTGGCGTGCTTGGCCACCGCCAGCGAAATCGTCCCGATCCCGCAGTAGGCGTCGATCACCGTCTGGCTGCCGTCCAGCTCCGCCTGGTCGATTGCCGTTTGGTAGAGGCGCTCGGTTTGCTGCGGGTTGACCTGGTAGAAGGAAAGGGGCGAAATCTTGAAGTCGATTCCCAGCAGCTGGTCCTCGATCGTCGCCTGCCCCCAGAGGACGTGGTTTTCTAACCCGAGGAGCTTGTTGGTCCGTTGGCCGTTGACGTTTTGAATCAGGCTTGTAAGCTCCGGCACCCGCTCGCGGATGGCGGCGACGATTTCCTCCCGGTGGGATAGCTTGGCCGTCCGGGTAACCAGGACGACCATCACCTGGTGGGAGTAGTAACCGCGCCGGACCATGATCGTCCGCAAATCACCGCGGTGGTGCTCCTCGTCGTAGGGGGTCAGGCGGTACTGGCGGGCAACGTTGCGGACGGCGAGGATCGCCTGGTCAATCTTTGGGTCCTGGATGTAGAAGTCTTCGATCGGCACCAGGTCGTGGCTGCCGCGCTTGTAGAAGCCGGTCGTCAGCTTGCCGCGGATCAGTTTCACCGGCACCTGGGCCTTATTGCGGTAGTGGTCGGGCCGCTTCATCCCCATCGTTTCGGCCACCGGCAGGTCGAGGTGGGCCTTTTGCAGGAGGTCAACGATCAGCTTGCGCTTGAAGGCCAGCTGGGCCGGGTAGGCCAGGTGGCCGAGCGGGGCGATCCCGGTTTGCAGGTAGCGCTGGTCCTTTAGGTCCACCCGGTCGGGGCTCTTGGAATGCCACTCCAGCACCCGCCCCCAGGCGAAGTTCTTCGTCAACTTGGTAACCACGAAGGTAACCTCTTCTCCCGGCAGGGCGTTGGGCAAGAAGATCGGGTAGTGGTCGACCTTGATCACCCCGTTGCCCTGGTAGGTGAGGTCGGCCACGACCCCGGTCCGCTTCTCCTGCTTGTGGACTGGCAGCTGCACCTTCATAGTAATTCCTCCTCAAATAATCTGGTATGTAGCGAAAGGAGGCCGGGAAAACTCCCAGCCTCTTTTTTTGCGGGAAGACGGTGCCTCCCTTGATTAATTTTACTTGTCGGCGTCCATCTCGTCGACCCCGCGCATGAAGTCCTCCTCGTAGCGGCGCATGTCGGCCGTCAGCGACGACTGCGGCAGCTGGTCGAGGTCGGCGACCACTTCCAGGTGCTGGTGAAGGTTAACAAAGTGCATCGGGGCGTCGCCGCCGTACTCACCGTCGAGGTTAATCATCAGGCGGTCCTTTTCGTCGAGCGGGGTCACCTCAACGTCCTTGGCCTTGACGTAGATCACCCGCGGGTCGTCGACGTGGGTCCCCTTCAGGGCCTTGGCCATCAGCTGGAGCATCCCGCCCAGCGAGCTGTCCTTGACGATGATCAGGGAGAAGTTGCCGTCGTCGAGCGAGGCGTCGGGCACGATCTGCTCGAAACCGCCGACCGAGTTGGTCAGGGCCAAGAAGATCGTCGAGGCCTTGCCGCGGAACTCCTGGCCGTCGTACTTGACGCTGACTTCGACCGGCTTGATCTGCGGCAAGAGTTCGGCACCGCGGACGAAGTAGGCCGCGTAGCCAAAGAGCGATTTCATCTGCGAGGGCACGTCGTAGGTCAGCTCGGTCAGCTTGCCGCCGGCGGCGATGTTCATGAAGTAGTTCTCGTTGGCCTTGCCGATGTCGATCTTGAAGCGGTTGGCCGGCTTCAGGATCAGCTTGGCCGCCGCCACCGGGTCCTCGCGGGGAACCCGCAGGGCGCGGGCGTAGTCGTTGGTCGTCCCGGCCGGGATGATCGCCAAGGTCGGCCGGTGCTTGAGGCCGGCGATCCCGTTGATCACCTCGTTGAGGGTGCCGTCGCCGCCGGCGGCCACGATCAGGTCAAAGCCCTCCTTGGCCGCCCGGGTGGCCTCGTTCTTGGCCGAGTCCGGCTCCGGGGTGGTGGCAAAGGCGCTGGTTTCGTAGCCGGCCTGCTCGTAGACCGCCAGGATGTCGACCAGGTCGCTACGCAGGGCTTCGCGGCCGGAGGTTGGGTTGTAAATAATGCGGGCGCGCTTTCGCATGCTCATCCCTCCCCTAGCGGGCGTTGAGTGACTTCATCAGCAACTGGTTAACGATCTTCGGGTTGGCCTTCCCGCGGGTTTGCTTCATGATCTGGCCAACCAGGAAGCCGATCGCGCGGTCCTTCCCGTTCTTGAAGTCGATAATCGATTGCTCGTTGTTGTCGAGAACGTCGTCGATGATCGGTTGCAGTTCGGCCGGGTCCGACATTTGCACCAGCCCGTGGGCCTTGGCAAAGGCGGCCGGTTCCTCGCCGTCGATGATCCCGGCAAAGACCTTCTTGGCCATCTTGGAGGAAATGGTGCCGTTGTCGATCAGCTTTACCATCCCCGCCAGGTGGTCCGGCGTCAGCTTGGTGTCTTGCAAGTCAACGTGCTCGTCGTTGAGGTAGGAGTTGACGTCGTTCATCAGGTAGTTGGCCAAGCGCTTGGCGTCGGCGCCGGTGGCCACGGCGGCCTCGAAGAAGTCGGCCATTTCCTTGGTCTGGGTCAGCACCATCGCGTCGTAGTCAGTCAGACCGAGGTCCTTGACGTAGTGTTCGCGCCGTTCGCCCGGCATCTGCGGCATTTCACCGCGGATTTCTTCGATCCATTCGTCGGCCACTTCCAGCGGCGGCAGGTCCGGTTCCGGGAAGTAACGGTAGTCGTCGCTCCCCTCCTTGGTCCGCATTGAAACGGTCGTCTTGGTCGGTTCGTCGTAGCGGCGGGTTTCCTGAACGATCTTGCCGCCGGAGAGGATCACCGCCTGGTGGCGCTTCTGCTCAAATTCGAGGGCGTTCTTGACGAAGTTGAAGGAGTTGATGTTCTTCATTTCGGTCTTGGTGCCGAACTTATCGGAGCCGATCGGGCGGACCGAGATGTTGGTGTCGACCCGCATCGACCCCTCTTCCATCTTGACGTCAGAGATCCCGGTGAACTGGATCCGCTGGCGCAGGGCTTCCAGGTAGGCAACCGCCTCTTCCGGCGAGGCGATGTCGGGCTTGGAGACGATTTCGATCAGCGGCGTCCCCTGCCGGTTCAGGTCGACGTAGGAGTACTGGCCGGTGTGGGTGTTCTTGCCGGCGTCTTCTTCGATGTGCATTTCGGCAATCCCGATCTTCTTCTTCTTGCCGTTGACCTCGATTTCAATCCAGCCGTCGTGGGCGATCGGCGTTTCCGACTGGGTGATTTGGTAGGCCTTCGGGTTGTCCGGGTAGAAGTAGTTCTTGCGGTCGAAGTGCATGTGCTTGCTGATCTGGGCGTGCAGGGCCAGGCCGGCCATGATCCCGTCGCGCACGACCCCCTTGTTGAGGCTCGGCAATACCCCCGGGTACCCCCAGTCAATCACGTTGGTGTTTTCGTTCGGGGCGACCCCGTAGGAAACCGGGGACGGACTGTAAATTTTTGACTTGGTCTTCAGTTCCACGTGGACTTCCAGCCCGATGGTGGTTTCAAAGTTCATCTTAGTTTTGCCCCCCTAACCGTGGTGTTTGCTTGTGGAAATCGGTCGTCTGTTCAAAGACGTAGCCGGCGTCGTAAACTGCTTGCTCGTCGAAGGCCTTACCGATGATTTGCAGGCCAACCGGCAGGCCGTTTTGCTTGGAGAAGCCGGCCGGAATCGACATCCCCGGCAGGCCGGCCATGTTGGCGGTGACCGTCAGGAGGTCGTTTAGGTACATCTTGTTCGGGTCGCTGCTTTCCTCACCGACCTTGAAGGCGGTCGAAACCGCGGTTGGCCCCATGATCAGGTCGTGGTCGGCCAGGACCTTGGTGAAGTCGTCAGCGATCAGGCGGCGAACCTTGGCGGCCTTGGCGAAGTAGGCGTCGTAGGAACCGGCCGACAGGGAGAAGGTCCCGAGCATGATCCGGCGCTTAACTTCGGCCCCAAAGCCTTCGCTGCGGGTGCGGACGTAGACGTCTTCCAGGTTCTTGACGTCCTCGGCGCGGAAGCCGTAGCGGATCCCGTCGTAGCGTTGCAGGTTCGAGGAGGCTTCCGAGGAGGCCAGGATGTAGTAGGCCGGGATCCCGTACTTGGTGTGCGGCATCGAAACCTCGTCGATGATCGCGCCCAGCGATTCGTAGTGCTTGAGGGCGGCCTCAACCACTTCCTTGACGTCGGCGTCGATCCCCTCGCCGAAGTATTCCTTCGGCACGGCAATCTTGAGCCCCTTGACGTCGGCCTTGGCCAGGTTGGCGGCAAAGTGCGGCACTTCCTTCTTGGCGCTGGTCAGGTCGTGCTCGTCGCGGCCGGCGATCGCCTCCAGCAGGTAAGCATTGTCCTTAACCGAGCGGCTCAGCCAGCCGACCTGGTCGAAGGAGGAACCGAAGGCGATGATCCCCCAGCGGGAAACCCGCCCGTAGGTTGGCTTCATCCCGACCACCCCGGTGAAGGAGGCCGGTTGGCGGATTGACCCCCCGGTGTCGGTCCCGAGGGCGGCCAGAACGTCCCCGGCGGCCACGGCGGCAGCCGAACCACCCGAAGACCCACCCGGCACCCGGGTCAGGTCCCACGGGTTCTTGGTGGTCTGGAAGGCCGAGTTTTCGGTCGACGAGCCCATCGCAAATTCGTCGAGGTTGGTCTTGCCGACGTTGATCACGCCCGCGGCGGCCAGCTTTTCAACCACGGTGGCGTCGTAAACCGGCTTGAAGTTGGCCAGCATCTTGGAGGCCGCGGTCGTCGTCAGCCCCTTGGTCACGATGTTGTCCTTCACCGCCAGCGGAATCCCGGCCAGCAGTTGGTCGTCCTTGATCCCGGCCTGGTCGATGGCGGCGGCCTGCTTCAATGCCGCCTCCTCATTGAGGGCCAAGAAGGCCTGCACTTGGTCGTCGGTAGCCTTGATTTGGTCGAAGGCCGCCTTGGTCAACTCGCTGGCGCTGACCTGCTTGTTCACGAGGGCGGCGTGGAGTTGTTCAATATCGGTATCGTAAAATGCCATTCCTTAATCCTCGCTTTCGTCGATGATTGCCGGCACCTTGATCAGGCCGTTTTTCGTCTCCGGTGCGTTTTGCAAGAGGGCTTCCTTTTGACCGCTCTTTTCGGCCACGTCCTCGCGCATCCCGTTGACCTCCGTCGTCGGGGAATACATTGGTTCCACCCCGGTGGTGTCCATCTGTTGCAGGTCGTCAAACAGGTGCATCGTTTCTTCAAGCTGGGGAACAAATTGGTCCAGCTCCTGATCCGTAAAGGATAACTTTGCCAGTTCGGCAACGTGCTTGGCCGCCTCCCGGCCTAACTTTTCAGCCATTCTCCTAACCTCTTTTCCAATTGTTCGCAATAAAAACATTTTATCACAAGCGCGGGGGCCTTTTCAGGTCTCAGCCGCCGAAATTTGCCTTTTCTTTCCTTCCCCGGCCGCGCAAGCGCTCTCAGTCGAAGTCGAAGTCGTAGTGGGTCCCCTCGTAAACATCGAGGTCCTCAAAGAGGTCGCGGAGGCGGTTGAACTTGGCCCGGCTGGCGTCGAGCTGGACCTCGTTGGTGGCCAGAAAAAGGGGCAGGTCGTCCTCTTCCTCCTCGTCATCGGCCTGGACGGTGATGAAAAAGCCCAGCCCCTCCTGGCGAAAATAGCCGCCGCCTTCTTCCCACTCGACCTTCGGCCCCATCGTGCCGGTGGTTTCCAGGTAGTCCGGTCCCAGGTAGGCCCGGCCGCTACGGTGGACGCTCGGCGAACCGCCGGTGGTGGACACGTCGACCCCTTCCACCTCAACGATGTCTTCGAAAAACACCTCCTGGTATTCGTAAGTCCCATCCTCATCGAGGCGGTAGCAGAAAAAGGCCTCGTTTTTCAAATCGAAGAGGTAGCGGTAGCGCTCCACCTTATCGGCAAAGCGCCACTCCTTGGGCACCACTTCCCGGTATTCGTCGACGATCTGCTTGAGCTCGGCCGGCCAGACGTAGCCCTCGACCCCCTTGCGGCTCAGCTTCCAGAGAAGGTAGCCGATGCCAAAGATGCCGCCAAACAAGTAGAGCGGCCAGCAAAAACTTATCAGTTCAACCATTTTTCTCCCCCCAATGATTCTCCTTAAATTGTAAGGGATTTCGTAGGAAGAAGGAAGCTGGGGACGCAAAAAGGGGCCGGCAATTTTGCCGAGCCCCTTTATTCTCCCAATATTACATTGCAATCGCGAAAAAAAGGGCGCTCCTAGCATCTAAGCAAGAACGAACTCCGGCCCGGTTCCCGTGCCAAAGCCCGTTCTCACTTAGCTGTACGGAGCGCTGAGACCTTTTTTTCAGCTTAATTTTAGTATTGGGTTGCTTCGCCGCGGTCGTCGTAGCCGGCCGGGTGGGTGGAGTGCCACTTCCAGGCGGTGGCGATGATGTCGTGAACATCGTCGTACTGTGGCTTCCAGCCGAGGACTTCGCGGGCCTTGTCGCTAGCGGCCACCAGCGAGTCCGGGTCACCGGCGCGGCGCGGGGCCACCTTGGCCGGGATTTCCTTGCCGGTTACCTCGCGGGCCGCCTCCAGCATTTGCTTGTTGGAGAAGCCGGTCGAGGAGCCGAGGTTGAAGGCGTTGCTTTCGTTGCCGGCCTTGAGGTACTTGAGGGCCAGAATGTGAGCGTCGGCCAGGTCCATCACGTGAACGTAGTCGCGGACGTTGGTGCCGTCCGGGGTGTTGTAGTCGTCGCCAAAGATGCTCAGCTCAGCCCGCTTGCCCTGGGCAACCTGCATGATGATCGGAACCAGGTGGGTTTCCGGCCCGTGGTCTTCCCCGATCGTGCCGTCCGGGGCTGCCCCGGCCACGTTGAAGTAGCGCAGGGCGACGAACTTGATGCCGTATGCCTTGTCGGCCCAGGCCATCATCTTTTCCATCATCAGCTTGGAGAGGCCGTACGGGTTGATCGGCTTTTGCGGGTCGGTTTCCTTGATCGGCATGTGTTCCGGCGTGCCGTAGGTTGCCGCCGTCGACGAGAAGACGATGTACTTGATGCCGAAGTCGTGCATCGCTTCGAGGAGGGTGATCATCCCGCCAGTGTTGTTGTCAAAGTACTTGAGCGGCTTGGCCATCGATTCCGGCACGATCGAGAAGGCGGCGAAGTGAACCACCGCGGTGATGTCTTCGTTGGTGAAGATCCGGTCGAGGAATTGGCGGTCCCGGATGTCGCCGTAGTAGAACTTGGCTTCCTTGGCAACCGCCTTCCGGTGCCCGGTGGCCAGGTTGTCGGCAACTACAACCTCTTCTCCCTGTTCAACTAAGCGCTTGACCATGTGCGAACCGATGTAGCCGGCCCCACCCGCAACTAGAATTGCCATCTGCAACCCATCCTTCCTTTAGTAAATTTTTAGTAAACAAATGCATCCGTTTTGATTATACCACACCGCCGGCTGATGGTAGCGGTTTCCTGACAATTTTTGCCGGCGCGGCCGCTAGTTGAGGTCCTGGTGGCCGATCCCGGTCAGTTCGTGGTCGAGGTACTCGAAGAGGAGGCCCTCGCGGAGGCCGTTGTTGCTAAACATCACCTCGCGCATCGACAGCTGGCGCAAGAGGGCCATCAGCGGCAGGAGGCCGCCGACGATCACGTCGGCCCGGGCGCTGGCAATCCCGCGCATCGCCGCCCGCTCCTCGCGGTTGGCCGCCACCAGGGTGTGCATCAGGGCGAAGGCGTCCTGGGTCTGCATCTTGAGGCCGTGGACCGGCTGAACGGTGGCCGGCGAGGAGGTCAGCTTCCAGCGAAAGAGCTTGGCCAGGGCCCGGTTGGAGCCGCCGAGGGCGACCACCCGGGTGTGGCGGGCGCGGTTGAGCCAGCGCTGGCTGGCCAGCACCCGGTCGACCTCGATCACCGCGTCGTAGAGGTTGGCCGGGTCGATCACGTCGCCCAGCTGGTAGCGCTGCGAAAGCAAAACCGAGCCGATCGGCAGGCTGACCACCTCTTCGGCCTGGCCGCCGTCGACTAAGATCAGCTCCATGCTGGCGCCGCCGGTGTCGATGATCAGGCCGTTTTCGATCGGCAGGGTGCGGGCGACGCCGACGTAGTCGAGGTAGGCCTCGCGCTCGCCGGAGATGACATTGAAGTCGATGCCGACCTCTTCCTTGACCCGGTCCAGGAAGGCCTGCTGGTTGGTGGCCTGGCGGACCGCCGCCGTGGCGACGGCGATCAGGCGAACCTGGTCGTACTCCTTGCTGAGGGCCACGTAGTGCTTCAGCGCCGCCAGGGTGCGCTCGATCGGCTCCGGCTGCAGGATCTTGGCCGGGCCCATGTTTTCAGAGAGGCGGACGAATTCCTTTTCGTACTTGACCAGCTCGTACTTGCCGTTGGGGTAGAGCTTGGTCACCCGCAAGCGACAGGAGTTGGAACCGAGGTCGATAATTGCCAGGTGGGTCATTCTTCGTCATCCTTTCCCTGCCCGTTGAGGTGCAGATTCGATACGTGGCGGGTCAGGGTCTCAAAGACGTTTGACAGCCGCTTGTGGTTCTTTTCTTCGCGGTGGAGGTTGGCGTTTTCCTCCTCGGCCAGGGCAACAAAGTGGGCCTGGGAGTCGAAGCGTGGCTCTTCAGTGGCCACCTTTTCGTAGCGGGTCCCCTTCAGCACCCGGGTCTTGACGTTGTCCTTCCACATGTCCTCAAAAATCTGGATCGCCCGCGCCTTGGTGTCGTCCTCGGTGACCGGGTAGAGCTCTTCGACCCGCCGGTTGAGGTTGCGGGTCATCATGTCGGCGCTGGCCAGGTAGATTTCCTCGTGGCCGTCGCCGCTGAAGTAGTAGATCCGCGAGTGCTCGAGGAAGCGGCCGACGATCGAGTGGACGGTGATGTTGCCGTGGAGGGCCGGCAGGTCGTTGCGCAGGCAGGTGATCCCGCGGATCAGCAGGCGAATCTTGACCCCGGCCGCCGCCGCCTCGTACAGGTGGGCGATGATCTGCATGTCGGAGAGCGAGTTCATCTTCATGCTGATCTGGGCCGGGTTGCCCCGCTTGGCGATTTCGATTTGCTGGTCGATCTTATCGTTGATGAAGTCGCGGATGCCGTCCGGCGAGGTGTGGAGCTTGTGGAAGTACTTGGTGCGGGCGAAGCCGGAGAGGGAGTTGAAGAGGTTGGTCAGGTCCTCGCCCAGTTCGTAATCGCAGGTCAAGAGGCCCATGTCGGTGTAGAAGTGGGCGGTGACGTCGTTGTAGTTCCCGGTCCCCAGGTGCATGTAGCGGCGGATGCCGTCGTCGTCACGGCGGATCACCAGGGCCACCTTGCAGTGGGTCTTGAGGCCTACCAGGCCGTAGATGACGTGGCAGCCCATCTGCTCGAGCCGGCGGGCCCAGCGGACGTTGTTTTGCTCGTCGAAGCGGGCCTTGACTTCCACCAGGACGGTGACCTGCTTGCCCTGCTGGGCGGCCTGGCCGAGGTACTTGATGATCGGCGAGTTGCCCGATACCCGGTAGAGGGTCATCTTGATCGCCAGCGTCTTGGGGTCCTCGGCCGCCTGGTGGATGAAGTTGACCACCGACTGGAAGTCGTCGTAGGGGTGCTGGAGGAGGCGGTCGCGCTCGCGGATGGCGGCGAAGATGTCGCTATCCATCGTCAGCGCCGGGTCCTGGTAGGACTGGTACTTCGGGTAGCGGAGGTCGGCGTGGCCCTCGACCAGCCCGCTCAGCTTCTTCAAGAAGGTGAGGTCGACCGGCCCGTTGACCCGGTAGACCCACTTCTCGTCGACCTTCAGGCGGTCAATCAGGTGCTTCTCCAGCCAGGGATCGAAGTCCTCCTCGATCTCCAGCCGCATCACGCTCCCGTGCTCGCGTTCGCGCAGCTGGTGCTGAACCGCCCGCAAGAGATCGGAGGTGTCCTCCTCGGCCACGTCGAGGTCCATGTCCCGCATTACCCGGTAGGTCCCGGTCGACAGCACCTGGTAGCCGGGGAAGAGCTTGGCGATGAACTCCTTGATGATGTCGTCAATCAGCACGAAGGCGTTGCCGTTGGGGAGCTTGATCAGCCGCGGGTAGATTTCCGGCACCCGGATGGTGGCAAACTTGGTGGTTGGCTTGGCCTCCTTGCTGGCGTGCGGCTCCTGCTCGCGCTCGGCCACCTCCTGGTCACCCTCGCGGACCTTGCGCGGCCGGGCTTCGTCCTGGGAGTGGTCGCGGATCAGCTTGACCGCCACGTTGAGCGAGTTGTTGGCGATGAAGGGGAAGGGCCGCGAGGAGTCGTCGGCCATCGGCGTCAGCACCGGCATCAGTTCGTCGGCGAAGTAGCGGCTGATGAAGTCGTACTGCTTGTCGTCGAGGTCGAGGACGTGCTTGATGTAGATCGCCGCCCGCCCCAGCTCGGGGAGGAGGTGGTCGTTATAGATCCGGTAGCGCTTCTCGACCATCTGGTGTTCCTTGTCGTTGACCGCCGTCAGCTGTTCCTTGGGGGTCATCCCCGAGGCGTCGGTGGTGGTGACGTTGAAGGCCGACAGCTTGTGGAGCGAGGCCACCCGCACCATGAAGAACTCGTCGACGTTGCTCTGGGTGATCCCCAGGAAGTTGGCCCGTTCGAGGAGCGGGTTCTCCGGCGCGGTTGCTTCTTCCAGCACCCGGCCGTTGAAGTCGATCCAGGAGAGCTCCCGGTTGACGTAGTTTTGCGGTTGGTAAAATTCTTCTTCGTTCATCTTACTTTCCTCCCTTTACCACCAGGACCGGCTTGAGGCCGTAAACCTGGGTGAACAGCTTGTTCTTGCGCAAAAAGGCCCACTTTTCCAGCACCAGGTCGTCCTTGGCCTTGGCCTTGATCAAGAGGCGGTCGTCCTTGAGCTTGAGGGAAATGGCGGTGATCTTTTGCTGGCGGGAATCGTCGAGCGAGTCGGCCACCCGCAGGATTGCCGCCAGCTGGGCGACCGGCAGCCGCAGGTCGGCGCTGAGCTCGCGGTAGTGGTGCTGGTTGATTTCCGGCGCCTCCGAGGAGTGGTAGCGCGAGACCTCGGCGATGATCTGGTTGTCCTCGTCGGAGATCCCGATCAGCGGGTTGGCCTCGATGATGTAGGCCGAGTGGCGGTAGTGGCCCTGGGGGTTGATGAAGTTGCCGATGTCGTCAACCTTGCACGCCAACTTCAGCAGGAGGCGGTAGTGGTCACCGAGGCGGTGGATTGGCGCCAAAGCGTCAAAGAGCTGGCTGGCCACCGCGGTGACGAACTCCTTGTGGTCGGCGTCGCTGCCGTAGCGGGCGGCCAGCTGGTCGGCGGCCAGGGTGACCAAGTGGTCGACCGGCGTCCGGTCGGCGCTGGCCGCCAAGAGCCCGCTCGGCTGAACCAGGTCGGTCACGTAGAGGCGGCGGGCCCGCAAAAGGCGCATCGTCTGGCGGACCACCAGGTAGCTGGGGAGAACCCAGTTGACGCTCTGCTCGTCGACGGCGTACTGGTGGATGATGTACTGGTCGGAGGCGGTCAAGATCCGCCGGTAGCGGTTCTTGAAGGAGGTCTGGTCAACCGGGGCGAAGTGTTGGCCCTCCTGAATGTAGCGCTGGGCCAGGGTTTCGACCCCCTGAACCAGCAGGACCGGGGCCGCCTGGCCGCTCAGCTCGGACACCAGGTACTCGAGCTTGGAGCTGATGAAGTCGGTGATGATGTCACTCGGGGTGGCGGTCGTCTGGCGGAGGTTTTCGGCCAGGTGGTTGATCCGCGCCTTGCCGAGGTCGATGTCCCAGCTGGTGACGAACTCGCCGTTCTTGTAGGCGGCCAGGGTGCTGCTCTCCAGGCCGACGCTGAGGACGTAGCCGGTCAGCTGTTGGTCACCAAGGGCGTGCTTGAAGCGCGGCCAGACCAGCGAGAGGGTCTGGGCCAGCAGTTGGTTCTTGTTGAGCCAGCGCAGCTTGAGGCCGACCCGGACCGCCACCTGGTCGCCGACGTACTGGGCCGACACCGGGTCGAGGTCGGCCAGGTCGCCGTAGAGGGCCACCCGATCCGGTTCGACCGCGTACTCCTTCAGCACCCGCTGGAAGCCGACCAGGTTGGTGGTGATCGCCTCCATGTTCTCCAGGTAGTTGGCCACCTGGTCGTCGCCCACCCGGAGGGCCCCCGATTGGACCTGGGTGAGGATGTGCTGGTGGTCGTCGCAAATCGTCAAGGTCAAGCGGTCTGGCCGCAAGAGGATGATTCCGCCGTATTTTTTGGTCACTGTGCTCAATCCCTTCTCTGCTTGGCTCCCGGCCGCGGTCATTTCCCGGGAAATAAGGCGCGGCCGGGAAGGTTTCTCCTTTTAGAATACCACTGATCACCGGCCAACTATAAAGGGATTCATCAACTTTTTGATATTGAGCAAAAATAAACCGGGTCGCCCGTTTTCCCAACGGACAAACCCGGTTATCAGTTTAATTTTTTAGTAGGAATCGAAGACGTGGGTCAGCCACTTGCTGGAACCCGAGTTGCGGTAAACCACCGCCTGGACGTCCGTGTCGGCCTTGATCACGATGTCGATCGGCACCCCACTCGGCAAGTACTTCTTAGCCGCGGAAGCAATGTAGTTGGTAAAGCTATTGATTTCCGTCTGGCTGTAGAACTGCGTCGTGATGGTGATGTGCATCCCCTGAAGGGTCCCGTCCTTGTACTGGGTTTGGGCGGTGACCCCGCTGATGTTCGGGAAGAAGTTCTGGATCTGACTCTTGAAGTTCGAGAAGGACCCGCTCGTCCCGGTGTTCGAGCTCGAACTCGACGAGGAGGTGCTGGTCTTTGGCAAGACAACGTTCTTGTAGTTCAGGCTGGTCCAGGACGAGATCTTGCTGCTGTTCGACTTGGCGTAGGCAAAGAAGGTCCCACCGACCAGGCTATCCTCGCCGGCCTGCCGGTAGAGGGCGATCACGATCGGCACGTTCTTGAGGGTCTTCTTCTTGCGGAGGCGCTTGAGGATGATGGCCGCGGCCTTCTTCCCCTCTGCTTCCCCCTTGGCCTTGGAGATCGACTTGGTGTAGTACGGCCCGTCGGTCTTCTTTTGGTATTGGTACTCGGAGTTAACCCCAATCCCGATGACGACCCCCTTGAGCTTCATCGAGCTGCCGCTTTGCTGGAGGTAGTCTTGTTCCTCAATCTGCTGGATGTAGAGCGGGTTCGGGTTGCTCGAGGAGCCCTTGGCCGGGTTAAGCCCGGTCTTGTTGCTGCTGGTCTTGCGGCCCAGCCAGTTGGTGACCGTGCTGGTCGACAGGTACTGCCCTTCCTGGAAGATGTAGGACTTGGTCGAGAAGAACTTCTTGGCGATGATGTTGGTCAGGCCACTTTCAAAGCTCTTCAGGTTGTAGGTGTTGTCATTTTGTTGCACCGCGACCCCGCGGGCCTTGCTGGTCCGGTAGCGACCGTTCTTGATGACGGCCTGGTAGGTGCCGCTCGTGCTCCCGGTGGTGGTGTAGCTACTGCTGCTCTTGGAGCTCTTGCTCCCGCAGGCCACCAGGGTGACGCTCGTCAACATGACCGCCGCGATCAGCGACCACTTTTTGAAACTCAAGATTCTTCCTCCTTCATCGCCTGGTCAAAGCGCTGCTCATCCCAGACCGGGATCTGCAAATCATTGGCCTTCTGTAACTTACTGCCGGCCTTTTCCCCGGCAATCAATAGATCGGTTTTCTTGGAGACGCTGCCGGTCACCGTGGCCCCGTGGGCGGTCAGCCAGTCGGTGGCCTCCTTGCGCGAGAAGCGCGAGAGCTTCCCGGTGAGGACCACCCGCTTGCCGGCCCAGTCGGCGCTCTCGGTCGTTTCCTGCTGAAGGTAGTCGAAGTTGACTCCGACGGCCCGCAACTCGGCCACCAAATCCTGGACCTGCTGGTTGGCAAAGTAGGTGGCGACGCTGTTGCCGATGATCGGCCCAACGCCGTCGATGGCGGCGACCTCCTCTTCGGTGGCCCCCATTACCGCGTCGAGGGTCTTGAAGTGGGCGGCAATCAGCTGGGCCCCCTTGGCGCCGACGTGGCGGATCCCCAAACCGAACAGTAAGCGTTCGATTGAATTATGCCGACTTTGGTCAATCGCTGTCAATAGGTTGGCGGCCGATTTCTCCCCAAATTTAGGCAAAGTTAATAATTGCTCTTCCGTTAGCCGGTAGAGGTCGGCAACGTTGCGGACCAAGTGTTGTTCCCAGAGGGCGGCGATGATCTTTGGCCCGAGGCCGTCGATGTTCATCGCGTTGCGGGAGGCGAAATGGGCCAGCCCCTCCTTGAGCTGGGCCGGGCACATCGGGTTGACGCAGCGCAGCGCCACCTCGTCTTCCAGGTGGACCAGGTCACTGCCGCAAACCGGGCAGGTGGTCGGTGGCAGGTAGGGTTCGCTGTCGGCCGGCCGCTTGTCGATTATTACCCGGGAAATTTCCGGGATGATGTCGCCGGCCTTGTGCAAGAGGACGGTGTCGCCGAGGCGGATGTCCTTTTCGGCCAGGTAGTCCGGGTTATGCAGCGAGGCGCGGGCCACGGTCGTTCCGGCTAGCTGAACCGGGTCCATCACCGCCGTTGGGGTGACGTTGCCGGTGCGGCCGACCGTCCACTCGATCTCGCGGACGACGGTGGCCGCCTCCTCCGGGGGAAACTTGTAGGCAATTTCCCAGCGCGGCACCTTGACCGTGTTGCCGAGCTCGTCTTGGAGGGCGAGGTCGTTGACCTTCTCGACGATGCCGTCGATCCCGTAGGCCAGGTCGTCACGCTGGGCGGTGTACTCGGCCACGTAGTCGTTGATCCCCTCCTGGCTAGTGACCACCCGCGAGTGGGGGTTGACCGAGAAGCCGAGGCGGGCCAACTTTTCCAGCGCTTCGGCCTGGCTGATCACCCCGAAGGCGGCGTGGTCGGGCACGTAGTAGATGAAGGTCGCCAGCTGGCGGCTGGCCGTCACCTTGGGATCGAGCTGGCGGAGGCTGCCGGCCGCGGCGTTGCGCGGGTTGGCAAAGGGCGGCTGGCCGGCCTCCTCGCGCTGCTTGTTGAGGGCTAAGAAGGCCGCCTTGGGCATGTAGCACTCGCCGCGGACCTCAATCGAGAGCGGTTCGGGCAAGGTTTGCGGGATGTCCTTGATCGTCTTGACGTTGGCGGTCACGTCCTCGCCGATCCGGCCGTTGCCGCGGGTCGACCCCTGGACCAGCTTCCCCTCCTCGTAGACCAGGGAGAGGGAAAGACCGTCGATCTTGAGCTCGAGGTTGTACTCGGGCGTGGCCTCCGGGTAGTCGCTCAGCTGGCGGGCATTGAAGTCGGCCAGCTCCTCTAAGGAGAAAACGTCGCCCATCGACAGCATCGGGATCTCGTGGGTCACCTTGGCCAGCTGGCTTTCGGCCTGGCCGCCCACCCGCTGGGTCGGCGAGTCGGCCGTCACCAGGTCGGGGAAGCGGTCCTCGATCTGGACCAGGCGCTGGTAGCTGCGGTCGTAGACGTAGTCCTCGACCGTCGGCGCGTCTTGTTCGTAGTATTCGCGGCCCCACTGCCGCAGTTGGTCGCGCAGCGGGCCCAGTTCGGCCGCCGCCTGCTCCTTGGTCAAGGCGCTGACCGCTGGTAATTCTTCACTCATGCTTATCCCTCCACCTTTTCAATCGGGGCAAAGGCCGCCAGGAGCCGCCGCACCCCTTCGTTTGGAAAGGCAATGTCTAGTTCCATGTCGGACCCGGTGCCGTTGACAGCAACCACCGTCCCCTGGCCCCACTTGCGGTGCTTGACCTTGTCGCCGGCCTGCCAGCTGCCCTTCTCGGCCCCGGTGCCGGGGTTGACCACCTGCTTGGTGCCGGCCGCCTGCTTGGACTTGGCGGCAAAGGGGGCGCTGCTGGCCCGGCGGCTGCGGTTAAAGTTCGGCCGCGATTGACCGCTTGGCCGCTTGTCGCGCGGGCTGTCCTGGTCGAGCAGGTCCGCATCGATTTCGTCGACGAACTCGGAGACCGGGTTGCGCTGGATCCGCCCGTAGAGGACGCGCGAGTTGGCGTTGGTCAAGTAGAGCTTCTGCTTGGCCCGGGTGATGCCGACGTAGGCCAGCCGGCGCTCCTCTTCTTCTTCGTCGGGTTCCTGCTTGGCGCGGGCCAGCGGGAAGATCCCCTCTTCCATCCCGATCAGGAAGACCACCGGGAACTCGAGCCCCTTGGCCGCGTGGAGGGTCATCAGGGCCACCGTGTCGGTTTGCTCCTCGAGGTCGTCTTGCGGCGAAACCAGGGCCAGGTCGGTCAGGAACTGGGTCAGCTTCTCCTGGGTGGTCGTCACCTCGTCCCCGTGCTTCTTGTCGAATTCCTGGGTGACCGACTTGAATTCTTCCAGGTTTTCCAGTCGGGTCTGGGCCTGCAGGTCGCGGTCGGCCACCGCCTCGAGGGCCTTGCGGTAACCGGTCTGATCAAGGATCAGGTCGGTCAGGTCAGTCAGCGACTGGTCGGCCGCCTGGTCCTGGAGGGCCTGCATTTCGCTGGCAAACTGGGAGAGCTTGTTGCGGACCGCCGGCGAGATCCCGTTGGCCAGGCTGATGTTTTGGGCCGCCTTCATCAGCGACCAGCCCATCTCGCTGGCAAACTGGCGGAGGTGGTCAAGACTGGTGGCGCCGATCCCACGCTTCGGGACGTTGACCACCCGCTCGAAGCTCAGCGAGTCGTCCGGGTTGGCCACCAGGGTCAGGTAGGCCAGCAGGTCGCGGATTTCCATCCGGTCGTAGAACTTGTGGCCGCCGACCATCGTGTAGGGAATGCTACTCTTCATGAAGGTTTCTTCGATCAGCCGCGACTGGGCGTTGGTCCGGTAGAGGATGGCGAAGTCGCGGTAGTGGTAGTGGTGCTCGCGGCGCTGGCGCTCGATCTGCTTGACCACGTAGTAGGCCTCGTCGTGCTCGCTCTGGGCGCGGTAGTAGGAGATCTTGTCGCCCTTGCCGTTGCTGGTCCAGAGGTTCTTATCGCGCCGGTTGACGTTGTTGGCGATCACCTGGTTGGCGGCGTCGAGGATCGTCTGGGTCGAGCGGTAGTTTTGCTCGAGCATGATCGTCTGCGCCTTCGGGTAGTCCTTTTCGAAGTTTAAGATGTTGTTCATGTTGGCGCCCCGCCAGCCGTAGATGCTTTGGTCGGCATCCCCGACCACGCAGAGGTTCTCGTACTTTGCCGCCAGCAGGTGGACCAGCTCGTACTGGGCGTCGTTGGTGTCTTGATACTCGTCAACGTGGATGTAGCGGAACTTGTCCTGGTAGTAGGCCAAGGTTTCCTGGTCCTGCTTGAAGAGGGTGATCGTCTTCATGATCAGGTCGTCGAAGTCGAGCGTCTGGTTGGCCTCCAGCTCAGCCTGGTAGCGCACGTAGACCTCGCCGATCCGCTTGCGCAACGGGTCCTGGTAGCGGGCCTGGTAGTCCTTGGGGGTCAAGAGGGCGTTCTTGGCGTTGGAGATCGCGCTCAGGAAGCTGCGCGGGTCAAATTTCTTGGGGTCAATGTTGAGTTCCTTGAAGATCCGCTTGATCAAGGTCCGCTGCTCGCCGGGGTCGGCGATCGTGAAGGCGGTGTTGTAGCCGAGCTTATCGATGTTGCGCCGCAGGATCCGCACGCAGAGGGCGTGGAAGGTCGACACCCAGATATCGCTGGCGCTCGGTCCCAAGAGGGCGGTCAGCCGTTCCTGCATTTCCTTGGCCGCCTTGTTGGTGAAGGTGATCGCCAGGATCCGCCAGGGCAGGACCCCCTGTTCCTCAATCAGGTAGGCGATCCGGTGGGTCAGGACCCGGGTCTTCCCCGAGCCGGCCCCGGCCATCACCAGGAGCGGCCCCTCGGTTGTCAGGACCGCCTGCCGTTGTTGCTCATTCATCCCATCAAGTGCTGATTGCATTGTCACGCCGTCGTTCATCCTTTCCGTTTCCGCCATTTCCCGGGAAATATGGTACCGGGTCCCGGGCCGCCCCCGCTCGTGGCCGGGGAGGCACCGGTCGGCTGGGGCCAGTCCCCAATCAGTCCCTCCCATTATAACAAAGGCAGCGGGTGGGCAAAAGCATCCGCGCCCGGCGGGGGAAATTTCCCGGGAAATAAAAAGATGGGGTTATTCCCCACCTGTTGATTCATATTTTAACGCTATTCTTCGGCCGGGGCGCCGGTGCCTTCCGGTTCCTTTTCCGCCACGGCGGCGGTTTCCGGCAGCTCCCAAACCGAGGTGGCGTCCAGCTGGTCCGCCAGGTCCTTCATGCTTTGGTCGCCGAAGGCCGCCAGCCAGGTGAAGCCGACCACTTGGTTTTCCTGCGGCTTTTCCGGCAGGAAGTAGGCAAAGCGCCAGTTGTCCTTGAGGACCTGTTGGCGCATCACCGCCTTCAGCTGCTCGGTCCGGGTCAGCATCAGGATCGTCGGCCGGGTGGCCACCGCCGGTTGGGCCGGCATCCCGGCGGCGATCCGGACCATCTGGGCGCCGAGACCGAGGCTGGCCGCCGTTTCAAAGACGTTGCCGGCGTCGAGCAGGCCCGGTTCGATCCCCTTGACGTAGAGGTTGCCAGATTCGGTGACGTAGAACTCGACCGTCAGGATCCCCTGGTAGCCGAGCTGCTTGACGGTCGCTTCCGTGATCCGCATCATCTCTTCTTGCAGGTCGCTGGCAACGGTCACCGGCGCCGTTACCCCGAGAAGGTCGCGGTCGGCCGTGTAGTCGAGCTTGGCCAGCGGGTAGGCCTGGAGCTTGCCGTCGGCGACCGCCACCGTCAGGGCGTACTCGGCGGCGTGGTCAATCCAGGACTCCAGCAGGTAAGTCCCGGCCTGCATGAAGTTGGCGGCGCGGGCGATGTCGGACTGGCGGCGGATGATCATCGATTCATCCCCCACCCCGCGCTGGATCGGCTTGAGGACCGCCGGGTAACCGATCGAGTCGATTGCCTGGTAGACGTCGTCGAGGCTGATCACGGTGACGTAGGGGGCGATGTTGACGTTGACCTGGTCGAGGAAGGCCCGCTGCATCAGCCGGTCCTGGAGGATTTCCAGCGGTTCAACCCCCTGGATGACGCGGGTGTACTGGCTGAGGTACTTGAAGACGATCGCGTCGATGGCGGCGGTGACGTAGACCACCGCGTCGCAGGCCTCGCCGAACTCGGTCAGCTTGTCCTTGTCGCGGTAGTTGCCGACGATCGTGTAGTCGGCCTGGGCGGTCAGCTCCGGGTGCGGCTGGTTAACGTAGGCGTGAACCTTGAGGCCCAACTCGTGGGCGGCGGCGATCATTGCCCGGCCGTTGTGGTCGAGGCCGATGATGCCGAGCGTGTTTCCTGGATACAATACTGTCTTTGCCATCTCTATTCCCCCTCATCCGCAGGTGCAAATTCAACTTGGCCGCCGGCAAGCGACTGGATCCGGGCCAGCGACATGACCGGAATCCCCTTGGCTTCCAGCTCCTGGCGGCCCGGCTGAAAGGCCTTTTCGATTACGATCCCGGCGCCGACCACCTCAACCTTGGCCTGGTTGGCGATCTCCATCAGGCCGGTCACCGCCTGCCCGTTGGCCAAGAAGTCGTCGATGATCAGCACCCGTTCGTCCTTGGCAACGTACTTTTGGGCGATCGAAATCTGGTTGGTGACTTGCTTGGTGTACGAGTAAACGTCGGCCGTGTAGAGGCCATCGGTCAAGGTCAGGCTCTTGTGCTTGCGGGCAAAGATCACCGGGCAGTGCATTGCCAGGCCGGTCATCACCGCCGGGGCGATCCCCGAGGACTCCACCGTCCAGATCTTGGTGACCCCGGCCGCCTTGAAGCGGGCGGCGAAGGCTTCGCCGATCTTTTGCATCAAGTCCGGGTCGACCTGGTGGTTCAAAAAGCCGTCCACCTTGAGGACGTTGCCGGGAAGGACGGTCCCGACGGCCTTAATTCGTTCTTCTAACTCCTTCATCGTCATCCCCCTAGTTGTCGTACTTATCGAGGTTGTAGGTTTCAATCACGCTAATCAGCTTCTTGGCGTAGCTTGGGTCGGTGGCGTAACCGGCATTTTGCAGGGCCTTGGCCGCCGCCTTGTAATTCTTGGCCTGGACGACCGCCTTGTAGTTGTCGTTGTTATAGGCGGTCCCGGTCATCATCAGCTGGGTGTGGTCCTTGATCGAGGCCGACCAGGACGAGTAGACCTGGAAGCGGCCCTTGATGGTGACCCACTTGCCGTTAACGTATTCCTTGGTGTTTAGGACCTTGGAGTTGGCCCCGGTCCCCTTGATGCCAAAGAGGTTGTGGTACTTGGTGGCCAACTTACTGGTCCCCCAATCGGACTCGAGGATGGCCTGGGCCATCGTGATCGAGGCGTACACGTGGTACTTCTTTTGCATCGCCTGGGCCTCGGGCGCAATCGCCTTGATGAAGGCCTGCTTGGCGTGTTGCTGGCGCTCAATTACCTGTTGCTCTTGGTAGCGCTGGTAGAAGTGGTGGCCGGCGTAGACCCCCATGAAGATCACCAGGACCGCCAGGATGGCAATCAGCCACCGCGATCCCCGCCGGCGCCGGGCTTTTCGTTTGCGTGCCAAAAAATGTTCCTCCCTAGCATTTCTAATTAGTTTTATCTTACCGCAATCAGATTAAAAAGATTGTGCTTTTTTCAAAGAAATGAATGATTTTTAAGAAATTCCCGCGGGCCCGGAAAACGAAAAAAGCACCAGCCAAAGCCGGTGCTTTTTGCAAAGTGATAATCGGAAAGATTAACGCTTGCTGAATTGGGAAGCCTTGCGGGCCTTCTTCAGACCTGGCTTCCGCCGTTCCTTCATCCGTGGGTCCCGGGTTAAGAGACCAGCCTTCTTCAGGGCGTCACGGAAGTCCGGGTCAACGACGAGCAGTGCGCGAGCAATCCCGTGGCGCGTAGCCCCGGCTTGCCCGGCAAAGCCACCACCGCGAACGTTGACCAGAACGTCGTATTGACCTTCCGTCTTCGTTGCTGCGAATGGTTGGTTAACGATGGCACGGAGATTAGCAAACGGGATGTAGTCCTCGATTGCCTTGCCGTTCATAGTGATCTTACCAGAACCAGGGACCAACCGAACCCGGGCAGTCGAGTTCTTCCGCCGGCCGGTTCCACTGTATTGTACTTGTTGAGCCACTTCGGTTCCCTCCTTCAATTAGATTAAGTTCGTGATGTCCAAGACTTCAGGCTTTTGTGCGGCGTGCTTGTGGTCAGTGCCAGCGTACACGTGCAGCTTCATGCCCATCTTCCGCCCCAGCGGGGTGTGTGGGAGCATGCCCTTGATCGTCTGTTCAACCATCTTTTCTGGATCCTTGGCAAGGAAGTCGCCTGCCGTCCGTTGCTTCAAACCACCCGGGTGGTTGGAGTGACGGTAGTAGATCTTCGTGTTTGCCTTCTTACCAGTCAACTTAACTTGTGCCGCGTTGATCACGATAACGTTGTCACCAGTGTCAACGTGGGGGGTAAAGGTTGGCTTGTTCTTACCGCGCAAGATAGATGCAACGGTTGATGCCAACCGCCCCAGAGGAAGGTCCTTAGCGTCAACGATGTACCACTTCCGGTCAACTTCACCTGGTTTTGCCATGTATGTCGTTCTCACGATTAAGTCCTCCAATTTTTGTCTTTCTTTTACAATTAATTGTGTACCGAGTAATTAATGGAAAAGAAATACCAACTAACAGTTTACTTGATCAGGTCGCCGCCGTCAATCCTTTTCTTCGCCGTAATCGACGCTCATCAAATAGAGGCCGGCCGCTGGGGCGGTCACCCGGGCCTGCTGGCGGTCCTTGGCCGCCAGGACCCGCGGGATGGCGTCGACCGGTCGTTGCCCGTTGCCGATCTCCAACAAGAGGGCGACCATGATCCGCACCTGGTTGTACAAGAAGCCGTTGCCGACGAAGTCAAAGCAGACCTCGCCGCTGCTCTCTTCGCGCCAGACCTTGGCCGAGTAGATCGTCCGCACGTTGCTTTTCACCTGGGCGCCGGCGGCCACGAAGGAGGTGAAGTCGTGCTCGCCGACCAGGTCCTGGGCCGCCTGGTTCATCACCGCCAGGTCGAGCGGGTACTTGTAGTGGGCGGTATAGTTGCGGCGGAAGGGGTTGACGAACTCCCCCTGCTGGACCCGGTAGCGGTAGTGCTTGTGGTGGGCCGAGAAGCGGGCGTGGAAGTTTTCGTCGACGATCTCAGCCTTCTTGACCATCATGTCCAGCGGCAACTGGCTGTTGAGGGCCCGGACCATCGACTCCTCGGGAATCACGAAGGGAAAGTCGAAGTGGGCCACCTGGTTTAGGGCGTGAACCCCCGAATCGGTGCGGCCGGAGCCGACCACCTTGATCGCCGGTTCCGGGTTCTTGGCCATCCGGTTGACGATCGTGACCAGGGTCTGCTCCACCGTCCGTTGGTGGGGCTGAACCTGGAAGCCGGCAAAGTTGGTGCCGTCGTAAGCAAAGGTAATTTTATAACGAACCATGATTACTCCCAAATGCGCAGGCCAATGAAGGCCAGGGTAACAAAAACAAGGACGGCCAGGGCCAGGCTGTCGCGGCGCTGCCAGTGCAGCTGGCGGTACTTGGTCCGCGGCTGGTTGGGGTCGTAGCCGCGGGCCTCCATCGCCACCGCCAGCTCCTCGGCCCGCTTGAAGGCGGCAACGAAGAGCGGAATCAGGACCGGCACCAGGTGCTTGGCCCGCTTGAGCAGGGAGCCGGAGTTGAAGTCGACCCCACGGGCCCGCTGGGCGTTCATGATCATCGTCACCTCGTTCATGATCGTTGGCACGAAGCGCAGGGCGATCGAGAGCATCATCGCCAGCTGGTTGACCGGCAGGTGAAGGACCTTGAGCGGCTTGAGGAGGGCGGCGATCGCGTCGGCCAGCTCCAGCGGGGTGGTGGTGACGGTGATCACCGTTGACCCGGTGATGATCAAAAAGAAACGCAGCATCAAGAGGACCGCCTGGACCAGGCCGGCCGAGGTGACCGCCATGATCCCCCACTGCCAGTAAACCGTCCCCCCGCTAGAGAAGAGGGCCTGGATCAGGGCGGTGAAGAGAATTACCCCCATCAGGCCCCGGACGCCGGCCCAGTACTTGGCAAAGACCACCCGGCTGAGGCGGATCACCGCCAGCAAGAGGACAATCAGCAGGAGGTTGCTGGCCCAACCGTGGGCAAAGAAGACTAGGACGACGAACCAGAAGCAGGCCACCATCTTCAGCCGCGGGTCGAGGCGGTGAATCAGCGAATTTCCCGGGAAATACATCCCGAAGAGGGCGCGGTTATCCATTTCCCGTCCCCCCCTTCAGTTGCTTGGCCAGCTGGGCTGCTAGGGTGGCCGCCGTCAGCGGCTGGGGGTCGGCAGCCGCCCAGTCCAGTTGCTTGGCAAAGGTGACCGCCGCCGGTGGGGTCAAGTGGTGGGCCGCCAGCAGGTCCGGCTGGGCAAAGAGGTCGGCCGGCGTGCCGGCAAAGACCAGCTGACCGCCGTCGAGCACGCGGACGGTGTCGGCCAGGCGGGCCACCTGCTCCATCTGGTGGGTGATCATGATGATCGTCAGTCCCTGGGCCTTGAGCTCGGTGATCAGGGAAAGGAGCTCGGCCTGGCCGGTCGGGTCGAGGCCGGCGGTCGGCTCGTCGAGGATCAAAAGCTGGGGGTTCATCGCCAGCACCCCGGCCAGGGCGACCCGCCGCTGCTGGCCGCCGGAGAGCTCGAAGGGCGAGCGGTCAAAGAGGGCCGCCGGCAGGCCGAGCCGAGTCAGGGCGGCCGTCGCCGCCTCCTTGGCCGACGTCGGGTTGGCGCCGAGGTTTTGCGGGCCAAACATCACGTCGGCCAGGACGGAGTCGGCAAAGAGCTGGTGCTCAGGGAACTGGAAGACGAAGCCGACCTTTTTGCGGAGGGGAGCGAGTTCCTTCTTCTTGGTGGCCGCCGTGATCTGCTGGCCAAAGACGGTCACCGTGCCGCTGGTGGGCAAAAGGAGGCCGTCGGTCAGCTCCATCAAAGTCGACTTGCCGCTGCCGGTGTGGCCAATCAGGGCGGTCAGCTGGCCGGCCGGAATGGTGGTCGAGAGCTCACGGAGGGCCCAGCGGTCGGCCCCGTAGGCAAAGCCTAGCCCCGCGTATTCAACTGCTGGTTCAACCATTGCACAAGTTCTCCTTCCGTCGTGATTGTAGCCGGAACCGCCACCCCCTGGGCCTGAAGGGCGGCCTTGAGGCGCAAGGCAAAGGGCTGGACCAGGCCAACCGCCTCCACCAGGGCGACGTCGGTCAGGACCCGCTCCGGGCTGTCCTGGCGGCGGACCTGCCCCTGGTCGAGGACGATCACCTGGTCGGCCAGGGCGACCTCGGCCGGGTCGTGGGTGATCGAGATGATGGTCAACTCCCCTTGCTGGCGCAGGCTGGCCAGCTGGCTCAGCACCTCGCCCCGCCCCTGGGGGTCGAGCATGCTGGTCGCCTCGTCGAGGATCAGGACGGCCGGCTTGAGGGCCAGCGCCCCAGCCAGGGCGACCCGCTGCTTTTGGCCACCGGAGAGCTCCTCGGGGCGGGCGGCCTTGAAGGGAGTCATCCGCACCTGGGCAAGGGCCCGCTCGATGATTGTCGGCATCTTCTGCGGTGCTACCCGGCGGTTTTCCAGGCCGAAGGCAACGTCGTCGGCGACCGTTGCGCCGACGAACTGATTGTCCGGGTTCTGGAAAACGAAGCCGAGCTGCTGGTGGAGGGCCGCCAGGTGGTCCTCATCAACCGGCAGGCCGTTGACGGTGATCGTGCCCGCCGGGGTCGGCAAGAGGCCGGCGATCAGCCGGGCCAGGGTCGACTTGCCGCTGCCGTTGCGGCCGACGATCGCCACCCACTGGTGGTCGGGAATCGTTAGCGAGAGGTCTTCAAACAGGGCTGCCTCCTGGTGGGGATACGTAAAGGTTAGCTTCTCTACCGAAATCAACTGGGGCCCTCCTTTGCCGAGTTTACGTCATTACCAACCCATTTTACCAAAAAGTGGCTGAAAACAAAAAAATCACTTACAGCTGCGGTGCGCGATTACTCGCCTTCGAGCTAGACTAGGGTTGCCCCACCATCGTAACGCTCTATACCATCAGCCGTAGTGATTTTATTGCGTAGATTTAACTGCCCTTAAACGAGTTCAAGGATTACCATCGGGGCCCCGTCACCACGCCGCGGCATGGTCTTGAGGATCCGCGTGTAGCCCCCGTTGCGGTCGGCGTACTTCGGCCCGATTTCTTCAAACAGGTTTTGCAGTGCGGATTGGATCTTTACGTCGTCGCCGTCTTCCTTAACGTCGGCAACCACGTTGCGAACAAAGGCTGCTGCCCGGCGCCGGGAAGCAAGGTCGCCCCGCTTTGCCAGGGTGATCATCTTGTCCGCCGTCTTGCGAACTTCCTTTGCGCGGGCTTCGGTCGTCTTGATCGACCCGTTAACCAGCAGGTCCGTCGTCAAATCACGCAATAAAGCCTTTCGTTGTGAACTAGTCCGTCCTAATTTCCGGTAACTCATGAGTGTCCCTCCTTTAATTGGATAATTTAATTAGTCTTCTTGGCGAAAACCAACGCCAAGTTCAGCTAACTTGAGCTTGATTTCTTCCAGTGACTTTTGGCCGAGGTTCCGTACCTTCATCATGTCGGCTTCGGTCCGTTCGGTCAGGTCCTTCACAGTTTGAATGTCCGCCCGCTTGAGGCAGTTGTAGGACCGCACGGAAAGATCAAGTTCTTCAATCGTCTTGTCCAGTACCTTTTCCTGGTGCGTTTCTTCCCGTTCAACCATTACCTGGGCCTCTTGGGCTTCCTGGGTCAGGTTGACAAACATCGTCAGGTGGGAAGTCAGGATCTTGGCCGCCAGGCTGATCGCTTCGGTCGGCGTCAGGGAACCATCGGTCCAAACGTCGAGGGTCAGCTTGTCGTAATCGTTGCTTTGGCCCACCCGGGTGTTTTCAACGGTGTAGTTTACGCGTTCAATCGGGGTATAGATTGAATCGATCGGCAATACACCAATGGCAAGGTCCATCCGCGCCTTATTAACGTCCGCAGAGGAGTAGCCCCGGCCGGTGTCAGCCGTCATCCGCATGTTGAGCTCTGCCCCATCGGCCACGGTGGCGATGTGCAGGTCAGGGTTGAGGATGGTCACGTCGCCATCCGCTTGGATGTCGGCCGCCGTTACCTCTGCCGGGCCCTTGACAGCCAATTCGAGGTTCTTGGCATCATCAGATTCAATCTTCAGGGCAACTTTCTTCAAGTTCAAGACAATCTGGGTGACGTCTTCCGTAACCCCGTCGACGGTGCTGAATTCGTGCAGCACGCCATCGATGTCAATGCTCGTAATTGCCGCCCCCGGCAAAGAAGCCAGCATTACACGCCGAAGAGAATTGCCGAGTGTCGTCCCGTAACCGCGTTCTAACGGTTCAACAACAAACTTACCGTAGTTGTCGGTTTCTTCAACTTTGTGAATGTTTGGTTTTTCAAATTCGATCATTCTACTCTAGTACCCCTTTCAAACGCGGATCGTATTTCATAAAAAAGGCATCTGGTCGACAAATCCTTCGCCGGTGATGCAAATTAAACACGCCGACGCTTCGGAGGACGAGAACCGTTGTGCGGCACCGGAGTTACGTCGCGAATGGCGGTAACTTCGAGCCCAGTAGCTTGCAGTGCCCGGATGGCAGATTCACGACCGGAACCAGGCCCCTTAACTTCAACTTCAACCGTCTTCATGCCGTGTTCCATGGCTTGCTTAGCAGCAGCTTCGGATGCCATTTGTGCCGCGAACGGCGTTGACTTCCGGCTCCCCTTGAAGCCCAAAACCCCAGCAGACGACCATGCAACGGCGTTCCCTTGAACGTCGGTAATCATGATTAAAGTGTTGTTGAACGTGGAGTGAATGTGCGCAACCCCAGTTTCAACATTCTTCTTTGCCCGACGCTTCCGCGTACCTTTTTTGGTTGCCATAAACTAACTAACCTCCTTTACTATTTGGGAATTACTTCTTCTTGTTGGCGATGGCAACGGCCTTCCCCTTCCGGGTCCGGGCGTTGTTCTTGGTGTGTTGACCCCGAACTGGCAGACCGCGACGGTGACGCATGCCACGGTAGGAACCAATTTCTTGGAGCCGCTTGATGTTGAGGGAAACTTCCCGGCGGAGGTCCCCTTCAACCTTCAAGTCTTCCACTTGGGCGCGGATCTTTTCTTCTTGATCCGGCGTCAAATCACGAACCCGGATGTCTTCAGAAACCCCAGCGGCTTCCAAGATCTTGTGGGCAGTCGTGTTCCCAATCCCAAAAATGTAAGTTAAGCCGACTACGATTCGCTTGTCACGAGGTAAGTCGACACCTGCAATACGAGCCATTATTGCACCTCCTTATTAATTAAACTACTTGCCTTGGCGTTGCTTGTGCTTCGGGTTGGAGCAAATTACCATTACCCGGCCCCGCCGCTTAACAATCTTGCAGTTATCGCACATCTTCTTTACTGATGGACGTACTTTCATTGTAAATAATCCTCCTAAAATCCAGACTTATTTGAAGCGGAAAGTAATCCGGCCCTTGGTCAGATCATACGGGGACATTTCCACTTTAACCCGGTCCCCCGGCAAGATCTTGATGTAGTGCATCCGAATCTTGCCCGAGACGTGGGCGAGGATTTCCACCCCATTTTCCAACTCAACCTTAAACATTGCGTTTGGTAAGGTTTCGGTAACCTTCCCTTCGACTTCGATTACATCGGCTTTTGCCACTGCTCGGTTCCTCCTTGCCGTTTCTCGGAATTTACGTAAAAAGGTGGGAAGCGGCAAGCCGCTACCCACTGCGAGCTAGATAAACCTTGCATAGTTTACCACAAGTTAAATTGGGATGCAAGACTTACTTGTTCGCGGATAACTTCGTCAAAACTTCCTTGACCGCTTGGTAAACTTGATCAATTTCTTGTTCACCATCGATCTGGTAAAGGCACCCTTGCTTTTGGTAGAAGTCGATCAGCGGCGTGTTCAACTTGATGTTGACGGCTAAGCGGTTCTTAACCGTTTCTGGCTTGTCGTCATCCCGCTGGAAGAATTCGTGGCCCCCGCAGACATCGCAGGTCCCCTCAACCTTCGGCGGGTTGTAGAGCCGGTGGTAGGTGGCCCCACAGGACTTACAAATGAACCGGCCGCTCAGGCGGTCAACCAGGACTTCTGGTTCAACGTGAATGTTGATCACCGCGTCCAACTGCTTGCCTTGCTTGGCCAGGATGGCGTTGAGGGCTTCTGCTTGGTTGAGGTTCCGCGGGAACCCGTCCAGCATGAAGCCGTCGGCGACGTCATCCTTGGCCAGCCGTTCTTCGACGATCCCGTTGGTCACTTCGTCCGGGACCAATTCACCCTTGTCGATGAATTGCTTGGCCTGCAAGCCCATTGGCGTTTGGTTCTTCATCGCCGCCCGGAAGATATCGCCGGTCGAGATGTGTGGAATGGCAAAGTCTTTGATAATGAATTGGGCCTGGGTCCCCTTGCCGGCACCCGGCAGCCCCATTAATACAAGGTTCATCGTCATTGTGATCTTCCCCCTAGTCTTCGGAATCATGGATGAAGCCGATGTACTCGCGCTTCATCGTTAACCCATTCAATTGCCGGTTTACATCAAGGGCAATCTGAACCACGATCAGCAAGCTCGTCCCCCCAAGACCAATCGACTGGCTGAGGTTCCAGATGTTACTTGCCAAGAGTGGGATTAAGGAGATTAACCCCAAGAACAGTGACCCCACCGTACTGAGCCGCATCAAAAGGCCGGACACGAAGTCCTGGGTCCCCTTGCCGGGCCAAACCCCGGTGATGTAGCTCCCTTGCTTTTGCAGGTTTTCGGCCAACTTTTCCGGGTTGACCTGCACAAAGGCGTAGAAGAAGGTGAAGACCACGATCAAGAAGATGTAAAGACTAACCCCCGCCGTTGTTTGGAGGCTGAAGATGTTGGTCAATACCTGGTACCAGGTATCGCCGCTGTGGTTTTGCTGGAAGGCCATTAAAATCGTTTGCGGCGTGGAGATGAAGGAACCGGCAAAGATCACCGGGATCACCCCAGACACGTTCAGCTTCAACGGCAGGTAACTATTCTTTGGCGAAGTGGTCGTCCGCCGGGTGTACTGGATTTGCAGGCGCCGTTCGGCCTGTTGAACCCAGGTAACAAAGGCGACGATCACGAGGAGGGCAACCACAACTAAGGCAATGAAGCCGATCCCCATCCAAAGGTCTGTTCCGGATTCACCAGTAATTTGGTCGTTCCAGAGTTGCTTAATTCCGGACGGCATCGAGGCGATGATCCCGGCAAAGATCAGGACCGAGACCCCGTTACCGAGGCCCTTTTCGGTGATCATGTCCCCCATCCAGGTGGCAAACATCGTCCCGGCCGTCAGAATCAAGCCGATTGTAAAGTAGGTTTCAACCCCCGGATTGTTCACCAATTTAATCGTGCTCAAGGCATTGAAACCAGCGGTAATCCCAATCGACTGGACGAAACCTAAGACAATGGTTAACCAGCGGGTCGCTTGGTTTAACTTGCGCCGGCCCACTTCCCCTTGCTTACTCCATTCAACAAACTTCGGCACGATGTCCATTTGAAGCAGTTGAACAACAATTTGCGCGGTGATGTAGGGGGAAACCCCCATGGCAAATAACGAATAATTCTGGAGGCCGCCCCCGCTGAAGGTGTTCAGAATTGACGCCAACCCCGATGAGGAGAGGGCGGTCAATGCGGCGGCGTTGACTCCGGGAACCGTAATCGATGCACCTAACCGGTAAACAATCAACACAAACAAGGTAAAGAAGATCCGCTTCCGGATTTCCTTAACCTTGAACGCGTTTTTGGCGGTTGAAAACATTAAATCACCTCAGTCGTACCACCCGCTGCTTCAATGGCTGCCTTAGCCGAAGCAGAGAACTGGTGGGCCTTGACCGTTAACTTCTTCGTCAGTTGGCCGTTACCCAAGACCTTGATGCCGCTCTTTTGGTTCTTAACGATCCCTGCTTCCTTGAGGGTTTCCGGAGTAACTTCGGCCCCATCATCGAAGCGGTTGAGAGTCGTCAGGCTTACCAGGGCGTAAGACTTGTGGTTCATGCTGGTGAAACCACGCTTTGGCTTTTGCCGGTAGAGTGGCATTTGGCCCCCTTCAAAACCGAGACGGGTCTTGCCGTGTGCCTTTTGCCCCTTGGTCCCCCGACCGGAAGTAAACCCGTGACCGGAAGAAAGCCCGCGACCCTTGCGCAAGCGCTTGGTGCGAGAACCAGCAGCTGGTTGCAGTTCATTTAACTTCATTTGATTGCACCTCCTTATTGTAGATTTGTTTACTTAACTTCTTCCACCGAAACGAGGTGAGCAACCTTGAAGATTGCCCCCCGGGTTGCCGCGTTATCTGGGAGGATAACGGAGCTGTGGAGCTTGCCAAGGCCCAGCGCCTTAACGGTGCGGCGTTGAGTTGGTTGGCGGTGGGCAGCACTGCGGATTAAAGTAACTTTAACTTTCGCCATGACTCTTGTCCTCCTTATTCAGCCAAGTGATCAACTGAAACGCCACGCAATTGAGCAACTTCTTCAGCACTCTTCAGAGCCTTCAGCCCTTCGAAGGTTGCCCGAACAACGTTGATCGGCGTGTTGGAGCCAAGCCGCTTGGACGTAACGTCGTCGATGCCGGCGAGTTCCATCACGTTGCGGACCGCGCCCCCGGCAGCAACCCCGGACCCTTCAACGGCTGGCTTGAGCAGGATCTTGCCACCGCCGAAAGTCCCGATGACTTCGTGCGGAATCGTCGTCCCGACAACCGGAACCTTGATCAGGTTCTTTTGGGCAGCGGCAGAAGCCTTGCGGATAGCTTCCGGCACTTCTTGCGCCTTCCCGGTCCCAAAACCAACGTGGCCGTTGTGGTCGCCGACAACAACCAGGGCCGCAAAGCGGAGCCGCCGACCACCCTTAACAACCTTGGTAATCCGGTTGATGGAAACAACTTGATCGTCGAGATCCAACTTGGCTGGATCGATAAATTCTGATGATGCCATTACGGGTTATTCCTCCTTTACCTTAGAATTGCAGACCGTTTTCGCGAGCGGCTTCAGCCAAGGCTTGCACCCGGCCGTGGTAGAGGTAGCCCCCCCGGTCGAAGACAACAACGGAGATTTGCTTTTCGCTTGCCCGCTTGGCAATCAAAGCACCAACCCCAGCTGCTTGTTCCGACTTAGTCTTGCCGCTAACTTCACTGTCCAACGTTGAGGCACTTGCGAGCGTCACACCCTTTACGTCATCAATTAATTGAGCGTAAATGTTTTTGTTTGAACGGTAAACACTTAAACGTGGGCGCTCTGCAGTCCCAGAGATCTTACCGCGAACGCGCATGTGACGACGTTGACGGATCTTGTTCTTGTCTGGTTTCGAAATCACAACTGTCACCTCTTATTAATTTATTTTAACTTGCCAGTTTGAATGGCTTACTTCCCAGTCTTACCTTCCTTAAGGGTAATGTGTTCGTTCTCGTAACGAATCCCCTTGCCCTTGTAAGGTTCTGGTGACCGAACGGCGCGAACTTCAGCAGCGAAGTCGCCGACGGCTTGCTTGTCGATCCCACTGATTTCAATCGTGGTGTTGTCAGGTACCTTGATGTCGATCCCTTCTGGCTTAGCCATTTCAACCGGGTTGGAGTAACCAACGGTCAGAATCAACTTGTTGCCCTTGAATTGGGCCCGGTAACCAACCCCGACCAGCTTCATGGTCTTCTTGAAGCCGTTAACGACCCCTTCAACCATGTTGTTGACGTTGGCCCGCGTCGTCCCGTGGAGGGCACGCACCTTGTTGTCATCGCTTGAACGTTCAAACTTAACAACCTTGCCGTCAACCGTCATCTTAATCAACGGAGAGATTTCCCGTGACAGGGTCCCCTTTGGGCCCTTGACCGTAACAACGTCCCCATCTTGGGCGATTTCAACGTTTTCTGGCAGGTCAATTTCCTTGTAACCAATACGACTCATCTTTACACCTCCTGTCGATTAAGATTTATTACCAGATGTAGGCAATGACTTCGCCGCCGACCTTCTTGGCCCGGGCAACCTTGTCAGTGACTACCCCGTTAGACGTCGAAATGATGGCAATCCCAAGGCCGTTGAGGACCTTCGGCACTGCATCGGCCTTAACGTAAGAGCGCAGCCCCGGCTTGGAGATCCGCTTCAGGCCGGAGATAACCCGTTCGCCGTCCTTGCCGTACTTCAAGAAGACGCGGATGATGCCTTGCTTGTTGTCATCTACGTATTCAACATCGCGGATGAAACCTTCTTGCTTCAAGATTTCAGCGATGTCCTTCTTCATCTTGGATGCAGGTGCTTCAACCGATTCGTGGTGCGCCAGGTTGGCGTTGCGGATCCGGGTTAAGAAGTCTGCAATTGGATCACTCATAGACATCGTACATTTTCCTCCTTTTGTCGTTGATTTGTTTACCAACTAGCCTTCTTCATCCCAGGAATTTGACCATCGTGGGCAAGTTCACGTAAGCAAATCCGGCACAAGTGGAATTTACGGTAAACAGAGTGCGGACGGCCACAACGTTCACAACGCGTGTACTCTTGCGTCGAGAACTTGGCTGGGCGCTTGCTCTTAGCGATCATTGATTTCTTAGCCAATTGTGGAACCTCCTTTTTACTTTGCGAATGGCATCCCGAGTTGGGCCAACAGTTCGTGGCCTTCTTCGTCGGTGTTAGCAGTCGTAACAATGACGATGTCCAACCCGCGAACCCGCTTAACGTTGTCGTAATCAATTTCCGGGAAGATCAGTTGTTCCCGAACCCCAAGGGTGTAGTTCCCGCGGCCATCAAAGGACTTGTTGGAAACCCCCCGGAAGTCACGAACCCGTGGCAGGGAAACGTTGATCAGCTTGTCCAAGAAGTCGTACATGCGCTCGCCACGCAGGGTAACCTTGGCCCCAATCTTCATTCCTTCCCGCAGACGGAAGCCGGCGATGGACTTCTTTGCCTTCGTAACCAGTGGCTTTTGACCTGAGATCAGACCGAGTTCTTCCACGGCTTCGTCGAGGTTCTTGGAGTTTTGGGTTGCGTCACCCACCCCCATGTTAAGAACGATCTTGTCGATCTTCGGGGCAGCCATGACGGAAGAGTAGTTGAACTTTTCGATCAGGCTTGGGCGCACTTCGTTTTCGTACTTAGCCTTTAAACGGTTTTCCATGATGAGTTTATTCCTCCTTCCCACTAAATTAGTCGATTTGCTTGCCCGACTTCTTGGCAATCCGAACCTTCTTGCCGTCAACAACCGCAAAGCCAACCCGGGTTGGTTCGTTGGTCGACGGGTCGATCAGCATTACGTTTGATGCTTGGATCGGGGCTTCGGTGTCCACGATGCCACCATTCGGGTTCATGCTGGTTGGCTTTTGGTGCTTCTTGATCATGTTAACACCTTCGACGATCACGCGGTTTTCCTTTGCCAAGGTCTTCTTGATCGTGCCTTCCTTGCCCTTGTCCTTACCGGTGATGACGCGAACCTTGTCACCTGTCTTCAAAAACATGTGGTAGTGCACCTCCTTATTTTCGGTAATCTTACAGAACTTCTGGGGCCAGTGAGACGATCTTCATGAAGTCGTCGTCACGTAACTCACGAGCGATTGGGCCAAAAATACGGGTACCCTTTGGGCTCTTGTCGTTGTTGATCAGGACAGCGGCGTTTTCATCAAACTTGATGTAGGAACCGTCCTTGCGGTGCAGACCGTGCTTAGTCCGGACAACAACTGCCTTCACAACGTCACCCTTTTTGACAACGCCACCTGGTGTTGCTTGTTTTACCGTCGCAACAATAATATCACCAATGTTCCCAGTCTTAACGCGGGAACCACCCAAAATCTTGATTACCAGGATTTCACGGGCACCAGAGTTATCAGCAACCTTCAACCGACTTTCTTGTTGAATCACGGTTAGTGTCCTCCTTCCATCTCTAAATAAGAATTAAGAATACGAATGTGGTTAAGGCTTACAGGATTACGGCCTTTTCGACCACCTTAACAAGCCGGAAACGCTTCTTTGCGGACAGCGGCCGCGTTTCCATGATTTGAACAGTGTCCCCAACGTGAGCTTCGTTGTTTTCATCGTGGGCGTAGAACTTCTTGGAGTACTTGACCCGCTTGCCGTAAATTGGAGCACTCTTGTAGGTGTCGATCACAACGGTAATCGTCTTGTCCATCTTGTCGGAAACGACGCGACCCTGGTACACCTTACGTGCATTACGTTCGTCACTCATGCGCTAATCCTCCTTTTCGTATTCTTATTTGTTTAATTCTTG
>CALVGV010000024.1 GCA_944327195.1 uncultured Limosilactobacillus sp.
TGCAACTTGACAATGTTTGCTACTTTCTTTGCCACGAGACAAAACCTCCTTAGTCCGTGTTGTGGTAATGATGGGGGATTGCTTTTTGCCCCTCCCACAGTATGTCGATAGCATACCTTATAAACTTACCACAAGCTAAATTTAATTACAATCAAAAATTTATGGGGCCTTACTTTGCGAAGTGGCCTCACATCGAAGGGTGGCCTCCGGGGAGGTGGTACCCCGTCCACGTAAGGTTCGCTTTGGGTGAAGGGAACGAGTGCTGACGGTTAGTCGATAAAACGCCGCTAGCAACTGCAAACTTAAAATAAAGGAATCCAAACTAGTCGAATCCCAATTAGGAATTGTAACCCGCCAAACATGTAGTTGTCGCCGAGCGAAAAGAATCGTTTAGCAGCATTGGTACCACCCGGAGCGGAGCGAAAATACGAGCCAAGATAGCGAAATTTCACTTGGCGATTTATCGCCTAGTGAAAGGCCAAGCTTCGAGACTCTGAAGGAGGCTCGAAGTTGTGCCCGCTATCGTCACGGCTCGTAATTTTTGCGGAGCGGAGCCGCCGCCAAGCGAATAGAACCGTTCAGCGGCATCGGTACCACCCGGAGCGGAGCGAAAATGCGGGCCAAGATGGTGAAATTTCACTTGGCGATTTATCGCCTAGTGAAAGGCCGAGCTTTGAGACCCGGAAGGGCTCAAAGTCGTGCCCGCCATCGTCACGGCCCGTAATTTTCGCGGAGCGGAGCACCCACTATTCGACGGCATCAACCTGATCAAAGCCAAGTTCCGCCGCGGTTTGCCGCCCAAACATTTCAATGTTGGCCTTGAGCTTCATGTGTTCGTGGTCGACCTCGGTAACGACCCCACTCAGGTTGGCGAAGGAACCGGCGATGACCTTGATGTGGTCGCCGACCTTGACGTCGATGTCAGTCCGCTCCGGTGCCTCTTCGTCGGTCCAGCTGAGGATCCGCTTTACTTCGTCTGGTTGCAGCGGGGTTGGCTTGGACCCACCCCCGTGGGAACCGAGGAAACCAGTGACCCCCGGGGTGTTCCGGGCGATGTACCAGGCCCGGTCGGTCATCACCATTTCAACCAGCACATAGCCCGGGAAGACCTTTTCTTCGATGTCCTTGGTCTTGCCGTCCTTTACCTGGTGAACCGTTTCTTCCGGCACGATTACCCGGAAGATGTAGTCCTCCATCCCCATCGATTGGGCCCGCGATTCAAGGTTGCTCTTCACCCGGTTTTCGTAACCGGAGTAGGTGTGCAACACGTACCAGCGCTTGGCTTGCGAGGTTACTTCTTGGTCGACTTCTTGGGCGCGTTCGCTGCCCGTTGCTTGTGTCTTTTCTTCCACGTTGTACTCCTTCTTTGTTTCTTACCGGCATCTCGCCTGTGCAGGGCAAAATAAAAAAGCCCGCACTGAGACGAACTTTTCGTTGGGCTAATTATAGCAAACTTTCCCCTTCGTGGCTAGGGATCTTACTTGACGAAGGACAACATCCCCTGCTGGATCAGCCAGTCGAAGAGGGCGAAGAAGAGGACGAAGAAGATCGTGATCGTCAATACGATCCCGGTATCCCGCCGGTTCTCCTTGGCAGTCGGCCAAACTACCTTGTGCATTTCCGCGACGACGCTCTTTGTAAACCGAATCAAGTGCATCCCTACCTCCGAATTCTACCGGGTTTGCCGGTGCAGTGTCACCTGCTGACAGTGCTTGCAAAATTTCTTTAATTCTAATCGTTCACTCGCCTGCTTGGCGCTGATGTTGACCGTGTAGTTGCGGGCTCCGCAGCGGGAGCACTCGAGGCCAACTTTGCGGTGTGCCATTGTGGCCACCTCCAATCAGATTTTACTCTAGCATATTTGCTTTTTGAGGGCAAGCGATCAAAAACGCCAGCCGCGCTCCTCGCGCAAGGCCTGGTACTTGCGGCGCGAGCGCCACACCGCCCCGCGGACGCTCGCCAGGGAAAGGCCCAGCTTGTGGCTGGTCGCCTCCAGCGAATAGCCCTGGCAAATTAGCAAGAAGCACTCCTGCTCGCGCGGGCTGAGCTGGTTGATCAGCTCCCGCAGGCAGGCCCGGTAGTGAAGCAGCGAATCAAGGTCCGGCTGGTGGTCGGGTAGGTCGCCAACCTCACTGGCCTCCTCCAGGGAGCAGACCCGCTCCGCCGGGATCCGGTGCTTGCGCTGGCAGTCGCGGGAAAAATCGGTTACCCGGTGTTCCAGGGTGCGGAGGTAGTAGTGGGCAAAGTGGGCCCCGGTTTCTTCGAAGCTTTGCAGGCACTTGTAGAGGGTGACCGCCGCCTCCTGTTCCCAGTCCTCCCAGCTCAGGTAGCGGGAGACCTGGGTTCGCCAGAGCTTCTTGATCAGCGGCGAATAGCGGTGGTAGAGGGTGGTGAAACTTTCTTCACTTTGGTGGCGCTTGACCTGGTAAATCAAGCGTTGTTCAGCAATTGCGGATTGTTCATTAATCATGACAAGGCACCTTGCTGCAATCTTCGCCCGGGACTGTCCCCCTGGAAGACCAGTCGGCCATCGCACCGCGAACCGATGCGGGGGAATGAAACCAGGAACTTTCACCTTGCTGGCTCAGTTGGCGCTTCCAGCAGGGCGGTTTGGCCAACTTAAGATCCGGACTTTTCTACGGTACCAAAGGGTGCGAACGCTTTCAAGGAGGAACGGGGCCATTAATCGGCTAATAATGCCCGCCCGGCCCGCGCGCCGGGTAAGGGCCGCGGCGGCAACGGGAGCCCAACGAGCGCCACTGTTAATCGGGTAACAATAAGGACCCGCTTCGCTGGCAAGGCAGCAGAAGCGGGCCGAAAATAAAAATTTTTTCTTAGCCGAGCGGGTGGCGGGAGGTGAAGCCTTGATAAATCAAGAGGCTGGCCGCCACGCTAGCGTTGAGGCTTTGGACGTGGCCGATCATCGGGATCGTCAGCATTTCGTCGCAGGTCTTCTTCAAGAGGCTGGAGATCCCCTTGCCCTCGTTGCCGATCACCAGGGCCACCGGACCGGTGGCGTCCCAACGGCGGTAGTCGGTCCCCTTCATGTCGGTCCCGAAGAGCCAGAGGCCGCGCTGCTGGAGCTCCTTGGCGGTTTGAACCAGGTTGGTGACCCGGGCCACCGGCACGTGTTCCAGTGCTCCGGTCGAGGTCTTGGCAACCACGCTGGTTAATCCAACCGCCCGCCGCTTGGGGATGATGATCCCGTGAACCCCGGCGGCGTCGGCCGTCCGCAAGATCGACCCCAGGTTGTGGGGGTCGTTGAGCTCGTCGAGGATCAAGAAGAAGGGCGCCTCGTCGCGTTCCGCTGCCCGGGCAAAGAGGTCGTCGATGGTGGCGTAGTGGTAGGCGGCCACCGCCAGGGCCACCCCCTGGTGGTTGGCGTTGGCCGTCAGCTGGTCGAGCTTGTTCTTTGGCACCTGGGTGACCACCAGGTGGCGTTCCTTGGCCAGCTTGATGATCGTGGCAATCGCGTCGGCCCGCAGGTCGCGCTGGATGAAGACCTTGTTGATCTCCTGGTCGCTCTTCAAAGCGGCGACGGCCGGGTGGCGGCCGATGATGAATTCAGGCGTCTCACTTGGCATGGTTCAGGTCCCCCTTTTCAACGTGGCCGATGCACCAGTAAACCAGCTGGTCGAGCCGTTCCTGCTGGCCGGAGAGCTTGAGGTAGCCGATCAGGGCCTCAAAGCCGGTTGAAATCCGGTAGGTTAAGACGCTGGTGTTCTTGGCGTGGGTGTAGCTGTTGGCGTTGCGGCCGCGCTTGAAGTAGGCCCACTCCTCCTCGGTCAGGTAGTCCTCTTCCTCCATCTTGGCGATCAGGGCCGCCTGGGCCTTGGCCGAGACGTAGCTGGTGGCGGCGCGCTGGAGGCGGTTGGGCTTGCTCATCCCCTTGGCCAAGAGGCGCTCGCGAACATAAACTTCGTAGACGGCATCGCCGAGGTAGGCCAGGGCGATGCCGTTCAATTGCTTGTAATCCATCTTATTCCTTTCTGTAGCGGGTCCCCTGGGGGGTGTCTTCTAGGATGATCCCCTGGGCCTTGAGGTCGTCTCTGATCTGATCGCTGAGGGCAAAGTTCTTTTCCTTGCGGGCCTGGTTGCGCTTTTCGATCAGGGCCTCAATCGCCGCGTCGTCGATCTGCTTGCTCTCCAGCTTGATGCCAAAGATTGCCGTCAGCTCGGTCAATAGGTCCAAGAAGCCGGTCAGGGCGTCTGCCTGGACGGTTTCCTGCTGGGCGTAAACGTTGGCCTCCTTAGCCAGTTCGTAGACGACGGCGATCCCGTTTTGGACGTTGATGTCGTCGTTCATCGCCGTGATGAAGCGGTCCTTGAATTCAGCTAGCTTGGCGGTGACCGCCGGGTCATCCCCCGCCGCGGCATCCTGCTGGCGGTAGGTCAGGTTGTCGTAGGTGTGCTGGAGGTGGGCCAGGTTGTTGGCGGCGTCGGTCAGCTTTTCCTGGCTGTACTGGATTGGCCGCCGGTACTGGGTGGTGGCCATGAAGAAGCGCAGCACCTGCGGGTCGACCGTCTTTAGGATCTCGTGGACGGTGACGAAGTTGTGTAGCGACTTGCTCATCTTCTCGTTGTCCTTGCCGATGGTGACGAAGCCGTTGTGCATCCAGTAGCGGACGAAGGGCTTGCCGGTGACCGGTTCGACCTGGGCAATTTCGTTTTCGTGGTGGGGGAAGGTCAGGTCCTGGCCGCCGGCGTGGATGTCGACCGTCTCGGCCAGGTACTTGGTGGCCATGACCGAGCACTCGATGTGCCAGCCCGGCCGGCCGGCGCCCCAGGGCGAATCCCAGCTGATCTCACCCGGCTTGGCCGCCTTCCAGAGGGCGAAGTCGAGCGGGTCTTCCTTTTGGTCGACCTCGGCGGCGGAGACGTGCTCGCTGGCGCCGGTTTCCAGGTCGTCGATCGACTGGCCGGACAGCTTGCCGTAGCCGGCGAACTTGCGGGCCCGGTAGTAGACCGTGCCGGATACCTCGTAGGCGTAGCCCTTTTCGATCAGGGCGCTGATCAGGTCGATGATCCCGGCGATGTTGTCGGTTGCCCGCGGGTGAAGGGTGGCCGGCTCAACGTTGAGGGCGGTCGTGTCCTCCATGAAGGCGGCGATGTACTTTTCGGCCAGCTGGGGCACGGTGATCCCCTGCTCCTTGGCGGCCTTGATCATCTTGTCGTCAACGTCGGTGAAGTTGGAGACGTAGTTGACTTGGTAGCCCAAAAACTCGAGGTAGCGCCGGACGGTATCGAAGGCCACCACGCTGCGGGCGTTTCCGATGTGGATGTAGTTGTAGACGGTCGGCCCACAGACGTACATGGTAACCACCCCCGGCTGTTGAGGGGTGAATTCTTCCATCTGACGGGTGAGGTCGTTGTAAATTTTGAGCATCGTCCTTCTTCCTTTCTCGCGCAATCAAGTACTTCAATCTTACCACAAGATCGGCCGCCGCCGGGGCGGATCTGACCGTTTGGCTCGCTTAATTATTCCCCCGGGGAATGGGCTTTCTTGGGTCCAAAAGCGGGAGTTTCTGTCTTGTAAATTCCTTGGGCACCAAGGGTTTGGGGTGCTTTACCCTTGTTTTAGTTTTCCATCATATTTTCTTCAAACAAGACTGCTAGTATATAAAGCGTGGTAAGGATATTCCTTATCATGATTAACCGAAACCTATTATTTTTCAATTACTCCTCCCAAATAGTAACCGAAAAATAGACTATTTACGAAATCTCCCCCAAGATATTCGTAGTACTCCTCGGCGGTGGTCCCAAGTGGCCACCGCCTTTTTTGTCGTCTTGCTAGCCACAAAAGCAGCGACCGGGAAGTGCCTCGCCTCCCGGTCACTGCTTTCTTCCTACTCCTTTCCCGGCCGCCCCAGTTCGCGAAAGTGACCGTTGAGCGACTCGAAGCGGCGGATGGCACAGCTCCGCGGCAGCCAGCGGCCAGCCAGGTGGTTGGGCGTTTCCAAGAGGGCCCCGCAGACGAAGCGCATGATCGCCCCGTGGCAGGCGATCAGGACGGTCTCGGCCCCGCTTTCTTTCAGGTCGGCCACGAAGCTGGTCGTCCGTTCCACCATCGCGGCGTAGCTTTCGACCGTCGGCGGGGCGGCAAAGTAATCCGGAAAGAGCCAGGCCGCCCCCATGTGCGGGGCCACCTGCCAGTAGGGCCGCAGCTCGTAGCGACCGAAGTCCTGCTCCCGCAAGCGGGGGTCGGTGAGCACCGCCTGGGTGTCGCCGATGATCGCGGCGGTCTGAATCGCCCGCTGGAGGGGGCTGGCATAGACGAGGTCGAATTCCTGCTCGCCCAACAGGAGGCGGGCGGCCCGGGCCTGGTAAAGGCCGCGCGCGTTGAGCGGTGCGTCGGTCCGCCCCTGCATCAGGTGGCGGCGGTTGAGGTCGGTTTGCCCGTGGCGGGTTACCCAAACTTGCATCAGATCAGCCCCCTTTTCGTCGCTGTAACTAGTTAAATTATAACAAAAAGCGTGAAGTCATTCCGGCTTCACGCTTTTTGGGGCTAGTCCTTCTTTTGCCCCTTCTTGTTGTTTTCGATCCCGCGGTGCGGCGGGCGGGCAAAGATCATCCGCCCGGCGTCGGTTTGCAGGGCGCTGGTGACCTCAACCACGATCGGCTTGTTCATGAAGTAGCGGCCGTCTTCGACCACCACCATCGTGCCGTCGTCGAGGTAGGCCACCCCTTGCTGGCGCTCGGTCCCCTTCTTGACCACCGTCACCTTCAGCTTTTCGCCGGGAACGACCCGTGGCTTGAGCGACTTGGCCAGGTTGTTGATGTTGAGCACCTGGACGTTTTGGAACTGGATCACCTTGTTTAGGTTCCAGTCGTTGGTCACGATCACGCCGTCGACCTTCTTGGCCAGGGCAATCAGCTTGCTGTCGACCTCGGGGATGTCCGGGAAGTCGATGTCCGACATCTCAATCGGCACGATCTTCTCCTGCTGGAGCTTGTTTAGGATGTCCAGCCCGCGGCGGCCGCGGACCCGCTTGATGCTCTCGCCGGCGTCGGCGATGTATTGCAGCTCGTACAAGACGAAGTTGGGCACCAGCAGGGTCCCTTCCAGGAAACCGGTCTTGACCAGGTCGTAGATCCGCCCGTCAATCAGGATGTTGGTGTCGAGGATCTTGTAGTGGTGGTAGTTATCGTCTTGCCGCTTTAAGATCGGGCCGTCCTTGGCCTTGTCGCGGCGGGCAAAGAAGAGCTTGCGCCACTCCTCCATCCGGGTGGTCCCGAGGACGAAGCCGAAGTAACTGAAGATGATCATCAAGAGGATCGGCACGACGTTGTTGACCACCGGAATCTGCAGGCGCCACAGCGGAATTGAGATCAGCGACGCCAGGGCAAGGCCAAGAATCGTCGTCACCGCCCCCACGATCAAGTAGAGGGGGCTCTTCTTGGCCAGGTTGCTTTCGATCCGGTGGGCGAGCTTGAGAACCCACCCGGAAAAGGCCAGGGCGAGGAGCCAGAAAATAAGGCCACCGATCACGATATCGGCGATGACCAGAATAATTGCAAAGTTGGTTTTAATTCCAAGCGCCGGCCACAATGGCGGCAGGTAGTAGTAACCGATTGCCATCCCGACCAACACGAAGAGCAGGGTGACAATTCGTTTCTGAGTTTTCAAAGCATTCGCCTCCTTTCATTTCATTGTTTAGGGTTGTGGGGGCCTCCACTCCGGAAAAGTGCGGGGGGGCCTCCGGGGAGTAGCTTCCGGGAGACTGGAACGGGGTGGGCACGACTTGAAGCCCACCGGAATCGCTTCGCTCTCCGGCGGTCTTCAAGCTCGGCCTTCCACTAGGCGATAAATCGCCAAGTGGAACGACACCCCTGAGCTCCCGGGTCTACTCCCCTCCGGCCCGGCATCGATGGTGGAACCGGACTAGCAACAGGCAGGAGGCACCACGGTTCTCTTCTACCGGTTGTGGAAATGATTCACTGCTTTGGTCCCTGATGCTTGAAGTGGAGAATTATTCACCATTTGTCGATCACAACTTGTGGTAGTTGTTGGCCGCTCACAAGCAGTTGCATTCGCAACGCTGCGTTGCCGGGCAATGGAGGCCCTCACTAGCAAGTAGCAGTACTATTTTCACCACAACGCGTAGAGCTAATTCGTACCAGTTAGGTAAGAAGCCACGCATGGTGGTGCGTTTAGCCTTAGTTGGCGAAATCACACCTAGTAGCGGTTGCTGCCCCTTTACAATCAGTTGCATTCGCAACGTTGCGAAGCCGGGCCGGAGCGGAGGAAAATGCGGGCCAAGATGGTGAAATTTCACTTGGCGGTTTACCGGCTAGTGAAAGGCCAAGCTTTGAGACCCGGAGGGGCTCAAAGTTGTGCCCACCATCGTCACGGCCCGCAATTTTCCGGAGCGCAGGCCCTCCGCAAGGCTGCCCTTCGCAGGCCGGCCACCTAGCGAGCGAGGGCCAGCTTCAGGGCCTCGCTGATGGTGGTAACCCCCACCACCTCAATGGTATCCGGCACCTTCCAGCCTTGCAAGTTATTCTTCGGCACGAAAATCCGCTGGAAACCAAGCTTGGCCGCCTCGGCCACCCGCTGTTCAATCCGGTTCACCCGGCGGATTTCCCCGGTCAGGCCCACTTCACCCACGAAGGCGTCGGTTGGCCGCGTTCCGCGGTCGCGGTAGGAGGAGGCGATCGCCATCGCAATCGCCAGGTCGATCGCCGGCTCGTCCAGCTTGACCCCGCCGGCCGCCTTCAGGTAGGCGTCCTGGTTTTGCAGGAGCAAGTTGGCCCGCTTTTCCAGCACCGCCATCAGCAGCGAGACCCGGTTGCGGTTGAGGCCGGTCGCCGTCCGCTGAGCGTTGCCAAAGACGGTCGGCGTAATCAGGGCCTGGATTTCCACCAGAATCGGCCGCGTCCCCTCCAGGGAAACGACCACCGCCGAGCCGGTGGCGTCCTCCAGCCGCTCCTCAAGGAAGATTTCCGAGGGATTGGCCACCTCGCGCAGGCCGTCGCTGTTCATCTCGAAGATCCCCAGCTCGTTGGTCGAGCCGAAGCGGTTCTTGACCGCCCGCAGGATCCGGTAGGTGTGGTGGAGGTCACCCTCAAAGTAGAGGACCGTGTCGACCATGTGCTCCAAAATCTTCGGGCCGGCCAGTACGCCGCCCTTGGTGACGTGGCCGACAACGAAGACGGTAATGTTCTTGCCCTTGGCAATCTGCATCAGCTGGGCGGTGACGGCGCGGATCTGGGAAACGCTGCCGATCGCCGAGGTGACGTCCTGGGCCTGCATCGTTTGCACCGAGTCGATGATCACGTACTCCGGCTTGAGGTTGTCGATCGTCGCCCGGATGCTGGCCATGTTGGTTTCCGGGTAGATGTAGAAGTTATCCCCGGAAACGTCCAGCCGCTGGGCGCGCATCTTGATCTGGGAGGCACTTTCCTCCCCGGACACGTAGAGGACCGAGTGGTTTTCCTTGCTCAGCTGGCCGGAGACCTGCAGGAGCAAAGTCGACTTTCCGATCCCGGGATCCCCCCCGATCAAGACCAGGGAGCCGGGCACGATCCCACCGCCGAGCACCCGGTTGAGCTCGTTTAGGCCGGTCTTGACCCGCGGCGTCTTTTGGGCGTCGATTTCGTTGATCCGCTGCGGCTTGGCCACGATCCCGGTTAGGGTGGTGGTTGCCTGGACCTGCTTTTCGATCTCGCGCTGCTCCACCTCTTCGACCAGGGTGTTCCACTGGCCGCAGTTGGGGCAGCGGCCCAAGAAGCGCGGCGAGGAGTAGCCGCAGTTTTGGCAAACGTAGTGGGTTTTGGTCTTGGCCACGAAATTCCTTCCTTCCTATTCCTTGGTCGAACCGAAGCCGCCGGTGCGGTCGGCCTGCGGAGCCACCTCTTCGTCGGCCACCAGGTAGGGGGTGAAGATCCCCTGGGCGATCCGCTCCCCCTTCTTGATGTGGTAGTCGGTCAGGCCGTAGTTGATCAACTGGACGAAGATCTCGCCCTCGTTCTTCGGGTTGTCGTAGTAGTCGGCGTCGATGATCCCCACCCCGTTTGGCAGGATCAGCCGCCGCTTGAGCGGGCCACTGGAGCGGTTGAAGAGCATCAGCACCTCGTCCGGCTGCATGTAGGCCTTGATCCCGGTCGGCACCAGCACCGGATTGAAGTCGGCCGCCGCCGCGGTCAGTTCCTCCTCGCTCACCTTGTCGCCCCTGAGCAGGAGCTTGAGGGCCAAGAGGAAGTGGTGCTTCCAGAGGGAAGGCACCACGAAGTCCTCGCTGGCCGCAAAGTCGTAGCCGGCGGCCTGCTTGGTTTGCCGCTGGGGAAGGGTGATCCCCTGGTCGGCCTTGGTGGAAACTACCTTAAATCCACGTTTCAATTTGTTCGTCCCCCTAATGAATAGTATTTCCATTCTATCACACCCCGGCCGCCGCGCCCACGGGAGCGACTTGCGGCCGGCCAGCCGCCCGGCTACAATAAAGGTACCGGTTTCAATCGGCCGGGACTTGACATTTTCCCGGCGGACCAGGAAAATAGATTTTGGTAAAACGTTTTATGGTGAGGAGGAAGCACGATGGAAATCCAGGTTGAAGCAGAACAGCTGACGGCCCTTGATGCGGACGGCACCCTGATCGGCCAGGTTGACTACCCCTTCGTCGACGAGGCCGCCAAGCGGGTGGTCCTCGAGCGGGTCTTCGTCAACCCGGCCTACCGGGGCCAGGGCATCGCCGCCAAGCTGGTGGCCGCCTTCGTTGACCACGCCGACCAGGCCGGCTTGACGGTCAAGCTGATGTGTCCCTATGCCAAGCAGGCCTTTGCCAAGCACCCGGACTACCAACGCTTGCTTGCCCCCGAAGACCGCTTTTAGAGGTGTGATTATGGATCAAAATCAATTGAAGGCCCTCGTTGGCCAAGAAGCAGTGAAGTACGTTCAGGACGGGATGATCGTGGGCCTCGGAACCGGCTCGACGGTCAAGTACATGGTCGACGCCCTCGGCAAGCGGGTCCAGGAAGAGGGGCTCAAGATCGTCGGCGTCACGACCTCCAACCGGACGACCGCCCAGGCCGAAAGTCTCGGGATTGAAATCAAGGACATCGACGAGGTCGACCACATCGACCTCTGCATCGACGGGGCCGACGAAATCGACGACGACTTCAATGGCATCAAGGGGGGCGGCGGCGCCCTCCTCTGGGAAAAGATCGTCAACAACGCCTCGACCAAGCGGATGTGGATCGTCGACCAGAGCAAGATGGTCAAGCGGATCGGCAACTTTGGCGTGCCGGTTGAGGTGATCCCCTTCGGCGCCCAACACGTCTTCAACGCCTTTGAGAAGCGCGGCTACCACCCGGTTTGGCGGAAAGTTGACGGCGGCGAGAAGTTCCGTACCGACGAGAAGAACTTCATCATCGACCTCAAGGTGGGCGAAATCGCCGACCCCCGCGCCCTGGCCGAGGACCTGATCCACACGGTCGGCGTGGTTGAACACGGCCTCTTCCTCAACCGGGTTGACCAGGTGATCGTCGGCACCGACAACGGGCCGAAGGTGCTGGACGTGCCGGCTAAGTAGGTCCCAAGCAAGCCTAGTTTTTGAACCGTTCCTCCGGGGGCGGTTCTTTTTTGTGCAAGCAAAAACCGGGCCCGCTCCCTTGGGGGAAGCGTCCCGGTGCCTTAATTACTTGTTCGCGGCTGGTTTCTCGCCGGCCTTGATCAGCTCCGGCCGCCAGCGGTAGCGCTCGTCCTGGTTGTAGGGGTAGGGCGAATCGGGGTTGCGCAGGGTGACCACCGGGATCAGCCAGAGGACCACCACCGCCAGGAGACTGCCAAAGAAGCCGATCCAGTAGGTGCCTCCGCTTGCCAGATGATGGCTGGCAACGTAGTAGATGTAGTAGATCCCCACCGGTAATTGCCAGAGGAGGTTGGAGGCCATCCCCGGGTTGTAGTGGGTCTTCAGCCGCCGGTTGACGATGATCCCGTGGACCGGCACCTGAACCAGCCCCTGGCCCACCTGAATCAGGCCGTACCAGATGGCGTGGGGAAAGATGATTGCCAGCAGGTAGAAGGGGTAGGTCAAGAAGACGTTGTCGATCGTCGTCAGCTGGGCGTTGAAGGGGTAACGGTCCGGCCGGTCACTCTTCATCAGGACGTTGGCAAAGCCCTGGAAGCCACCCGGGAAGGCGTACTCCTCAAACTGGTGGAGGAGCATCCCCAGCCAGCTGTAGATCAGGATGATTTGCAGGCGGCTAAACCAGCGGCTCCCCCAGAGACCGATGACCAGGGAAAGGCCGGCGAAGAGGACCCCGCCAACGTAATACCAATGATGCCGATACCAATTCATTTTTCTTCCTCCTTTGCGTTCGTCCCCCCTAGGATAGGGCCGCTTTGGTTCGGTCATCAATCAACAATCCCCCGCCGGGTATCGAAAAAGGGCCGCCTCCCCCACTAGGCGGCCAACGAGATGGTAAGATGGAAGCAATTCTTTCCCAGTACAAACAGAAAGGGGCCGATTCAAATCGAAGAGAACACCAAGCGGATGCTGGCCGGCCAGCTCTACAGTCCCCACACCGCCGAGTTGCAGGCGCTGATCACCCGCGGCCACCACCTCAGCCACGACTACAACCTGACCTACGAGGAGGACGTCACCCGCCGGGCCGCCATCCTCGACCAACTGCTCGGCCACCACGGGACCGATCCCTACCTCCAGGGGCCGATCCACTTCGACTACGGCCGCTTCACTAGCGTTGGCGACCACTTCTACGCCAACTTCAACCTGACCGTCCTCGACACCTGCCCGGTGACGATCGGCGACAACGTGATGTGCGGTCCCAACGTCAGCCTGATCACCGCCGAACACCCGCTAACGGTGGCCGAGCGCAACCCCAAGTTCGTTGATGGCCAGCCGGTGAGCTGCGAGTTTGGCCGGCCGATCACGATTGAAGACAACTGCTGGCTGGGGTCCAACGTGACCGTCCTCGGCGGGGTGACGATCGGAGCCGGCAGCGTGATTGGCGCCGGAACGGTCGTCACCAAGGACGTGCCGGCCAACTCGCTGGTCGTTGGCCAACCGGGCCGGGTCCTGCGAACGATCACCGCCGCCGACCGCCAACCGGGCTTCGCCGCCTGGGCCCGCCAGGCCGGCTTCCCGCTCGACTAGCCGCCGCTAAAAACCGCTTTCATTTCACGGCCAGGTTTGGTATTGTTGACTCATCACTAAGAACAACGGGAGAATCAACAATGGAACAAAATACCCGCGACATGCTGGCCGGTAAGCCCTACACCCCGGCGACGGCCGAAATCAGCCGCTACGCTCAGGCGGGCCACCGGCTCAGCCAGGAATACAACCAGACCTTCGACACCGAAAGCGAAAAGCGGGCGTCCCTGGTCGATCAGCTACTCGGCGGCCACGGGAAAAACACCTACCTCCAGGGGCCGATCCAGTTTGACTACGGCCGCTTCACCACCGTTGGCGACAATTTCTACGCCAACTTCAACTTCACCGTCCTCGACACCTGCCCGGTGACGATCGGTGACAACGTGATGATCGGCCCCAACGTCAGCCTGCTGACCGCCAAGCACCCGCTGATGTACCAGCAACGCAACGTCCGCGAGGTCGACGGCGAAATGGTTGACTACGAGTTCGCCGCCCCAATCACGATCGGGGACAACTGCTGGCTGGGCGGCAACGTGACCGTCCTCGGCGGGGTGACGATCGGCGCCGGCAGCGTGATCGGCGCCGGAACGGTCGTCACCAAGAGCGTGCCGGCCAACTCGCTGGTCGTCGGCGTTCCCGGCAAAGTCATCCGCCAGATTACCGAAGCCGACCGGATCGCCAACTACCCCTGGTAGGAAATTTGCGAGTGAAGTTGGTGGGCATTTGGCGCTGTGCTCCTTATAATGGAACTAATACCACTAAGGAGGTAGTCTGATGACTTTTGAAATTACCGCCGCCGACCTGAAGGACTTCCAGGCCGACTTTACCGCCAACTCAACCAACCGGGTCCTCGAACGGGCCGTCACCAAGAACGGGGTCAAGAACGCCAGCTTCGACTGGCACGCCCAGGCCGAGGGCGACCCCCACTTCTCAATCGAACTGGAAACCGGCGACGTGGCCGACCAAAAGCAGTCCGGCCGTTGCTGGATGTTCGCCGCTTTGAACACGATGCGCCACGACATGCAGGCCAAGTTCAACCTGCCGACCGACTTCGAACTCTCCCAGTCCTACCAATTCTTCTGGGACAAGTTTGAAAAGGCCAACTACTTCTACGAAAACGTGCTCAAGACCGCTGACCTCCCCCACGACGACCGCAAGGTGGCCTGGCTGATGGCCACCCCCCAACAGGACGGCGGCCAGTGGGACATGCTCTGCGCCCTGATCGAGAAGTACGGGGTGGTGCCGCAATCGGCCATGCCGGAAACCTACAACTCGACCAAGTCGCGCGAGATCAACGAGGTTTTAAACAGCCAGCTCCGCCACGACGCCGTCATCCTGCGCCAGCTGGTCAACGACTACGGGGCCGAGGACGAACGGATCGCCACCACCCGCAAGCAGATGCTCAACCGGGTTTACCGGATGCTGGCGATGTCCTTTGGCGAACCGGTGCAGGAATTCTCCTTTGAATACCGGACCAAGAAGGACAAGCAGTTCCACCGCGAGGACAAGCTGACCCCGCAATCCTTCTTCAAGAAGTACGTTGGCTGGAACCTGGCCGACTACGTGTCGATCATCCAGGCGCCAACCGCCGACAAGGAATACCACCAGACCTACACGATCGACATGCTGGGCAACGTGGTCGGTGGTCGGCCGATCAAGCACCTCAACCTGCCGATGGACGAGTTCAAGGCCCTGGCGGTCAAGCAACTCAAGGGCGGCGAAAGCGTTTGGTTCGGCTCCAACGTTTCCAAGTACTCCGAATCCAAGCTCGGCCTGATGAACCTCAACACCTACCACTACGAGGAACTCTTCAACACCGAACTGAAGATGAGTAAGGCCGCCGCCCTCGACTACGGCGAATCGATGATGAACCACGCAATGGTGCTGACCGGGGTCGACCTCAAGGATGACCGACCGACCAAGTGGAAGGTGGAAAACTCCTGGGGCAACAAGGTCGGCCACAAGGGCTACTTCGTGATGAGCGATGGCTGGATGGACGAATACTGCTACCAGATCGTGATCAACAAGAAGTACCTGTCGGCCGAGCAACTGGCCGCCCAGGAAAAGCCGGCCAAGGTGCTGGCCCCGTGGGACCCGATGGGCACCCTCGCCTAGCACTAACCTAAGTTCGAAACAAGAAAACGTCCTTCCGGAAGACGACGACGGCCGCCTGCGGAAGGACGTTTTTACGTACGGAATTATGGTTTGAGGGCCGGGACCCGCTTGATGGCGGCGCTGGTCAGGTAGGCCACCACCAGGATGACCGGGCTAAACTGCACCGGCAAGAGGAGCCAGAGCAAAATCGCCGTCACCAGCGGCTTTTCCAGGATCACCGTCAGGGCGGTGGTCATGACGATCGTCACCGTCAGCCGCGGCATCCAGGGCAGGAAGTGGGCCAGGCAGGCGCCGGCCGCCAGGGCGCTGAAGATGGCGGGGAAGATCGTCCCGCCGCGCCAGCCGAGGGCGAAGCCGAGGTTGGTCACCACCGCCTTGAGAAGGGCGATCGCCAGCAGGGTTAGCGGGGCCAGCTGCAGAGACTCGCTGGCAAAGCCAATGATGCGGAATTCACCGGAGAAGAGGAGGTCGGTGGTGAAGGCGGCCGCCGCGGCTATCATCACCCCGCCGAGGAAGGCGCGCAGGTAGTGGTGGCGGTGGCTGTCAACCAGCCGCTCGCACAGGAGGCCGAGCTTGACGAAGAAGGCGCCGAAGAGCCAACCGACCACCAGGGCGGGGATGACAACTAGGAGGCCGCCCCACTGCCAGTGGATGGTTGACCGGTGGAAGCCAAAGACCCCCTCCTGGGGGAAGAAGTGAAAGAAGGTGGCCAGGCCGACCACGCCGACCAGCGACAGGAAGAGGTAGGCGGTCTTGCGCCGGCGGGCATTAGGCACGAAGGCAGTCAGCGGTTGGTCAAGATTGACTGCCGCCGTCCGGGTCAGCCAGATTCCCCGCAGTTGCTGGGAAAGGCCGGCGGTGGCCAGCTGGGCTTCTTGGGTGCGGATCAGTTTGTAGCGGCAGTTGAGCCAGTAGATCATCCCCGCCACCAGGCCGCTGGCACTGGCTTCGGGCCCGACGCTGGCCCCGGCCCCCATGATCAGCAGGGCCGCCAGGAGGATTTGCCACCAGTGGTGGTAGTCGCTCCCCTTCCCCTGGCGCACGGCGGTCAGGATCTCGGCGATCGTTTTCGGGTAGGCGCCCCAGTGGGCCTGGGTGTAGCCGATCACCAGGCTCAGCGGCAGGCAGATCACCAGCGGCCGCCAGGCGGTGGCGATCCCGAGGGCCTGGGGAAGGTCCTTCCAAAAGAAGTCGATCACCCAGTTGACCAGGTCGAGGTAGGCGGCGGTGGCGCCCCCGATTAACAAACTCCAGACGGCCAGGTAGGCCGCCGTCAGCACTTTCAAACGTCGCACGGCATTCCCTCCAAATCAAATTTCGATAGGTAGTATACCACATCGCCGCCGGCAGGTTGGCGCAAGAAAAGACCCACCCCGCGGGAAAGTTCCCGTAAGGTGGGCCTTTAATTCGGCGAAGTCAACTAGTGCTCGCGCCGCTTGCGCCAGCCAAGGGCGGTGGTGACGAGGGCGAGAAGGACCCCGAGGACGGTCGTGGCTAGCGACCGGGCCGTCCCGGTTTGCGGTAGGCTAGTCGGTGAAGGGCCGGTGGCCGGCGAACCGCTAGATGGGGCCGGGCTGGTGGCCGGGGCCGCTTCGCTGCTTGCTGGAGCCGCGGAGACGGTTGCCGGGCCGGGGGCGAGTGGCTGCTGGCCGCGCGGCGCCGGGGCTTGGGCGGTTGGCGCCGGGGCCATCGCTGGATGGTCAACGGCGACCTTGGTTTGCGGGGTCGGCGTTGGCACGGCCGGGTTCAACGGGGCCACCCCGGTGCCGCTGGCCGGCGGAAGGGCCGGGGCGGCGCCACTCGGGGTCGGCGTGCCGCTGGTTGCGGGTGCCCCACTGGCAGCGGCCGAATCGCTAGCCGGCGTCGAATCACTGGTCGTGGCCGAATCGCTGGCCGGCGTCGAGTCACTGGTCGTGGCCGAATCGCTAGTCGTGGCCGAGCCGCTGGTCGTGCCGCCATCACTGCTGGTGGCCGGCTTGGTGTAAACCACCGTCGTCGTCGTGTCGCTACTGTTGGCGGTGACCGTCGAACCGGCGACCGCGGTTTGGCTTGCGTCGTAGCCGCTGATGACCGGGCTCTCGACCGTGCTGGTCGTCTGGGCCGGGCTCCACTCGCCGACCGTCGTCTGGCCGGTTACCGCGTCGGTGGAGGTTTCCCGGCTGAAGGTCAGGTCAACCGAGGAGGCCGGCGCTGCCTCTGGTGTCGGTCACCGTGCCAGTGACGGTGGAACCGTCGGTCAGGGTCAGGGTGTAGGTGTAGCTGGTGGTCCCCGGCATGGTGGTGTCACTGACCGGGGTCTTAATCCCGGTCACGTCCAGGCCGTCGGCAAAGTTCAGGTAGAAGGTGGCGTCGGTGAGGGCGTAGGCCGTGCTATTGGTCACCGTGAAGTAGTTGACGATCGCCGGGTTGTCGGTGTCGTCGCTGTCCAGGAGCAGTTCGGCGGCCGAATTGTTAGCAAGAGCAATCGCCGAGAACTCCCCCTCGGTGTCCGGCGGTACGGTGCCGGCAATCGTTTCGGTCCAAGCGTCCGCGGTCGCCGTCAAAGTCGTCGTTCCGCTGGTGGTGGCAACCGTTTGGGTAATCGTTACCTTGCCGTCGTTGGAGGCGAGCGGGTTATCGGCCGCCGAGATCACCGTATCGCTGGTGGACTGGGTGGTGTCAAAGGACCCCACCAGCTTGTAGCTCTTCCCCAAGTAGTTTTGGCTCCCGCTCCCCTTCGGGACGGTGATGATGATGTCGGTCCCGGTACCGCCCGGCTGGGTAATCGTCGTGTCATCGGTAATTTCCTACAGGAGGAGCGAGCGGGTCTCGTCGAGGGTGAAACCGGCCGGCACCGGAATGTCGATCGTGGTGCCGAGGTTGACCGCCGAGTTGGCCTGACCGGAAGCGTAGGTCCCCTCCAGACCGTCGGTTTCGTTGAGGCTGAACTGGTAGGTGTACTCAACGTTTGGCAGAACCTTGGTGATCCCGCTGGAGCTGGACGGGGTGATCCGGGTGACCGCCGTTGGCGACATCGTGGGCGAAATGGTTTGCCACAGGACCAGCTCCGGGTTGGTGGTCGTTACCCCGTCGCGCGTGGTCGTCCAAGTGATTACCTTGGCGTAAGTCCCGGTCGGGTCGGTCATCGGCGTTTCGCTTTGCTTTTGGTAGCTATTGGTTTCGTTCAAGTAGAGGTAGAGGGTGAGGCTCGCCGCCACGCTAAAGGTGTAGGTGTAGGTTACCTGCCCGGAGACCGTTTCATCAACGAACGTTGTCCCGTAGGATGACGATAGGGAACCGTCCGTCCCGACGCTAAGGTAGTAGGCGTTGGAGGTCGGAATGGTAATCGTGTAGACGTCCCCGGCCTTTGCGGAGAGGGAAAAGGTAACGGTGACCGAGTTCGTGTTGCCGTCATTGCCGACGGTGTTCTGGCTGACCGCCAGCGAGGACCCGTTGCTATCCGTTACCTTGGTGGCCGTGGTCGAGGCGTTGACGGTGTCAGTTGCCTCGGTGTAGTTGCTGATCGTGGTCGCCGAACTGTCACTGGTGGAATCGCTGCTGTCACTGGTCGTCGTACTACTACTGTCACTGGTCGTGGTGCTGGTGGTGGCCGCCAGGGCCGTCACCGTCGTGCTTGAACTGGCGGCGCTGGCACTCGAACTGGCCGCACTGGCGCTCGTGGTGGTGCTGCTTGCACTGCTGCTGTCACTACTTGCCGAGCTGGCGGTGCTGGCCGCACTCGTGCTACTTGTACTACTGGTGGCACTGCTGGTCGCACTACTGCTTGCGCTCGTTGCCGTGCTAGTGGCCGCACTGGTGATCGCGGTCGTCGTGGCCGTGCTCGTCGCCGTGGTGTCGGCCATGGCGCTTGGCCCGGTCAGGAAGATGGTCGTGCCCAAAAGGACGGAAACGACCCCAATCGCGAGCTTGCGCAGGCCAAACCGCTGGGCCTGATCACGCCCCCGCCGTTGCATTAGCTGTTGATTCTTTCTCCCAACCATTGCTCTTTCCTCCCGTTACTATTGCCAGAGACCCAAATTTGTCAAAACGCGCTCATAGATTAATCGGCTTCTGAAACGGTCGGTTAATATAAAACTAATGATATGTAATTAATAATAAAAGTTGCTGATAATTCTCCTTTGAACGATATCCCTTACCTCCTTTTAACACTTTCTTAACGCTTTGTAAACCTTTTCGACCGGCTACTCATCTTTTTATCGTTTTTAGCGACAGAATGATCGAAAATGGCTATTTATTGGCCTAAGCCCAGCGTTTCGGAATTAATTATCAACCACTAGAAATAACGAATCTGGTATAAAATAATAACTAAAATAAAGGCTGATTATAAAAGATGAATTATTTGTGAAATTTGCCGTTTTCCCGGTCTGATCGCATCTAGCCGCCCTAAATTTGCGACCAGCGGAAAAGGGGGTGATAACCGAACCCCCTCCCGATCACTTTCTCAATTTTTTACCGGATTCCGCGAAAATAATTTAATCGCAGTCTCCGGCCTTAGCACGGGCAAAGTCAGCCCCACCGGGTGTGGCTTCCCCCTGCCCAAAATTTGGCAACAAAAAAAGCGGCCACGCACGATGCGTAGTCGCTTTTTCTGGGGTTGGGCTAAGACTACTTAAGGGTAACAGTAGCACCAGCGGCTTCAAGCTTTTCCTTGAGGTCGTTTGCTTCGTCTTCCTTAACGTCTTCCTTGATTGCGGACGGAGCCCCGTCAACGAGGTCCTTAGCGTCCTTCAGGCCAAGGCCAGTGATGTCCTTAACGACCTTGATAACCTTAACCTTAGCAGAACCGGCAGAAGTCAGTTCAACAGTGAAGCTGTCCTTAGCAGCAGCGTCGCCACCGGCAGCACCGGCAACAGCAACCGGAGCAGCTGCAGAAACGTCGAATTCTTCTTCGATTGCCTTAACCAGGTCGTTAAGGTCAGAGATTGATGCTTCCTTGAGGGAAGCAATGATAGCATCCTTATCAAAAGCCATGATTAAATCCTCCAATATATTGTGGTTTAGTTACGCTAATTAGCGTGATTTTTACGCGACTAGGCGACGATTAAGCAGCTTCGTCTTCCTTGTCGGCGATTGCCTTGACGGCCCGCGCGATCTTGCGCATTGGGTCTTGCAGGGCAGATGCCAGCATGGAAAGCAGCTCTTCGCGACCTGGCATGGTTGCGTATTCGTTGATTTCGTCGAGGGTCTTAACACCCTTTTCGATGAAGCCACCCTTGATTTCAAGAGCGTCGTGGTCGTCAGCGAACTTCTTCAAGATCTTCGCCGGGGCGATCGGGTCATCGTCAGAGAAGGCGATGGCGGTTGGGCCAACGAAAACATCAGTCAATGCTTCGTAGTCGGTCCCTTCCACGGCCCGTTGCAAGATCTTGTTCTTGATCACCATCATCTTAACGCCGGCATCCCGAAGTTGCTTCCGCAGGTCAGTAACTTCTGCCACCGTCAAACCACGGTAGTCGACAACGATCCCGGTTTCAGCAGCCGTCAACATTGCGTTAACGTTCTTAACTGCTTCCGCCTTCTTTGCAATACTTGCTTCACTCATTTGTTTCACCTCCTATGCGAAATTTGTGATCGGATTTATAAAAAAATCCCTATGACCGCAGACATAGAGAAGGAATTTCAGTTCTTCCTCGGCAGGATATTAAGGCCGGTGGCCACCTGAGTCTTAGGCAGAGTCATATTTAAATCAACTTCATCATTATAGCCAAGCTCCCCGCCCGTGTAAAGGGGGACGACCAACTTTTTTGCTCGCGGAGAAAAATTAGAATTTCGTGAGTTTTCCCTTGCCAGCGATTAATTTCTCTGCTAGGATTGAACCAACAAATGCCAAGGAGGAACGAACAATGCAATTTCAAGCCCAACTTCGATTAGTCTCTTCCTCCTCAACTAGCACCTTGCTGGTTGAGTAATTTGGCATTGATAACATCAAGCGTCAAATAACCGGGTTCACTCAACCACCAAGGTTCTTGGTGGTGGGCGGACCCGATTTTTAGTTTGAAACGGAGGGATGACAGATGCAAGCACAGAACCCAAAGGAAGAAATGAAGCGGTCACTCGGTCTCGGGTCGGCCCTGTCGGTCGTGATCGGGACCCTGATCGGCTCCGGGATCTTCTTCAAGCAGGGCTCGGTCCTCGATAGTGCCGGCAGCTCGACGATGGCCATCCTCGCCTGGGTGATCGGCGGGGTGCTGACCCTGGCCGCCGGGCTGACGATCGCCGAAATCGGTGCCCAGATGCCCTACACCGGGGGGCTCTACGTATATATTGAAGACCTCTACGGCCGCCTCTGGGGCTTTTTGGCCGGCTGGATGCAGGTGATCGTCTACGGCCCAGCCATCACCGCCTCGGTGGCCGGCTTCATGAGCATCCTGATGACCAACTTCTTCGGCCTCTCCAGCGCCTGGCGGGTTCCGCTGGCGGTGATCACCATCCTGGCGATCGGCTTCATGAACATGTTTGAAAACCGGGTTGGGGCCGCCTTCTCGGTGATCACCACCATTGGGAAGATGATCCCAATCGCCGCCATCATCATTTTCGGCATCTTCTGGGGCCATAACGACGCGATCGGCCAAACGATCAGCGAGGTCCACGCCGCCAGCGGCAACTTCGGCGTTGCCATCCTGGCCACCCTCTTCGGCTACGACGGCTGGATTTTGATCGCCAACCTCGGCGGCGAGCTGAAGAACCCGCAAAAGATTCTGCCCCAGGCGATCATCGGCGGGATCTCCTTCGTGATGGTGGTCTACACCCTGATCACGGTGGCCGTCTTCCGCTTCCTGCCGGCCGACAAGATCCACGCCCTCGGCGAAAACACCACCGCCTACCTGGCAACGGCCGCCTTTGGCCAGATCGGGGGCAAACTGCTCTCGGCCGGGATCATCATCTCGATGATGGGGACGATCAACGGCAAGCTTCTCACCTTCCCGCGGATCGTCTACGCGATGGCCAAGCGGCGCGACCTGCCCTTCTCGCGCTACCTGGCCTACCTGACGCCGAAGGCCAAGGCACCGGTGGTCGCCACCCTCTTCATCATCGTGCTGGCCACGATCATGATGCTCTTCTTTGACCCCGACCGCCTGTCGGACCTGTGCGTCTTCACCGTCTACTGCTTCTACACCCTGGCCTTCTTTGGCATCTTCATCCTGCGCAAGCGCAACAAGGGGCAAGCGCGGCCCTTCTCGACCCCGCTCTACCCGTGGATCCCGCTGGTCGCCATCTGCGGGGGGATCTTCGTCTTGGTCAGCGAAGTGATCAACGACCCGGCCGGCGTCCTCCTCTTCGCCGGCGTCGTCGTGGTTGGTCTGCCGGTCCTCTACCTGGTAAAGCGGCTCGACCAGCGGCGGGTGGAAAAGGCCATGAACATCGAAAAGGGGCTCGACAACGAGCAAAAGTAGCCCCCATCCTTATCTAACTCCCACCGGGATCATCCCCGGCGGGAGTTTTTTTGTGCCAACCCAAAAGCGGCCGCCCCCCCCCGGGAGACGACCGGCCCTTGATAACGATTTCTTTTTCCTTTTTCCGCCACCGCAATGGTGCTAGACTGAAACCAAAAGATTTACCAAAAAATTAACGACGCGATCACCAAGATGACAATCAGCAGGTACCAGAAGTTGGGGTTCTTGATTAAGTTTGTCATGACTCTCTCCTCCTTTACCACCGGTTTGGTAGGTTGTTCCAGCCGTCTTGGTAGCCCTTGCCGAGGTCGGGACCGCCCAGCAAGAAGACGATCGCCACGATCACCAGGGCCAGGGTAACCAGCAGAATCAGGGCTTGAATGGTTTGTGCTTTCTTCATTGCCTCCCCTCCTCGCTTGGCTTTCTTTCTACCCTGATGATACCCCATCTTCCGCAAAATGGTTTCCCGCCGTTTTTTCGTCTTCCGGCACGGTTAAACCACTTTTGCCAACGAAAAAACCAGCCGCCCCGCCGGGCCACTCGTTTCGCGATAATAAGATCAGAAAGGAAAGGAGGCCGTCCCATGTTAATCGAACTCGCCGCCCCCCAGGCGCTGGTGGTCACCGCCGCCTGCTGGGCCTTCGTCATCTTCGGCGGCCGCCTCTTGCTCGGCCCGCTCACCCGGCGCCAGGTGGCCGCCGACCTGGTCGCCTGCTGCCTAGTCACCGGCCTGGCCACCACCTCGCTGGTCCTGGCCGTCCTCGCCAGCTATGGCTACTGGGCCTATTCCAGCCGGCGGGCGGGGCAGGCGGTCCAGGGGCGCCTGCTGATCCTGACCTACCTGCTAGCCATTCAGCTAATCGCCTTTTCGGGCCTCGACGACGCCCTCCGGCTGCGGGGCGGACTGAGCGGCTGGGCGGTCACCGTCCCCTACCTGCTCCTTGCCGGGATTGGCCTCCTTTTAGCCGCCGGCTTGCGGGGACCGGTGCGCGCCCTAGTGACCACCTTGGCTAAGGTGACCCCGGTCAGTGCCACCCTCCTCCTCTTCACCACCATCGGCTACGGCGGCCAGCTGGCCCTCGCCCTGGTGGCCGCCTGGCTGAAGGTGCCCGCCAACTACGCCCTCGCCCTCCTGCTGGTCTTCGCCTGGCTCGACCTCCTGCTGGCGCTGGTCACCGGTTCGCTGATCCAGAGCTACGCCCGCGAACTGCGGGCCCGGCTGGCCCAGGCCGCCGCCGCCCAGCAGGTGGCCCTAGCTGAGGAAAACAACGCCCGCTTCCAGGCCCTGCGGCGGGAGCGGCACGACCTGAAGAACCTCCTGCTCGGCGTCCAGGGCCACCTCAAGCAGGGCGAGATCGCAGAAGCAAGCAGCCAGTTGGCCGCCCTGACCGACCAACAGACCGACCAGCTCCAGCGGGCAACGGCGCTGACCACCGCCGCCGCCAAGCTCCCCCTCGCCGGCCTGCAGAACCTGATCGTCACCAAGGCCGCCCGGATCACCAGCGCCAACCCGCGGGCCCTGCTCTCGCTGGAGGTCAGCAACCGGATTGGCGAGCTGGCGGTCGCCGAGGCCACCCTGGTAAGGATTGCCGGGATCCTGCTCGACAACGCCGCCGAGGCGGTCAAGGCGCAGACCAGCCCCAAGGTCCAGATCGCCTTCCTCCGCCACGGCCACAACTACGAGTTCACCGTCACCAACTCGCTAACCACCCCGGTGACGGTCAGCCAGCTCTTCGCCAGTGGCTACACCACCAAGGCGGGCCACAGCGGGATTGGCCTGGCCACCGTCGACCAGCTGGTTAAGGCCGACGCCAACCTCTCGCTGGAGGCGACCACCAGCGATGACCGGCTGGCGATGACCCTCTACGTAAGGGGGGTGGCCTGATGCTTCGCGCAATCATCCTCGAAGACGACCAGTTCCAGCGTGGCTTTTTCGAGCAGCTGGTGACCAACCGGATCATGATCAACCCGAGCCCCCACCACTACGACATGGAGGTCGCCCTGGTGACCGGCCAGGGCCAGGCGGTGATTGACTACGCCGCCGCTCATCCCCAGGAGCCGCTCCTTTTGATCACCGACATCGAGTTGACCGACCAGGAAATGACCGGGATCGACGTCGCCGCCAAGCTGCGGCAAACCAGCGCCTTTGCCACGATCATCTTCGTCTCCTCTTACCCCGAGTACCTGCCGCTGACGATCTCGCGCCAGGTGGAGCCGCTCGACTTCATCTACAAGGGCGCCGGGGCCGAGGAGGTCACCGAAAAGCTCCGCGCCGCCATCGACGTCGCCTACCAGCGCTACCAGAAGGGCTTCGCCGCCCGGGCGCCGCAACTCTTCACCTACTCGCCAATGCCGGGGATCCTCCGCCAGGTGGAGCTCAGCCGGATCTACTACATCCGCTCGGTCAAGGACCAGCGCCGCCAGCTGCAAATCGTCGGCCAGGGGCTGAACGTCGTCTACCGCGGCGAGCTGTCCAAGATCGACTCGCCGGCCCTGTTGCGGGTCGACCGGAGCGTGCTGGTGAACCCGCAGGCGATCGACCACTTCGACGCCCAGCAGCGCCGCCTCTACTTCGATTCCGCCGGCACGATCTTCTGCCCTTGCAGCGTCCGCAAGGTGGCGGTGGTCAAGCAGTACCTCCAGACCCACGCCCAGCAATGAGCGATCATAAATTACGAAGGGGCCAAGTTGGATTTTCCCAGCTTGGCCCCTTTTGCAACCAAAAACAGGCCACCCAGGGGGCAGCCCGTTTTCGGGTAATCTGATTTTTGCTTATTGGTTAGTGTTTTTCAAAGAGTTTCGTTTGCGATTTTTTCTACCGGTACGGCTTGACGAAGGCCGGAAGTCGCGAATTCCCTGCCTTGCCCAACCTGCCGGACCGTTAATTACTTCAGCGTTTGGCTGTAGAGGGCCACCTGTTGGCCGGCCTGGCGACCAAAGATGATCGTTTCGGCGATCGAGTTGCCGCCGACCCGGTTGTTCCCGTGGAGCCCCCCGGCAACTTCGCCGGCTGCGTAGAGCCCCTTGATTACGTCACCGTTGCCGTCGAGGACCTCAGTCTTGGTGTTGATGTGGATCCCCCCCATCGTGTAGTGGATGGCCGGGGCAATGTGGATGGCGAAGAAGCCCGGCTTTTCGATCCCGCGGTCCATCCCGGTCGTCCGGTTGAATTCGGCATCGTTGCCGCTCTTAACGGCCTCGTTCCAGGTTGCCACCGTCTGCTTCAGGTTGGACGGGTCAACATTGATGTTCTTGGCCAGGTCTTCCAGGGTGTCACCGTGAACCACCAGGCCGACCTTGTCGTAGAACTCGATGGCCTTCACGTGGTCACGGATCCCCTGGTCGAGGATCAGGTAGGCGCTGTGTTCCGGCAGGGCAGTGATCGCGTTGGACACGATCTTGCGGGTGTTCAATTCGTTGACGAACCGCTTCCCCTCGCCGTTAACCAGGATGGCCCCTTCGCCCCGAACGGCTTCCCCGATCAGGTAAACGTGCGGGTTGTCCTGTTGGACGGTCGGGTGAACCTGGATCAGGTTCATTTGCATCAGTTCGGCACCGAGGTCTTCGGCCAGCTTGAGACCGTCACCGGTTGCCCCCGGTTGGTTGGTCGTCTTGTAGTCGAGCAGGTCCGGCCGGAAGCGCTTCATGTATTCCTTGGAAGCACCGAAACCACCGGTGGCCAGGATGACCGCCTTGGCGGCAATCGTCTTGCTGGTGCCGTTGGCGTCGACCTCAACGCCGCTGACCCGGTCGCCGTCCTTGATCAGCTTGGTGACCTTGGTGTGGTTGAAGACCGGAATTTCTTCTTCCTTGGCCACCCGGAGGAGGCTCTTAACCAGGAAGCCACCGATCGGGGCCATCGAGGCCGGACGGTGGGTCCGCTTGCGCGACATCCCCCCGGTAATGGTGATGTCGGTCAGCTTGATGTCGTGGTCGGCCAACCAGTCAATCGCCGGGGCGGAGTGGTAAACGAAGTAGCCCAGCATGTCCTTGTCGTTGAGCTTGCCCCCGTCCTTGTAGGTTTCGTGGAAGAAGTCGGCCACGTTGTCGATCACCCCGTGGTGGAGTTGGACGTTGGTTTCGGCGGCGTTCATCCCGGACGAGGCCCGGTTGGTGTTCCCCCCGAGTTCGGCTTCCTTTTCCAGCACGGCCACGTCCAGCCCCAGTTCGTGGGCCTGGATGGCGGCGGCCAGCCCGGTCCCACCGGAACCGATGATCACGGCGTCGTATTGGTCAGCCAGTTGACTGGCCGGCAATGGTTCAAAATCTGCCATTGGATTTTCCTCCTGAGTTTGGTGTTGCTTTCAACAGTAATTTGCACGCGGGTAGGGCCTCCGGGAAGGAGCTTCCGAGACACTGGAACGGGGTGGGCACGACTTTGAGCCCGGTGCCGGTCTCAAAGCTCGGCCTTCTACTAGGCGGTAAACCACCAAGTAGAACGATACCCCTGAGGTCTTGGGTCTCCTTCCCTCCGGCGGTGGTACCAGCCGGTGACCACCCCAGAAAGGGAAATCGGCTTCGAAAGAGGATCCCCCAGGCACCAACCATGGCGAGTAAGGTTGTCCTCGCTACGCCGCTGGCAGCCCAAACAAGTAGGCCCCTAGCGGCAAGCAAGGACGAACCCGCCCTGCGAATTCGTCCTGCCCGTGCTTTTACTTCCCCTTGCGCTTTTTAAAGTGGCGCGAACTTAGTCCTTACGGTCGACGTTGGTCATTTGGAGCATGTCCATCCATTCGTCGTATTGTTCTTCCGTTACCTTGCCGGACTTGAGGGCGGCTTCCTTCAGGGTGCTGCCGGCCTTGTCTGCGGCTTGAGCAATCTTGGCGCTGTCGTGGTAACCGATGTGTGGTGACAGGGCGGTAACCGTCATCAGCGAGTTGTCCAGGAGTTCCTTCATCCGGTCTTCGTTAACCGTCATGCCGTGGATCATCTTGTCGGCAAAGCCCATGATCGTCCCGGTCAGCAAGTCAGCCGATTCCAGGAAGGCGTCGATCAGAACTGGCTTGAAGACGTTCATTTCGAAGTTCCCTTGGGAGGAGGACATCGAAACTACCACGTCGTTCCCGAAGACGCGCATTGCGGCCATCGTAACGGCTTCGGCCTGGGTTGGGTTAACCTTCCCTGGCATGATCGAGGAGCCTGGTTCGTTGGCCGGAATGTTCAGTTCGCCGTAACCTGCCCGCGGGCCAGAAGCCAGGAAGCGGATGTCTTGGGCGATCTTGAACATGTCGGCAGCTAGGGTCTTGAGGGCGCCGTGAACAACGTCGAGGCCGGAGTGGTGAGACAGGCCGTAGAACTTGTTGGTCTTGGCGGTGAATTCGTGCCCGTAAACGGCGCTCATCTTTTCGGCGATCTTTTCCGGCATCCCCGGAGCGGCGTTGAGCCCGGTCCCAACGGCCGTCCCCCCGATGGCCAATTCAAGCAGGGTTGGCGTCAGGGTCTTGAGGTAGTCGAGGTCGTGTTCCAGAGCGGAAACGTAACCGGAGATTTCTTGGCCGAAGGTCAGCGGAGTGGCGTCTTGCAGGTGGGTCCGCCCAACCTTAACCGTGTGCCAGTACTTCTCTTGCTTTACCTTCAGTTCGTCGATCAGGTGTTGAACGGCTGGTTCCAGCTTGTCGATGGCTTCCACGGCCACGATGTTCATTGCCGTCGGGAAGGTGTCGTTGGAGCTTTGGCCCTTGTTGACGTCGTCGTTCGGCAGGATTTCGATGTCCGGGTTGAGTTGGTGGCACTTGTGGGCAACCACTTCGTTCGTGTTCATGTTGGTTTGGGTCCCGGAACCGGTTTGGTAAACCTTCAGCGGGAAGTCCTTGCGGAGGTCTTCGTCGCTCAGGGCAAGCAGTTCGTCGATTGCCTTAACGATCAATTGACCCTTTTCCTCGCTGATTTGGTTTGATTCCATGTTGGCCTGGGCCGCTGCCTTCTTAATGTTCAGCAGTGCACGAATGATGGCCAGCGGCATGAATTGGCCGGTCGGGAAGTTGTTCCGGCTCCGCTCAGTTTGCGGGCCCCAAAGGGCAGCCGCCGGGATTTGGACTGGACCTAAAGTGTCTTCTTCAGTACGAAATTCAGCCATGTTCTTTCCTCCAAACTCGTTGTTGTGAACAGTTGCACATTTGATTACGGATTAAGAATAATCCAGGCGACTAGGGATAGTCAAATCTTCGGTGGTCGATAAATGTTTCGTATATGATACCAAGAAATCGCTACCATTAGTGGACCGCAAGCGGGTTCAAATTGGTGAAAGGGGCCGCGCCCAGGCTTTCAGAAATAAAATTTTGTCAATTTTTTGGGCGAACCGGGTCGCGGGGGCCGGATTGGATTGGCTAATTGGTGCCAAATGAAAACGACCAGGTCGTTTCTTGTGGCTTAATCGGTGAAGCGGACCGCCGTCCCGTAGGCCACGACTGACTGCATGTCCTGGGCGGCCTCTTGAAGGCGGTCGAGGGCCTGAAGGCGGGCCTTTTCGAGCATCTTGGTGTAGGAGCGAATCTCGCCGCCAGTGATGTTCTTTAGTTGGGCGCCGAAGTCGCTGATGGCGTTGCGCGACTGGGTGGTGACGCCAAAGACCTCGCCGAGGACTTCGTAGGAGTGGCCCGGAATCTGTTCGGTGGTGGTGATTAACATGGTGGTACCTCCTTTGGAAGGTTTGGAAGTTAGTTGTTCATCAACCTAATAATAACAAGACTAGGGCTTGAATTAGAAGCAAAAAGGGACAACTTCGCCCGTCGGTAGTCGCAACGGAAAGTACCTCTGCGCAACTAGCTTCTCCCGCCCTACAACATAGAAAAGATGGTTGTGACCACTCCTGCAACTAGCCGTCGGGCCGGAGCGGAGCAGAGCGAAAATACCCCTCAGCCAGGGAATTCCCGGCAACTTGGAACTAATCGCCACCCAACAGCGGAAAGTAGCAGTGGTACCACCGCCGGAGGGGGAGTGGACCCGGGAGCTCGCGGTTCGCTGTTAGCCAATCGCTCGTCGCAAGCTCCTCGTTCTTGGACAGCTATCGCATGGAATGTTTCTAAGTCGGAAGCCTTCCGCTGGTCGGCTTCCAACTAAGTAACATTCGCAAGGGGTGTCGTTCCACTTGGCGATTTATCGCCTAGTGGAAGGCCGAGCTTGAAGACCGCCGGAGAGCGAAGCGATTCTGGTGGGCTTCAAGTCGTGCCCACCCCGTTCCAGTCTCCCGGAAGCTACTCCCCGGAGGCCACGTAGCGTTCCAGGGGTGCCCTTAGTGAAGCGGAGTTCCCTCGGGTAGTCTGTACCCTTCCAAGCAAAGAAAAGGGGGTTGTAGCCCCCCTCTCAATCAGTAGCCACTCTCGCAGCTAGCCGCCGGGCCGGAGCGGAGAAAAATGCGGGCCAAGATGGTGAAATTTCACTTGGCGGTTTATCGCCTAGTGAAAGGCCAAGCTTTGAGACCCGGAGGGGCTCAAAGTTGTGCCCACCATCGTCACGGCCCGCAATTTTTCGGAGCGGAGGCCCACCATCGTCACGGTCCCGCCCCTTTTGAGGAGCGGAGGCCCCCACCGCTAGTGCTGCTGGAGCAAGTCGTTCAACTCCCCCACCGCCTCAATCGGCCCAATCACCGTCAGCTTATCATGTGGGTGCAAATGGTCGCTCCCCTGGGGCAGCTGGATCAGCTGGTCGTCCTTGTCCACCAAAACGAGGACGTTGACCTGGTAGCGACTCCGGAAGTCGAGCTCGTCGAGGGTCTTGTCGAAGAAGGCCGGGTTCAGGACCTCGATCTCGGCCAAAGTCAGGCTCTTGCTGATGCGGACGTAGTCGAGGACGCTCGGGTGGAGCTTGGAAAAGACCAGCCGCTCGGCCAGGTCGTGCTCGGGCCGGACAACCGTGTCGGCACCGATCCGCTCCAGCACCCGGGCGTGGTTGCGGTTCTCGGCCCGGCAGATGACGTCCTTGGCGCCGAGGTCCTTGGCGATCAGGGTGGCCATGATGCTGGTTTCGATCTGCTTGCCGATCGAGATGTAGACGTGGTCGTAGTGGCCGATGTCGAGCTCCTTCATCGCGTCCTCGTCGCGGGCGTCGGCAATCACCGCCCGCATCACCAGGCCGGCGAAGTCGTTGATCACCGCCTCGTTGAGGTCGACGGCCAACACCTCCTGGCCGGCACGGACCAGGCTCTTGCAAATGGCGGCGCCGAACTGGCCGAGGCCAATCACGGCAAAACTTTCCTTCTTAGCCAATCGGAATCCCCTCCTCCGGGTAACGGTAGTTTGGTTGCTTCGGCTGGGCGTTGAAGAGCGAGAACATCACCGTGTAGATCCCCACCCGGCCAATGAACATCAGCACCATCACCACCAGTTGGCCCAGCAGGTTCAGCTTGGCGGTGATCCCCAGCGAGATCCCGGTCGTCCCAAAGGCGGCCAGCACCTCGAAGGTCAAGTACGAGAGCGAGTTGTGCTTGGGCAGGTCCTGGGTTTCGGCCAGAATCAGGATCGCCAGCGAAATGATTGCCAATCCCACGAAGAGAAGGGTCAGGGCGCGGAAGACGTTTTCGACCCGGAAGCGGCGCTGGGCCAAAGTGGCGTCGCGCTGTCCCCGGAGGGTGGCCAGGGCCTGGAGGGCCAGCAAGCCGATCGTGGTCGTCTTGATCCCGCCGGCGGTCGACCCCGGCGTCCCGCCGATGAACATCAGGATCATTGTGTAGGAGAGGCCGGCCGGGGTCAGCTTAGTGTAGTCAAAGGTGGTCAGCCCGGCCGTCCGCGGGGTGATCGCCATGAAGACCGTGTTGACCAGCCGCTCCCCCCAACTGAGCTGGCCGGAGAGTTGGGTCAAATTCTTCTCGGTCAGCAAGTAGACGATCACCGAAAGGGTCATGATGATCGCCCCGGTCCGCAGGGCCAGGTGGGTGTGCAAGGACATCCGGTGGCGCTTGCGATACTGCAGGAGGTCTTGCCAGACCAGGAAACCGAAGGAACCAGCGATGATCAGGAAGGCGAAGACCACCAGCAGGTAGGGGTCGTTGGCGAAGTTGGCCAGCGAGTTGCCGAAGAGGTCGAAGCCGGCGTTGCAAAAGGCCGACATGGCGTGAAAGAGGCTTAGCCAGAGGCCCCGCCGCCAGCCGTAGCGGGGACCGAAGTCGAGGTAGAGGAGGACTGTCCCCAGCAGCTGGATCAAGAGCGAGAGCCGGATCACCAGGGTGACTACCTGGACCTGGGAGGCGTGGTCGAGGTTGAGCGACTCCTGTACCAGCAGGCGGGTCGACATCCGCAAGCGGCGCCGGATCAGGAGCGAGGTCATGACGGCAAAGGTCATGAAGCCCAGCCCGCCGACCTCCAGCAGGGCGGCGATCACCACCTGGCCGAAGAGGGTCCAGTGGCTGGCGGTGCCGACCAGGGTGAGGCCGGTGACGCAGGTGGCACTGGTGGCGGTGAAGAAGGCGGTCATGAAGCTGGTGTGCAGGCCCGCCCGGGTGGCCACCGGCAGGAGTAAGAGGAGGGTGCCGATGGTGATCACCAGCAGGAAGCCGAAGGTCAGCACCTTGGGAAAGGAATAGCGGTGCTGGTTGATTTCGATCATGGTGGTCCCTCCCTCAAAGATTTCCCCCATTATAACATTTATCACCGCGATCCCCAGGTGAAAACAGAAAAGGCCCCGGAACGAGCCACGACACATGCGCGCCCCCGTTCCGGAGCCGATCAACTTTGGCGAAGCACTCCTAAGCCCGCCCAACCTAGCCTTATTGTACGCTTATTCGTCACCCAACGCCAAGTTTAGTAACCGATGTATCTGTCAAGTTTTCATAGGTTGCCTTATATATGCAGGAACTAGTGTGAGAGCGACTTAACGAGGTGCCCGA
>CALVGV010000025.1 GCA_944327195.1 uncultured Limosilactobacillus sp.
TTTGGCTCAATTGAGAGTAGCCACCGCTCCTTCACCTACCGAATGAAGCGTCAAGGCAAGTCTTGGACGATCAACGGAGCTAAGGCGATGTTAGGGCTCGTTGAAGCGCGTAAGAACGGGGAGTTGATCCAAAACCTCCGTACTTGCTTGAAGCAGGAAACACGCCTTCCAAAGGTTCCTCTGACGGCCCTCCAGCGTCGGCGGATTAGTGTTCCACAATACCTTAAGCGCACCACCAAACCATCTTGTGGGGCGCTCACCGGCGGCTTCGCATTGGACGCGGCGACATCTAGTCCAATTGGGCACCTCGTTAAGTCGCTTTCACACTAGTTCCTGCATATATAAGGCAACCTATGAAAACTTGACAGATACCGGAAAGCGTTTTTGGTTGCAATCGCCCTAAATCAAGCAGATAATAAAAATGTAATTTGTGCCATTCTTTGACTAATCTGTGAAAATGTTTAAAATTTGTTGTCAACTTTCCTTAAGTGACAATTTTGGGCAAAAACCGTGCTACCATCAAGCTACCAAATGATTTCGGCGGGTGTTAACCGGTGGTAATTATTAGAATTTTTGTTGAGGAATGGGGTGATTTAAATGAGCGTTGTTGGAACCTTTGAACCAATCGTCCAACACCTGGCGAATTTACCCTTCAATCATTCCCTCTTGACCCCGCGCACGGCTTCGCGGACGACGGTTTGGCACGATGGCTACCAGGTCTTTTACCTCAACGGTGGCCACCTCAACCTCAAAATCGCCGGCCAAATCGCGCGGTACTCCACCGGCCAGTACGTGATCATCAAGCCAGCCACCGACTACCAGGTGCTCAACTACAGCGGGCGGGTACTTTCGTTGGCCTTCCCGCGGGTTTGCCAGCCGGCCGCCGTCCAGGTTGACCGGGCGACCCTCCAGAAGCTAGCTGGCTACGACCTGCGCTCGCTGTTGTACCAGGTGGCGGTGATTGCTAACCGGACCGAACCGGCGGCAATTGCCCGCCTCCGCGCCCTCGGCGTTGCCATTACCCAGCGCCTGCAACAGTTGGGGGACCGCAAGCCAGATGCGGCCGCCGCGGCGATCGAGCGCTCGCTCTTCTACCTGCAAACCCACTCGGCCGAGCGGCTGACCACCAACCGGCTGGCCCGGGTGGCGGGCCTGCCGGTGGCCCGCTTCGTCACCGCCTTCGATCGCACCACCAAGAAGACCCCCGGGGCCGTCCTCCGCGAAATCCGCCTCGCCAAGGCCAAGTGCATTCTGGCGAGCGCCAGCGTCCAGCCCTCAATCGTGACGGTGGTTCGCCAAACCGGTTATCCCAACGTCGGCGAGCTCAACCGTGACTTCAAGCAAACCGAGGGGTTGACCGCCTCCCAGTGGTGGCTCAAGCACCAGGGGAGCAACTGGTAGTTCCTTTCTCATCATCACAAAAGCCGTCCTTCCCGAATTTGCGGGAGGGACGGCTTTGCATGTGCGGATGAGCGACTTGCACCCTTTGAAAGCGCATTCAATGGCAAAAATCAATGCTAGAGCCAGAAGGAGCTCACGTCCTGCTTGAGGGTCATCGTTTGCTCGATGATCGTGGCCAGCAGGTCGGTCGGCACCGGGGCGTCAAAGGGAATCTGGAAGGTCTTCTTGCCGTGCTCGAGCCCCAATTGCTCGAGTTTTGGCAGAACGGCAGCAAAGACCTGCGGTTCCGGGCCAACGGTGAAGCTAATGATGAAGGTCCCGTGGTCAGTGAACATCGGCCGGTTCCACTTGATTTGGCCAACTAGTTGCGGGTACGTGGTCGAAACCCAGTCTAACACGCTGGCCAGCTGGTCACGGTGCGCCGGGTTATCGATTTTTGCAAGGTATTCGCTAAATGGTGACATTTCAAGGCTCCTTAAGTATTGATTGCTCTTAGGATAACGAATTTTGCGGCCGTAAACAAGCTTTCCGTGTTTACATAAATTGAGAATGCACCGGGCTGGCGGTACTCGCCAACCTTCCCGGAGGGCTTGCACCGACTTCCAGTGAGCCTGAGGCGGGGAAGTGCAAACAATAGTGTTAAATTGTAGGTCAGCAGTCAATTTAACGGTCAACCTTAAAACTGGCCAAAAGCCCGGTGGGAGGGGTTTTTCAAATTTAGCGTGCATTAAAACACAAATTTTAATGACAGGTTGACCAAAAGAAAAAGGCTGTCCCCCACGGCAGCCCGATTCGCTAATTAGCGCTAATTAGCTTTGGTCAATGCACCGGGACGTGTACGTAATTTCAACCGGCGCGGCGGTTTCTTCAACCAGTGCCTCGCCGGCGATCGACATCTGAACCATCAGCGCGCGGATTTCCGTCCCGCGGTCAGTCAGCGAGTATTCGGTTTGCGGCGGCATTGTTGCAAGAACCCGCCGTTGGACGATCCCGGCGTCAATTAACGACTTCAACTGGCTAGTTAAGACCTTCTTGGTGACCGTCACGCCATTTTCCTTGCTGACGTTGCGCAACAGCTGACCGTAGTGCTGGTGCGACTTGCCCAGTTGACAGATAATCGTGGTCTTGTACTTGCCCTTAACGACGTCGATTAGGTAGTCGATTCCCCAGTAAGTAGTGTTTTTGCATCATTTCCTCCCAATGTGGTTACCATTTGGTGCCCGGGTTACCTCAAAGTGCCGACTGGGCGCCGAATGAAAACGATTTTACAATGAAGACGTAAGCTAATTTTATATCACAACTAATTTTATCACAATTAGGAGGCCCATTATGCAAATCAAAGCTGCAGTTGTTGAAAAGCCAGGTGCCCCGTTTACCATCGAGGACGGGATTAACCTGCACGAAGTTGGTCCCAACGACCTCCGCGTCCACCTCGTGGCGAGCGGGATCTGTCACTCTGACGAGGTCATCCGCTCCGGTGAAACGCCCCTCAGTTACCCGGCCATCCTTGGTCACGAAGGCGCCGGGATCGTCGAGGAAGTCGGGAACGCCGTCACCGACTTTGCCCCGGGCGATCACGTCATCCTTTCCTACTACACCGACGGAACCTGTGACAAGTGCCTCAGCGGCCACGCCGGCCAGTGCCGCAACTACACCAAGGGCGACCTAATGGGAACCCGCCCGGATGGCGACTACAACTTCTCCAAGGACGGCGTCAACATTGCCAACATGCTGAACCAGTCCTCCTTTGCAACGACCACGGTGGTCCACCAACGCAACGCCGTTAAGGTCGCCAAGGACTTGGACCTCCGCAAGATTGGGCCGCTGGGCTGTGGCTTCGTCACCGGGTCCGGGACGGTCCTCAACGCCCTCCAACCGCGGCCAGGGCAAACGATCGCCGTCTTCGGGACCGGGGCCGTTGGGTTGGCCGCCATGATGGCCGCCAAGATCTCCGGCTGCACCAAGATCATCGCTATCGACCGCAACGACAACCGTCTGGCGCTCGCCAAGGAACTGGGCGCCACCCACACGATCAACACCACCAAGCAGGACGTGGTGCAAACGATCAAGGAATGGACCGGCGACGGCGTGGACTTCACGATCGACACGACCGGGGTGCCGGCCCTCACAAAGATGGCCATCGACGCCCTGACGACCGGGGGAACCTGCGCCGGGATCGCCGTGACCGCCAACGTGGTCAGGGTCGGCGAATGGAGTGACCTGAGCGCCTTCGACAAGCACTTTGTCGGCGTTTTGATGGGCGATTCGGTTCCGCAACTGGACATCCCCCGCCTGCTGGAATTCTACCAGCTGGGCTGGTTCCCATTCGACAAGACGGAAAAGTTCTTTACCTTCGACCAGATCAACGAGGCTAACGAAGCATCCAAGTCCGGGGAAGTAATTAAGCCGGTCCTGATCATTGACCCGGATTACCAACCGGGAAAATAAGGCCAAGGAAGCTACTAAATCATAAATTAAAGCCAAAAGAGGCTGGGAGCACTAACTCCCGGCCTCTTTTGTAGTCTCTAGAAGCACCGCTTACCTGGCCGGAGAATGCCGAATGATTGGCCGCAGTTACCGGGATAATTGATTCCCTTTTGGCCGCCGGCGCCGGTCACCAAATGCTAGCCGAGCGGTCACGGTTCGGTCAATCCTGTTACCAAGTAGTGAATTTCCCCACCGAATCATGACCAAAAAGGATCGGATTTTAATCCGAATTTGAAAATGATAAAAATTAGATTATCATTCGTCAGCCCCCCGTTTCTAGTGCCGTAAGCCTTGCTATTATCGGTTCCAGAGCGAATTTTCTCCCTGAAAGAAGATTCATTTTATGAGAATCTAAATTAGAAACGGAGGCTTTAAAATGAGTACAGTTGGGGCCTTTGAACCAATCTTCCAACATTCGGAATCCGTTCCCTTTAACTTTACCTTCCTCAGCCCGCAGGTGGCGCCGCGGACGGCCATCTGGCACGATGGCTACCGGCTCTTTTACGTCAACACCGGTCACCTAAACCTGAAGGCAAACGGCCAGATCAAGCGCTACTCGGCCGGCCAGTTCGCCCTGATCAAGCCCTACACTAGCTACCAGTTGCTCAACTACAGCGGTAAAGTATTAACGCTGGCCTTTCCCCGGGTCTGCGTTCGCAAGGCCATCCAGCCAACGCAAACCGTGATCGTTGCCCCGCGGCTGGGTCTCCACAGCCTTCTCCAGGAGGTCACCAACCTGGTTCTTCACCCAACCACCGCGGCGCCCCAGCGCTTCCACGAGCTGGGCAACCTCCTCCTCTAGCAGCTGGTCAAGCTGGAAGAGGCCGTCTTCAAGGCGCCGTCGCGGGCAATCGAGCGGGTGCTGATCTACCTCCAGCTCCACTACGCCGACCGGGTGACCTACCAGCAACTGGCCAAGGTGGCCGGGATGCCGCTCAACCGCTTCATGGTTGAGTTCGACCGCGCCACCCAGAAGAGCCCGGCCCTCGTCTTGCGCGAGGTTCGCCTGGCCAAGGCCAAGCAGATCCTGGCCGACGCCAGTGAGGAACCGTCCCTGGTGGCGATCGTTCGCCAGACCGGCTACTCCAACATCGGCGAGTTCAACCGCGACTTCAAACGGACCGAGGGCCTGACCGCTTCCCAGTGGCGGCTCAAGTACCAGGGGACCCTCTGGTAAGCAAGCACCGTCTTTCCCGTTCGGGAGGGGCGGTTTTTTTGGTGCGTGCAGTGCGGGGGAGGCGAGGGGAGTCAACTTGTTGGCTGGTAGGAAAGGAAAATCGGTGGGGCGAGCGAATGTGGGCATCCCCCGGCCGGTTTCTTTTCACCACTAGCTACTTATCCCTAGCTGAATTTACTCACCTCCCCTACTCCCCTTCCCCACCGACCATGACTCAGGAAGCAAAAAATTCCCCCACCCTTCTGGATGGAGGAATTTTTGCTTTTCGGGAAGGTCCCCTCCCCTTTTTACAGTTCGCTGGTGGCGAAGGAGCGCCCTTCCAGCGACTTCAGCACGGCGGCAACCGTGTCGAGGGCCGTCAGCAGTGGCACGTTGTGTTCGATCGCCGTCTGGCGGATGATGAAGCCATCGGAGGTGTGCTCGTAGTCGTGGCCCATCGTGTTGATCACCAGGTTGACCTGACCGTCCTTGATCACGTCGAGGATCGTCGGGTGCTCATCGTCGTGGACCCGGCTGACCTTGGTTACATGGAGGCCGTGCTTCTTCAGGTACTTGGCCGTCCCCTTGGTGGCCATGATCCGGTAACCGATCTTGGCGAAGCGCTTGGCCAGCGGCTTGATCGCCTTCTTGTCGCCGTCTTCGACCGTGAAGAGGACGGTTCCGTTCAGCGGCAGCTGCATCTTGGCGCCGGCAAAGGCCTTGAAGAGGGCCTTGGCGAAGGTGGCGTCGGTACCCATTACCTCCCCGGTCGACTTCATTTCCGGCCCGAGGTAGGCGTCAACGTCATCCAACTTGCTGAAGGAGAAGACCGGTGCCTTGACGTGGACCTGCTTGCTTTCCGGGTAGAGGCCCGGGGTGAAGCCCTGGTCGGTCAAGGATTGACCAAGGATCACCTTGGTGGCCACCTGGGCCATTTCGATCCCGGTGATCTTGCTCAAGAACGGCACCGTCCGGCTGGCCCGCGGGTTGACTTCCAGCACGTAGGCCTCGCCCTGGTGGACAATGAACTGGATGTTCATGATGCCGACGCACTTGAGGGCAACCGCCAGCTTCTTGGTGGCGGAAACGATCTGGTCCTTGATGTCCTGACCGAAGGATTGCGGCGGGTAAACGGCCATCGAGTCCCCGGAGTGGACCCCGGCCCGCTCGATGTGCTCCATGATCCCTGGCAAAAGGACGTTGGTGCCGTCGCAGATCGCGTCGACCTCGCATTCCTTCCCTTCCAGGTAGGCGTCAACCAGGATCGGGTGCCCGCCGGTACTCGGCGCGTTTTCCTTGAGGTAGTTTTCCAGCTCGGTCGGGTTGTTGACGATTTCCATCGCCTTGCCGCCGAGGACGTAGGACGGCCGCACCAAAACCGGGTAGCCAATTTCTTCGGCCGCGGCCAGGACGCCCTCCTTGGTGGTGGCCGTCTTGCCGACCGGTTGCTTGAGACCAAGCTCTTCGATTACCTGATCGAAGACTTCGCGGTCCTCGGCGGCGTTGAGGTCCTCAACCGTCGTCCCGAGGATCCGCACCCCGTGTTCGGCCAGACCGGCCGCCAGGTTGATCGCCGTTTGGCCCCCGAACTGCACGATCACGCCGACCGGTTGCTCCAGTTCGATCACGTTGAGTACTTCTTCCAAAGTCAGCGGCTCGAAGTAGAGCTTATCGGAGACCGAGAAGTCGGTCGAGACCGTTTCCGGGTTCGAGTTCATCACGATCGCGGCAAAGCCGGCGTCCTGGATGGCGCGGACCGAGTGGACGGTGGCGTAGTCGAATTCAACCCCCTGGCCGATCCGGATCGGGCCGGAGCCGATGACCAGGATCGACTGCTTCTTGCTTGGCTGCGACTCGTTGTCCTCTTCGTAGGTCGAGTAGAAGTACGGGGTGGCCGAATCAAACTCGGCCGCGCAAGTATCGACCATCTTGAAGACCGGGGTGATCCCCAGTTCCTGACGCTTGGCGCGGATGGCGTCGGCGCTGGTCCCCCAGAGCTTGGCGATCGTCTCGTCGGAGAAGCCGTAGCGCTTGGCGCTCGCCAGCAGGGCCGGGTTGTTGAGGTGGCCGGCCAGCTCCCCTTCCAGTTCGACGATGTGCTTGATCAGGTCGAGGAAGTAGGGCTGGATCTTGGTCAGTTCGTGCACCTGCTCGATCGACAGGCCGCGGCGGAAGGCCTCCGCCAGGTAGAAGAGGCGGTCGTCTTGGGCCTTGGTCAGCTTCTCGGTCAGGTCCTTCTTGCTTGCCTTGGCGGCGGCCGGCGAGATCAGGTCGTGCTCGTCGATTTCCAGCGAGCGAACCGCCTTTTGCAGGGCCTCCTCGGCCGTCCGCCCGATCGCCATCACTTCCCCGGTGGCCTTCATCTGGCTGCCGAGGTGGCGGTCGGCGTTGGTGAACTTGTCAAACGGCCAGCGCGGCACCTTGCAGACCACGTAGTCCAGCGCCGGTTCGAACTCGGCCCAGGTGGTTTCGGTGACCGGGTTCTTGATCTCGTCGAGGGTCAGGCCGACGGCGATCTTAGCCGCCAGCTTGGCGATCGGGTAGCCGGTCGCCTTGGAGGCCAGGGCCGAGGAGCGGGAAACCCGCGGGTTGACCTCGATCACGTTGTAGTGGTAGGAGTTCGGGTCGAGGGCCAGCTGAACGTTGCAGCCCCCCTCGATCTTCAGGGCGCGGATCAGCTTCAGAGCGCAGTCCCGCAGCATCTGGTACTCGCGGTCGGAAAGGGTCTGGCACGGGGCAAAGACGATCGAGTCGCCAGTGTGGATGCCGACCGGGTCGAAGTTTTCCATCCCGCAGACGACCATCACGTTGTCGGCGGCGTCGCGCATCACCTCGAACTCGATTTCCTTGTAGCCGGCGATCGACTTTTCGATCAGGCACTGGGTGGCCGGCGAGAGGTCGAGCCCGTTGGCGGCGATCACCTTCAGCTCCTCGGCGGAGTTGCACATCCCCCCACCGGTGCCGCCCATCGTGAAGGCCGGCCGGACGATCACCGGGTAGCCGATTTCGTCGGCAAAGGCCAGAGCGTCGTCAACGGTGGCAACCGTCTTGGAGGCCGGGATCGGTTCGCCAAGCGACTGCATCAGCTCCTTGAACTTCTCGCGGTCCTCGGCCTGGTCGATCGCTTCCAGCTGGGTCCCGAGGAGCTTGATGTTGAGCTCCTCGAAGATCCCGGTCTTGGCCAGGGCGACGGCCAGGTTGAGGCCGATTTGGCCCCCGAGGGTCGGCAGGATTGCGTCCGGGTATTCCTGGCGGATAATCCGCGAAACGGCCTCGACCGTCAACGGTTCGATGTAGACGTGGTCGGCAATCTGCTTGTCGGTCATGATCGTGGCCGGGTTGGAGTTAACCAGCACCGTTTCGTAGCCCTCTTCGCGCAAGGCCAGGCAGGCCTGGGTGCCCGAGTAGTCAAATTCGGCGGCCTGGCCGATGATAATCGGGCCGGAGCCAATTACTAAGATCTTGTGAATGTCAGTCCGTTTAGGCATGGGTGCGTTCCTCCTTTACCGCGTCAACAGTGGCAATGAACTGGTCGAAGAGCCCGGCCGCGTCGTGCGGACCAGGCGCGGCGTCGGGGTGGAACTGGACCGAAAAGGCCGGATAGTCCTTGTGCCGCAAACCTTCAACCACGCCGTCGTTGAGTTCCTCGTGGGTCACTTCCAGCCGGGTCCCCGCCAAGGAGGCCGGGTCGACCGCGTAGCCGTGGTTTTGGGAGGTAAAGGTGATTTCGCCGGTGGCCAGGTTCTTTACCGGGTGGTTGAAGCCGCGGTGGCCAAACTTCATCTGGAAGGTTTTGGCGCCGTTGGCCAGGGCAAAGACATGATGGCCCATGCAAATCCCGAAGACCGGTACCTGCTTTTCAATGGTGGCCACCATCTGGGCCGCCGCCGTCAGTTCGGCCGGGTCGCCGGGACCGTTGGATAGTAAAACGCCGTCTGGGTGGTAGGAGAGGACGGCCTCCGCCGTGCTGTCGGCCGGCAGAACCAGGGTGTTGCAGTCGCGCTTGGCCAGCTCGCGTAGGATGCTGTGCTTGGTGCCGAAGTCGACGACCACGATGTTGCGTTGCTCGCCCGGGTTCGGGTACGGCTGCGGGGTGGTAACCCGCTTGGTAACACCGGCGGTTGGGTGGACCATCTTCAGCTCGGCCACGATTGCCGCTTGCTTGCTCAGGTCGTCGACCAGCTTGCCGCGCAGGGTGCCGTGGGCCCGCAGGAGCTTAACCAGCTTGCGGGTGTCGATCCCGCTCAGCCCCGGAATCTGGTGCTTGGCCAGGAAGTCCGGCAGGGATTCCTGCAGGCGCCAGTTGGCCGGGTGGCGGGCCAGTTCGTGGCAGATCACGCCCTTGATCTGCGGCTGCAGGGACTCGTTGTCGTCGGAGTTAATCCCGTAGTTGCCGATTAAGGGGTTGGTGAAGACCAGGATCTGGTCGGCGTAGGACTGGTCGGTAATCGCCTCCTGGTAGCCGGTCATCCCGGTGGTGAAGACGACTTCCCCGCTGGTGATCACGTCGGCGCCAAAGGCGGTCCCGGAAAAGGTGGTTCCGTCCTCGAGAATTAAGTATCTTTGCATGTCGATGCCTCCAATTCGCTTTCGCGTAAGTTTCCTCGCTCGCTGTCGGGGTTTAAAGTTCGCAATCCATTTGCTGGACCTTGCGAAGGATCATCGTTAAAAACGTTTTACCATTTAAAAACGAACCAAGTTATAACAAAGGCCGAGAAAGTTTGCTTTTCTCAGCCTTTGAACATTATTCCACTTCCAGGAGCTTTTTTCCAGCCTTAATTTGTTTTTTTACTTCCTCAAAGCCGGTTCCCCCCTGCGAGTGCCGCCGGGCCACGGCAACCTTGGCTTGCAGGTCATGGTAAACGTCCTCGCCGATGGTCGGCAGGATCCGTTGATATTCTTCCAGCGGGATCTCCTGGAGGGTGACCCCGGTTTGCAGCCCCTTCAGCACCAGTTCGCCGACGATTTCGTGGGCCTGGCGGAAGGGAACGCCACGAACGGCCAGGTAGTCGGCCAGCTCGGTGGCGTTGGAGAAGTCGCGCTCGGTGGCGGCGGCCATCTGCTCCTTCTTGACGGTGGCGGTCTCCACCATCCCGGTCATGATCTTCAGGGCGGGGATGATCGTCTTGACGGCGTCAAAGACTCCCTCCTTGTCCTCTTGCATGTCCTTGTTGTAGGCCAGCGGCAGGCCCTTCATCACCGTCAGGAGGCCCATCAGGTTGCCAAAGATCCGCCCGCTCTTGCCGCGGATCAGCTCGGCCATGTCGGGGTTCTTCTTTTGCGGCATGATCGAGCTCCCGGTCGAGTACTGGTCGGAGAGCTCGAGGTAGTTGAACTCAAAGGAGGACCAGAGGATGATCTCCTCGCACAGCCGCGAGAGGTGGACCATCAAGATGGCGGCGTTGCTCAGGAACTCGAGGGCGAAGTCCCGGTCGGACACGGCGTCGAGTGAGTTGCCGTAGGGCTTGGCAAAGCCCAGTTCCTTGGCGGTGAATTCACGGTCGATCGGGAAGGTCGTTCCGGCCAAGGCGGCGGCCCCCAGCGGCGAGAGGTCGGTGTGCTGCTGGTTGAATTCAAACCGCTCCACGTCCCGCTGCAGCATGGCAAAGTAGGCCATCAGGTAGTGGCCGTAGGAGATCGGCTGGGCGTGTTGGAGGTGGGTGTAGCCGGGCATCACCGTTTCGACGTTGGCCTCGGCCTGCTTGACCAGGGCCGCCTGCAGGTCTTTGATGGCGGCAATCACCTTCGGCAGCCGTTCCTTGACGTAGAGGTGGAAGTCGGTGGCCACCTGGTCGTTGCGGCTGCGGGCGGTGTGAAGCTTGCCGGCCACCGGACCGATCTTTTCGGTCAGGAGGGCCTCGAGGTTCATGTGGATGTCCTCGTTGGCTACGGTGAAGGTCAACTTGCCGGCGGCCAGGTCGTCCTGGAGGGCGTGGAGGCCGGCGACAATTTGATCGGCGTCGTTGGCGGGGATGATTTCCTGCTTCTTGAGCATCTTCACGTGGGCGAGCGACCCCAGCAGGTCCTCGGTGGCCATCAGCTGGTCGAACTCAATCGAGGCCCCGAAGGCGTCGACGGCCGCCGACCCACTTTCCTGGAAGCGCCCGCCCCAGAGCTTACTTGTTGGCATCTAATTCCCCCTTCTGGTGAACCTGGGCGTAAACCTGGCTCGGCAGGCCGTAGAGCTTGATGAAGCCGGCTGCGGCCTCGGAGTCGAACTCGTCGGCGGCGGTGTAGGTGGCCAGCGATTCGTCGTAGAGCGAGTTTGGCGACTTCCGCCCTTCGCAGATCACGTTCCCCTTGAAGAGCTTGACCCGCACTTCCCCGTTGACGTCCTTTTGGCTCTCCTTGAGAAAGGCCAGCAGGGAGTCCATCAGGGTGGTGAACCAGAGGGCGTTGTAGATCTGGTCGGCCAGGGCCTTTTCGATCAGCGGCTTGAAGTGGGCCAGTGACTTGCCGGTGGCGATGTCTTCGATGTCCTTGTGGGCCGCCAGGAGGACGGTGGCCGCCGGGCATTCGTAGACTTCCCGCGACTTGATGCCGATCAGCCGGTTTTCGACGTGGTCGATCCGGCCGATCCCGTGCTTGCCGGCCAGCTTGTCGAGGGTCATGATCAGGGTGGCCAGGCTCATTTGCTTGCCGTTGAGGGCCACCGGAACCCCCTGTTCAAAGGTCAGGGTAATGACGTCTGGGGTGTCGGGGGCGTCTTCGATTGCCACCGTCCGGTCGTAGGCGTCAGCCGGGGCGGCCGCCCACGGGTCTTCGAGGATCCCGCATTCGTTGGCCCGGCCCCAGAGGTTTTCGTCGATCGAGTACGGGCTCTTCTTGGTGATCGGTACCGGAATACCGTTTTCCTTGGCGTAGTCGATCTCGTCTTCCCGCGACCAGTGGTTGTCCCGGATTGGGTCCTCAATCTTCATTTCCGGGGCCAGGGCGTGGATGCCGATCTCGAAGCGGACCTGGTCGTTCCCCTTCCCGGTGCAGCCGTGGGCGATGGCTACCGCCCCCTTTTCCTTGGCGATTTCCACCAGGTGCTTAACGATCAGCGGCCGCGAGAGGGCCGAGACCAGTGGGTACTTGTTTTCGTACATTGCGTGTCCCTGGAGGGCCGGCAGCACGTAGTCGTGGGCAAATTCCTCCTTGGCGTCGATCACGATTGATTCAACCGCGCCGACCTTTAAGCCCTTGGCCTTGACGGCTTCGAGATCCTTGCCTTCACCCACGTCGATACACACGGCGATCACGTCGTAACCCTTATTCTTCAACCAGGCAATTTCCACCGAGGTGTCGAGCCCCCCTGAGTACGCCAATACAACCTTATCCTTTGCCATAAGCAATGATCTCCTCTCCAAATTCAAATTCATTCTTGATTAATTGTTATGCATTATAGCGAGGGTGGAATTAATATGCAAGTGATTTGGCCGAAAAAGTTATTTTAAGCATGTTTTATGCAGTTGCCGATTTGATTTCGTAAGGGCCGTTCTCGGTTTACCGGTTGAAATAACACGGGTTTGCAGGGGCGGTGATTAACGATGGCATTCACCTATTCAGAATAAAATTATTTCCGCCAGGGGCGCTGACGGGAGGCCGAGGCGAATAACATGCAGGGAACATTCACTTTCGGTGAATCGGTTTAATTAAAAATCCCCACCCGGGGAGTGGCTCCCGGGTGGAGATTTAGTTTACATAATTTTGGCGTCGTGAATTATTGAAGGAAGCGGTCGTAGTCGATCGAGGCACTGGAGATGCCGTCCGGGGCGTCGGGGAAGGTGAAGATGACCCCCTCCTCCTCGTCGTAGTCAATCAGGCAGTCGTGGCTACCGAAGAACCAGGCGTCCTCGAAGTTGATGTGGTAGTCGATCCCATCCTTCTTGACGTGGATGATCGGCCGGTCGCCCTGGTCGTCGCGCTCGTAGCCCTGCTTGTGGCCGTGGTCGACCTTCTGGCCCGGCTTTTGGATGCCGAAGAAGCGGACCCCGTTGCCGGCGGTCAGGCCGAGCTCCTTGATGATCGCCTGGCTGGCCGAATCGGTAATAATCAGCCGCATTTGCTCGCCCCCTAGTCGGCGGTGACCGTTGGTTGGTCGGCGGTCAGGACCACGTTGGTGCTTGGCTTAACCCCGAAGCAGTCCTTGATTTCCTGGGCCAGCTCGGCCATCGCCTTGTTGGCGCGCTCGGCCTGCGCTGGGTTGACTGATTCGATGACGGCAACGATCTTGGTCGAGTCGTCGTCGAGCATCGTCCGCTGGGCGTCCCGCCAGTTCAGGCAGCGGCAAACAGCGCCCTCGTCGTCGTGCCAAGCGATTTCGCCCTCGAGGGTTGGTTCGTCCTTGTCGGCGCCGACCGGCTGGAAGCTCAGGCCGGCCTCAACTACGCCGAGGCGGAGGGTGCCCTGGATCTTATCGCGGTCCTCGATCCCGACCGGGACCCCGTTGCGCAGGGAAACGGCATTGTAGACGTCGACCAGCGGGTCAACCGGGCCGACCCCCTTGCCGTTGTCGACCCGCTTGAGGAGGGCTTCAATCGAGGCCCGCGCCCCCTTCTTCTTCTTGAACTGCTGGTAGGCCGCCCGCCATTCGGCAACGACCGGGTTCTTGGCAAACTGGCCCTCGCCGAGGAAGTCGTCGGCCGCGTCCATGGCGGCGTTGAGCTTCTTCTTGCGGTCGAGCTCGCTCAGCTTGGCCTCGTGGTTGTCGATCCCGTCGGCAAAGAGGATGTTTACCTGGGCCCCCGGGAAGGTGTCAAAGAATGATTGGTCAACGGTTACTGCTTTTAACATTTACAATTCTCCTTTACTGGTTAATTCTTAGGGCGTAGTCGATTGCCTGGCGGGTGACGCGGTCGATCCGCTGCTTGGTTTCGTCCTCGATGATCTCGGTCCGGTAGATCTCGCGGGCCTCGATGAAGGCGACCTCGGTGATCACCTTGGCCTTCATCGCCGCCAGGATCGGCTTGAACTGGTACTCACTGGCCAGGAAGTAGCGCGGCGAGCCGGCGTTGATCACCAGGCTAACGACCTTGCCCTTCAGGCCGTCTTCCGGCAAGAGGTCGAGGACGTTCTTCAGCGCCCCCGGCATGCCCCCCTGAAAGACCGGAGCACCGATGATGAGTGCGTCGGCCTCGGCCAGGGTGGTGGCAACCTTGGCGGTGTCGCCCTCGTATTCGTGGTAGTCGCGACCGTCGCTAAAGGCAACGGTCAGGGTGCGGAGGTCGAGGAGGGTGAATTCGACCTCGGTGCCGTAGGAACGGCCGACCTCCTTTTCCACTTCGCGCAGGGTGGTCAGGGTTTGCGACCCGCTGACCGCCCCGGATAATCCAACAACTTTTAGCATCTAACTCTCCTCTCTTCTAATAGTCGCGTCGCTGGCCGGCCTTGACCTTGGCCCAGTCCTGGCTGACGTTTTCGGCCACCCGGGCCAGCAGGCGCTTCAGTTCGGCTTGCTCCTTTGGGGTCAACCCACCCAGGGCGACCCCCTCGGAGTAATTGTTCTCGCGCTCGATCAGGCCGGCCTGTTCCCGGCCGGCAACCGTCGGGTAGAGGCGGCGAATCTTTTGGTTGAGCTCGTCGGCCCGGCGCTCGACCAGCCCCTGGTCGACCAGGCGGCGAACCGCCCGCGAGACGGTGGCGCGGTCCACCTTCAGCTGGCGCGAGAGCTGCTCGGCGATGATTCCCGGTTGCTCGGCGATCCGCACCAGGTAGAGGTACTGGCCGCGGGCCAGCTGGTGCTGCTTGAATTCGACGTTGGCAATCGAGTCCAGGGCGCGGGCAATCGTGCCGATTTCGCGAAGGACAGTGGTCATGTGCTTCCCCCCTTCGCTAACCATTCTACCCGAAATGATTGCAAATGCAACAAAAAACTAGAGATCCAGCAAAAGCAGGTCGTCGGTCTGGGGATGGTCGCCCATGATGAACTGGTGGGTCGCCGCCGGCTTGAAGCCAAAGCGAGCGTAGAAGCGCTGGGCCCGGCGGTTCTTCTGCCAAACCCCCAGCCAGACCTGCTTGAACCGGTGGGCGCGGGCGTAGTTGAGGGCGTAGTTCATCAGCCGCTCCCCCAGGTGCCGGCCCCAGAAGCGCGGCAGGAGGTAGATTCGCTGGATCTCCAGGGCGGCCGGGAAGTTCTGCTCGGTCTGGGTCGGCCCCCAGTTGAGCTTCAGGTAGCCGATCGGCTGGCCGTTGGCCTCCAAGAAGAAGGTGGCCGAGCTGGGGGCCAGCAGCTCTTCTTCGAGCTGGGGCAGCTGGTAGTGGTCGCCGACGTAGCGCTGGACGCTGGCCGGCGGGTTTACCGGGACAAAGGTGGCGGTGAAGCTTTCGGTGGCGATTTGCTGGAGGGTTTTCAGGTCGCGCGCGGTCGGGTGGACCGGGCGGACGCGGGTTTCGATTGACGACAAGTCCATGACGGGAGTCCTTTCTAGCGTTTCTGTTCTTATTGTACTCGCTCGCCGGCCCCAATCCCAGGTGCCGGGGCGGCCGCGAGTGGCTCGAGGTAGTCCATCCCGGTCAGCTGACGGTAGCTGTCCTTGACCAGTTGCCGGTTGGCGGTGACGGCGGCCTTTGCCGCGCCGTCCCTGATCAGGGCCAGCAGGTGCTGGTTGGCGGCCACCATCTCTTCCAGGTTGACGACCTCGAAGGTCCACTTGCCCAGGGTCAGGTAGAGGGGGCGGAAGTTATTGATCAAGAGCGGGTAGACGTCGTTTTGCGAGGCCACCGCCAGGGCGTGGATGAAGGCGAAGTACCGCTCGGCCTGGGCCTGGGGGGTGGTCATGTTGGCCAGGGCGGCCAGGGCGTGGCTGGCCGCCTGCAGGCTGGTCGGGTCCCCCGCCCTAGCCGCCAGGCGAATCACGTCGTCTTCGAGCTGGAGACGGACCCGGTAGATCGACTTGAGCAGCGGGATCCGGTAGTGGCCGCCGTGGAAGTTGATGATTTCGTTCATCGTTGTCAGGTCGCCCTCGGTCCGGTAGTCGGCAATGAAGGTGCCGTAGCGGGGCCGGATGGTGATGAAGTGGAGGTCCTGGAGGCGCTTCAGGCCGGCGTTGATCACCGCCCGGCTGACGCAGAGCTGCTTTTCCAGCTGGCGCTCGCTGGGCAGCTTGTCACCGGGGCGGTACTTGCCGGTCAGGATTGCCGCCTTCAGCTGGTCGACGAAGAGGTCGGTCGAGCTGGGGGCGTGAATTGGTTTAAATTCCATTTGCATATCTCCTTTGCACTGGTCATACCAACGACCACCCGTGAATTTCATAACAAATTATACCATTTTTGGTCACATTTACTACCGCCAATCACCCGGTTTCACTATACTGTAAGCGCAGTCAAGAATTAACGATTGGAGATGACAAATGATGGCTGATCAATACGACGTGATCGTGGTTGGTGCAGGCAACGGTGGCCTCCTGGCGGCCGCCACCGCCGCCAAGCTCGGCAAGAAGGTGCTGGTGCTTGAGCAACACAACCTGCCCGGCGGGGCCGCCTCGAGCTTCGTCCGTGGCCGCTTCGAATTCGAAACCGCCCTCCACGAGCTGGCCGCCTACGGACCCAAGGACAACCCCCAACCGGTCCAGCAAATCTTCCACTGGCTCGGCATCGACCTGGAAATGCACGAGATCCCCGGCGTCTACCGCTACATCATCACCGGTGAGGACGGCTTCGACATTGCCCTGCCAAACGGGCGCGAGGCCGTGATCGCGGCAATCGAGCGGGCGGTGCCGGGCAGCAAGGCGGCCGTCAGCACCCTCTTTGACTACGGCGAGCAGTGCCTGGCCGCCATCGACATGCTCCAGGCCGGCAAGTCGATGGCCGAGATTGGCCAGGCCTACCCGGTCTTCGTCAAGTATGCCACCCGGTCCTACCAGGAGGTCATGACCGAGCTGGGGATCCCGAAGAAGGCCCAGCAGATGCTCGACGCCTACTGGTGCTACATCGGCATCCCGAGCGACGAGTTCGAGTTCCCCTACTTCGCCGAGATGCTGGTCACCTACGTCGAGCACGGCGCCTACGCCCCGCAAAAGCGCAGTCACCAGCTGACCAGCGCCCTGGTCAAGAGCATCCAGGAGCACGGCGGGAAGGTTTGGTTCAACGCCGAGGTTGAGCAGATCCTGACCAAGGCTGGCCGGGCCACCGGCGTCCGGGTTGGCGGCCAAGAAATTCGGGCCAAGGCGGTCATCAGCAACGCCCTGCCGACGACCGTTTTCGGCAAACTCCTGACGGAAGAAGCGGTGCCGGCCCGGGCCCGCCAGCTGGAAAACGCCCGCCAGCGGGGAACCAGCGGCTTTTTGGTCTACCTCGGGCTGAACAAGTCGGCCGAAGAACTGGGGATCAAGGACTACAGCGTCTTCATTTCCAGCACCGGCGACTCGCGTGAGCAGTTTGAACGCCAGAAGACGATCGCAGACAACGACTTCATGATCATGAACTGCCTTAACCTGGCGGTGCCGAACTGTTCCCCGGCTGGGACCGCCATCCTCTACGCCACCCAGCTTTACGCCGATGGCACATGGGATCAGGTTCAACCTGGCGACTACCAGGCGATGAAGGAGGAGATTGCCCGCCGGGTGATCAATGAGTACGAGGCGGCCACCGGGATCACGATCCACGACGCGATCGAGGAAATCGAAATCGCCGCCCCGGCCACCTTTGCCCGCTACATGCACACGCCAAACGGCGACATCTACGGCTACTACGGCGCCCCTTGGGACCAGACGATGGGCCGGCTGACCACCCTCGGCCAGGACGCCCAGCCGCTGCCCCACCTCTTCTTTTGCGGCGGCGGTTCCTACATGATGGATGGCTACAGCAGTGCCTACTTCTCCGGCTACACGGTTGCCAAGCTGGCCTGCGCCCAAATTGATAAGGAAGGTGAAAGCAATGACTAAGATGACCACCCTGGCCGACCTGGCCAGCGCCCGGCAGGCAAAGATCGCGGCGGCCGGCACCGAGTTGCCGGCGGCCAGCTACCCGATGAACGAGCTGGCCCAGGCCCTCCACCCGGCCAGCCAGCACCTGGTGATTGAGGAGGTAATCGACCACGGCCCGGCGGCCAGGAGCTTCGTCCTCGCCCCCGATCCCAGCCGCGGGACCAGTCAATTGGCCCCCTTCCAACCGGGTCAGTACCTGTCGGTCCGCCTGCGGATCGGCGCTAGCTACCTGACCCGCCCCTACGCCATCCGTTCGACACCGAAGGAGGCGGCGGCCGGCCACTACGTCCTGACGGTCAAGCTGGTCGAAAACGGGGTCGCCACCCCCTACATGTGGGACCACTGGCAGGTCGGCACGCCGGTGACCACCTCGGCCCCGGGCGGCGAGCTCTTCTATGAGCCCCTTCGCGACGCCCGGCAGCTGGTGGCGATTGCCGGCGGGAGCGGGATCACCCCCTTCTACTCGACGGCCGCCGCCATCCTCGACGGCAGCCTCGATGCCGAGCTGACGATCCTCTACGGCAGCCGTAAAGCCGACCAGGTCCTCCTCGGCGAGGAACTAGCCACGATCGCCGCCAAGACGCCGAAGGTCAAGCTGGTCAACGTCCTCAGCGAGGAGGAGCGGCCCGGCTTCGCCCACGGCCTGATCGACGCGGCCCTGATCAAGCGTTTCGCCCCGGCCGGCGACTACTCGGTCTTCATCAGCGGGCCGACGGCGATGGACCGCTTCGTCACCAAAGAACTGGCCCAGCTGGACCTGCGGCCAGGCCGGGTCCGTCACGAGCTGACCGGCAACACCGCCCGCCCGGACCACTTTGCCGGCTACCCGCTGGCCAACGCCGACCAGACCTTCTCCCTGACCGTCCACACCCGCGGCCAGGTGGTAACCATCCCTGCCCGGGCCAGCGAATCGTTGCTGATCACCCTGGAGCGGGGCGGGATCGTGGCCCCGGCGATGTGCCGGAGCGGGGTCTGCTCGGTCTGCCGCTCGCAGCTGTTAGACGGAACGGTCTTCATCCCCAAAGAATTGGACCACCGGCGGGCGGCCGACGCGGACTTCGGCTACGTCAACCCCTGCGTGACCTACCCGACCAGCGACCTGACCCTGGCGGTGCCGGTGCCCGACTACGCCCTCGAATTTGAATAAGCCTAGTATTCGTCCCGCCAATTTCCGGCGGGGCGTTTTTGGCTTCGAAAGCGTTCCCCGCCGCCATTTCTCCCCCAGCCGATGATAAAAATGGTAAAATGGGCCTAAATGACTCAAAGGACGCGATAAATGATATGGAAGCAGACCGTTACCGAAAACTAATTGACCGGGAGTTGGCGGCCCTCCCGCCCTACGTGAACGAATACTACCTCGGCACCACCCACGCCATCACCACCACCTACCAGTACCTGACCGAGCTGCGCCGCTTCTTCGACTGGCTGCGGGATAACAAGATCAGCAGCGCCAAGACCAACCGCGAGGTCAAGGCCAGCGAGCTGGAGGCCCTGCGGCGCGAGGACGTGATGCTCTTCATCGACTACCTGCGCCACGCCCCCAATGCCCAGGGGCGGATCAACTCGCCGACCTCGATCAACCGCTCGCTCAACGCCCTCCGCTCGCTCTTCAAGTTCCTGACGATCACCGCCGACATCAACAACGGCAAGCCCTACTTCGAGCGCAACGTGATGCTGAAGGTGCCGGCATTAAACAGCAGCCAGACGCTGAACTACCGGGCCCACGCCCTCGCCGCCCACATGTACCGCGGCGAGTTGAAGTTCGACTTCCTCAACTTCATCGCCGAGGAGTACCCGCAGCGCTGCGACCGGCGGGCCAAGCAGGCCTTCCTGGTCAACAAGGAGCGCGACCTCGCCCTGATCGCCTTGATTTTGGGGACCGGGATCCGGGTGTCGGAGGCGGCCAACACCAACCTACGCGACCTCAACTGGCAGGCTAAGATGCTGGACGTGATCCGCAAGGGGGGCCAGCGCGATAGCGTGCCGATTGCCCCCTGGTGCCTCCCCTACCTGAAGGACTACTGCCAGATCCGCACCAGCCGCTACCGGGCCACCAAGCGCGACCAGGCCCTTTTCTTGACCAACTACCACGGTCACACCCGGCGGATCAGCGCCAACACGATCGAGCGGCTGGTCAAGAAGTACTCGACCGCTTTTGGCCGCCCGCTGACCCCCCACAAGCTCCGCCACACCCTGGCCTCGGAGCTCTACTCGGTCACCAAGGACCAGGTGCTGGTCGCCCAGCAGCTGGGGCAAAAGGGCACCTCGGCCACCGACCTCTACACCCACGTTGACCAGCGCACCCAGCGGGCGGCGCTCAACGCCATCAGCAAGCTCCACAAGGAGGGAGAATAATGTGTACTGCCATTAGCTACCGCGATCGCGACCACGACGGCTACTTTGCCCGCACGATGGACTTCCCCAAGAAAGCCACCCCCTGGCATTTGACCTACGTGCCGGCCGGCTTTGCCTGGCAGGTGCGGCCGAGCGAGCACTACCTGACCGGCAAGTACGCCGTCCTCGGCGGGATGCGGCTGGCGGACGGCCACTTTTTGATCGGCGACGGGGTCAACGCGGCCGGGCTGGCCTGCGCTGAGCTCTACTTCCCCGACCAGGTGCACTACTACTCGGAGAGCCAGTTCTACCGGATCAACCTCACCCCCCAGGACGTGATCACCTGGATCTTGACCCAGCACAGGTCGGTCGCCGAGGTGGCCGCCAACCTCGACCGGGTGGCGATCATCGCCCGCCAGTGGTACGACAAGGACATCATCCACCCCTTCCACTGGATCTTAAGTGATGACACCGGCACCTACGTGATCGAGCCGACCAGCGAGCAACTGGAGATCAAGAAGGACCGCCTCGGCATCCTGACCAACGCCCCGACTTTGGCTGAGCACCAGGCCAAGTTGGCCAAGTTGGTCGGCGGCACCCCGACTTGGGAGCGGCTGGCCCGCTACCCGAAGCGCCTGCCGGTCACCCGCACCCCCTCTAACCGCTACCTGCGGACGGCGCTGACCCTGGCCCGCCAACCGCGGCCCAGCCACCGCGACGCGGTCGTCCTCGGCCGCAAGGTGCTGGAGCGGGTGCAAATGGAGCCGCTTGAGGGCCACCCGGACTACACCCACTACATCGGCGTGATCGACCGCGCCCGGCTCGACTACGACTTCACCGACCTCGAGTTCGGCCAGCACCACCGGGCCGCCCTCCGCCACTTGATGAAGAAGCACCAGAAACCGGTCATCTTCCACTAAATCGCTTGACATTTGCCAATTAAGCGGCTATAGTGACCCCAAATAGATTAAGTAGGCCGTTTCAGGGAGTGGGGCCACCGACTGCAAGCCCCACCACGTTGCCGAAATTCCTGTCTATTCCCATCAGTTAAATCAATTCAGTAAAAGAGCAAAGCATGGCTTTGAACGAGAATGGTACCGCCCGGCGGGGTGTCTCGGTCAAGCCATGCTTTTTGAATTTTCGAGGTGATCACTATCAAGCAAGAATTCCACCGCATCGCCGTCAAGATCGGCACCAGCAGCTTGGTCCTCCCCAACGGGCAAATGAACCTGCCAACGATCGACCGGCTGGCCTACGTTCTCTCGGCGCTCAACCACCAGGGTTACGAGGTCCTGTTGATTTCCTCGGGGGCGATCGGGGTCGGCCTGGAAACGGTTGGCCTCACCACCCGCCCCAAGGTGATCGCCGAGCAGCAGGCCCTGGCGGCGATCGGCCAGGCGGCCCTGATGCGGATCTACTCCCAGCGCTTCTTGGACTACCAGACCCACATCGCCCAGCTGCTCTTGACCCGCGACGTCTTCGACTACCAGCAGAGCCGCAAGAACACGATGAACACCATCAACTGCCTGCTGGCCGACCGGGTGGTGCCGATCATCAACGAAAACGACCCGATCTCAATCGACGAGCTCGACCACCACACCACCTTCAGTGACAACGACGAGCTGTCGGCGATCGTCACCAAGAACGCCGCCGTCGACTTGCTGATCGTCCTTTCCGACATCGACGCCTTCTACGACCGCGACCCCCACCGCTATCCGGACGCCAAGCCGATCCGGCGGGTGACCGAGATCACGCCGGAACTGAAGGCGGCGGCCACCGGCTCTAGCTCGGCGGTCGGCACCGGCGGGATGGTGACCAAGCTCCACGCGGCAATGACGGTGATGGCCGCCGGCAAGCAGATGGTGCTCTGCAACGGCCGCGACCCGAAGGTAATCTTTGACGTCCTCGCCGGCAAACCGGTGGGAACCCACTTTGGCTAAAAAGGAGGAAGAACAATGAATGCAGAACTAGTTACGATTGGCAAGCAGGCCAAGCAGGCCGCCACCACCCTCGCCCAGCTGCCGACGACCGCAAAGAACGCCGCCTTAATGGCGATCGCCACCGCCCTGGAAGAGGGGGCCGCCCAGGTGGTGGCCGCCAACCAGGCGGACCTGAAGGCGGCCGAGGGGAAGCTGGCCGCCAAGTTCAACGATCGCCTGCTGGTGAATGCGGAGCGGATTGACCAGATGGCGGCCGGCCTGCGCCAGGTGGCCGCCCTCCCCGACCCGACGGCGGTGATCGACCGCGGTTGGGTGACGCCGACCGGCCTGAAGATCGTCCAGAAGCGGGTCCCGCTGGGGGTGATCGGGATCATCTTTGAGGCCCGGCCAAACGTGACCGTCGACGCGGCCGGCCTGACCCTGAAGAGCGGCAACGCGGTCATCCTCCGCGGCGGCAAGGAAGCCCTGCAGACCAACCAGGCCCTGGTCAAGATCATCCGCGAGAGCCTGGCCAAGCAGGGGATCGACCCCAACGCCGTCCAGCTGATCACCGACCCGAGCCACGCTCTGGCCCAGGAGATGATGAGCCTGACCGGCTACATCGACGTCCTGATCCCGCGGGGCAGCCAGCGGCTGATCCAGGCGGTGGTCCAGCACGCCACCGTGCCGGTGATCGAAACCGGCGCCGGCAACTGTCACCTCTATGTTGACGCCAGCGCCGACCTGAAGATGGCCGAGGAGATCGTGGTCAACGCCAAGGTTCAACGGCCCTCGGTTTGCAACGCGGCCGAGAAGCTGCTGGTTCACCGCCAGACGGCGGCCCGCTTCCTGCCCCGGGTGGCCGAACGGCTGACCGGGCTGGGGGTCGAACTGCGTGGCGACGAGCGGGCGCGGTCGATCGTGCCGACGATCAAACCGGCCAGTGACGAGGACTGGACGACCGAGTACAACGACCTGATCATGGCGGTCAAGGTGGTTGACAACCTTGACGAGGCGATCGACTGGATCAACCGCTACTCGACCCACCACTCGGAGAGCATCATCACCAAGGACCTGGTCAGTGCCCAGGCCTTCCAGGACCGGGTTGACTCGGCCTGCGTCTACGTCAACGCCTCGACCCGCTTCACCGACGGCTTCGAGTTCGGCTTTGGCGCCGAGATCGGCATCAGCACCCAGAAGCTCCACGCCCGCGGGCCGATGGGCCTGGCCCAGCTGACGACGATCAAGTACCAGATCACCGGCCAGGGGCAGGTTCGCGAGTAGCCGCCCACTAGCCAAAAAGTCCCCCGCGCGATTGAGTTCGTGCGGGGGACTTTTCTTACCTAGGGCCGGTCGAGCAGGCGGACGCGGCTGACGGCGGGGATGGCTTCGAGGCTGGCCACCAGCTGATGAGCCGTGGCCGGAGCGAGGGTGCCGACGTCGACCAGGGTGTAGGCGTAGTCGTCCCTGGCCCGGTTGACCAGGTTGTCGATGTTAACGCCGGCCTGGGCGATCGCCGTCGAGATCTGGCCGAGCATGTTGGGGATGTTGCGGTGGATCAGGGTGAAGCGGTGCTGGCTGGTGAAGGGGGCGGAGAGGTCCGGCAGGTTGACCGCGTTGGTGGTATTGCCGGTCTCCAGAAAGTGGGTCAGCTCACGGGCGGCCATCTTGGCGCAGTTGATCTCGGCCTCCTTGGTCGAGCCGCCGAGGTGGGGAGTGATCGTCACCTTCGACTGGTCCTTAAGGCAGGCCTCGCCGAAGTCGGTCACGTACTGGCCTAGCCGGCCGGCTTTCAGGGCCGCCACCACCGCCTGGTTGTCGACGATCCCCAGGCGGGCGTAGTTGAGGAGGATCGCGCCGGTTTTGACCTTGGCCAGCAGAGCGGCATCGATCAGGCCGCTGGTTTCCTCGTTCTTGGGGACGTGGACGGTGATCAGATCGGCCCCGGCAACCACCTCTTCCAGGCTGGCGGCCCGCTTGATCTGGGCGGGGAGCTGCCAGGCATCGTCAACCGACAGGTAGGGGTCGTAGCCGATCACCTCCATCCCGAGGGCCAGGGCGGCCTTGGCCACCAGGGAGCCGACGTGGCCGATCCCGATCACGGCCAACCGCTTGCCGGCCAGCTCGCGGCCGTTGAAACGCGACTTCTCGCGCTCGGTCCGTAGGGAGATGTCCTCGGCCACCCGGGTAGCACTCCAGTTGGCCGCCCCGATCAGGTTGCGGCTGGCGGCGATCATCATCGCCACCACCACCTCCTTGACCGCGTTGGCGTTGCCGCCGGGGGTGTTGAAGACGGCGATCCCCTGCTCCAGGCAGCGATCGAGCGGGATGTTGTTGAAGCCGGCCCCGCAGCGGGCAATCGCCAGCAGGCCCGGCTCGAAGGCGTGTTGGTGGAGGTCGACGCTGCGGATCATGTAGGCGGCCGGCGCCTGGCCGGTATTGATTTGGTACTTGGGGCCGAAGGTCTGGAGCCCTTCTTCGGCGATTGCGTTGTAGGTCTTGATTTCAAACATAATAAAGCCTCCCTTAGTGTGCGTGCTCGAACTGGTGCATGAAGTCGCGCAGGGCCAGGGCCCCGGCGTAGGGCATGGCGTTGTAGAGGCTGGCCCGCATCCCGCCGACCAGGCGGTGGCCCTTGAGGTTGAGCAAGCCGGCCGCGGCGGCCTCCTTGATGAAGGCGGCGTCGCGGGCCGGGGCGCCGGTGGTAAAGGGGATGTTGGTCAGGCTGCGGGCCGCGGGGGCGACCCGGCTGGAAAAGAGGCGCGACTGGTCCAGGAAGTCGTAGATGAGGGCGCTCTTGCGGCGGTTTTCGGCGTCAAGGGCGGCCACGCCCCCCTGCTCTTCTAGCCACTTTAAAACCAGGTCGGCGACGTAGATCTGAAAGACCGGCGGGGTGTTGAGGGCCGACTCCTTCTTGGCCAGGGCCGGGTAGTTGAGCATGCTCGGCAGGTCCGTTGCCTCCCGGAGGTACTTGGTTTTGACCACCACGATCGTCAGCCCGGCCGGGGCGAGGTTCTTCTGCGCCCCGGCGTAGAGGAGGTCGAAGGCGGCAAAGTCGTACTCCTGGCCGAGGAAGTTGGAGGAGAGGTCCCCCACCAGCGGGACAGTGGCCTTTGGTAGCTGCTGGTAGGCGGTGCCCATGATGGTGTTGTTAGTGGTGATGTGGAGGTAGTCGTAGTCGGTCGCCAGGGCCGGGACGGGCGGGATGGTGGTGTAGTCCGGCGCCGCCGTGGTGACCACGTCGACGGTCAGCCCGGGTAGGCGGCGGGCCTCTTCGATCGCCCGCTGCGACCAGTGGCCGGTGTCAGCGTAGGCCACCCGGTGGTGGGTGGTGGCGAGGTTGAGCGGGACCATCGTAAACTGGAGGGTGGCACCCCCCTGCAGGAAAAGTGGGGTGTAGTCGGCGGCGGAGAGCTTCAGCAGGCGAAGCAGGCGCTGGCTGGCCGACTGGTAGATGGCCTCAAAGGCGGCCGAACGGTGGGAGATTTCCAGGATGCTGAGGCCGGTGCCGTGGTAGTCCAGCAGTTCGGCCTGCACCTGTTCCAGGACCGGCTGGGGCAAGGTGGCCGGGCCGGCGGCGAAGTTGTAGCTTGGCATGGTGATTCCTCCTCGAATACAAAAGCGGGCCTGCACCAACTGGTGGGGCCCGCTTGATCCGGAACCAGCTCGCCCCCACCGGGTGGAGGCCAAGCACAAAGGCCGGTCTCCGCTAACGGGAAGACCGGGAGGAGGACAGAGTAATGGTGAATCGTTGTGCTTTCATTGCTCTATCCCCCTTTCTTTCCTTCTTGAGTTAACTGGATTCTAAGGGAAATCTAATCAAATGTCAACCAAAAGGCACAATCCTCCCGGCCGGGGCGCCGGCTCTGCTATAATCGAGAAAAGAAAGGAGCGTGCCCCATGACCGAACTCTACATCATCCGCCACGGCCAGACCGCGGCCAACCGCGCCGGCCTCAAGCAGGGAACCATTGACGACGACCGCACCCGCCTGACGAAAACCGGCAAGGAACAGGCTGCCCACCTGGCCGCCGCCTTCGACCTGGAAAGCTTTGCGGCCATCTACCACTCCCCACTCCAGCGAACGGTGGAGACGGCCCAGATCATCAACCGGGATGCCAGGTTGCCGATGGTGGCCGACCGCCGCCTGCTGGAGATCTCCTACGGCGCCTGGGACGGGCAAGAGAACGCCGCCCTGATGGCCGACTATCCCTCCCTCTTCGATCCTTTGATCAAGGACGTCCGCCCGACCTATGTCGCGGTGGCCGGGGGCGAGCGCTTTGAGGAGGTGGAAGCCCGGGTGGCGGCCTTCACGGAGGAAGTGCTTGCCCGCCACCCCGCGGAGAAGCTGGCCGTCGTCACCCACGGCTTCACCGTCCGCTCCTTTGCGGTCAACGCCACCCGCTCGGCCGGGTTGACGATCCTCGAGCCGGACAACTGCAGCGTGACCAAGATCGTGGTCGACCCGGCAAGCGGAGAGCAGCACCTGGTTTACTATAACCGGGTGGCGACGCCGGCCTGGTGAAATGACAGATCATCCCCGAAAAAAGGGCTACCCGACGGTGTGCGGGTAGCCCTTTTGTGGCTTAACGATGTGAAAGAGAAACTAGTTTCGCTTCCGCAGGCCGAGCGGGACGAGGGCGAGTAAGAGGCCGAAGAGGCTCAGCAATTCCGCGCCGAGCGAAGCGTTCCCGGTTTGGGGAAGCGCGGTTGTGGACAGAGGCACCGACGCTATGTCCTTTTGTAACGAAGAAATTGCGGCGGTTGCCAAGGAGGCTTGCGCGTTCTTTAGCGCTGTTTGCTTGGTGGTCAAAGCGCCCTTTAAAGCAGTTAGCTTAGCAGTTTCAGTAGCGAGTTTGGTTTGCGCATCCTTGACGGCTTGTTGCTTGGTGGCAAGATCCGCTTGGGAGGCTTCAACGGCTTCTTGATCAGCCTTGATTTGGGCTTGGAGCTTTGCTAACTTGGCTTTGGCATTGGCGAGGTTGCTTTTAGTAGTGTTGAGTTCACCAAGTTTAGTAGCTTCTGCTTTCTGTGCAGTATGAAGGTTGATTTCTGCGCTTTAGTATGATTGTTGTGCGGAAGTTAGAGTACTTTGTTGTTCGGATATGTCGAAATTCAAATTGAGATTGGTATTTATTTGTGCAAGCCTTGGGAGGAACGTTATTTACTAGCCAACCATTAATTCAATAATGTTGAAAGTGACGCAAAAGGGGATGCCCGAAATCACTCGAGCATCCCCTATTCATCAATTGTCTTCCTTCAGCCATTTCTCCAATTTCTCAGGGGTATCAAGCCGCTTAACTGCTTGTTTCCGTGCCCCCGTCAGGATCATTAACCGATCGTGTTCGTAATCTGGTAAGGAATTATCAAAAGGCAATTTCCGTTTTGCAACTAACTGTTTGCCTATTTGAGCTTGGGATTTTCCTTTCTCGCCACTTACCATTGCAGTTTCCTCCGTTAAGCACTGTGATTCAAGCTTGATTATAGTTTATTGCATATGGGACACGCCAAAAAGGGGATGTCTAAATCAATGAACATCCCCCACTCGGATTGTTTTAAGCCGTGGCTAGTGTTCTTTCCGGAATCCAAGGGCAGCGAAGGCCGTTGCCATCATCGTCCCGAGGGCGCCGAGAATGATGGCGCCACGGGATTGGTTCCCGGTTTGCGGCAGGCTAGCTTCCTTTGTTGCTGGAGCTGGCGACTGGGCACCGGCCTTCTTAGAAGTCGCTGGCTGGGTGCTTGCCGGCTTAACCGTCCCAGCGGTCTGCGGGGATGATTGGTCGTTGCCTTGCTTGGCAGTCACTACCCCACCGGTGTTCTTGGTGCCGTTGGTTGGTTGACCGGTCTGATTGTCACTGCCCTTCGGTTGAGCGTTGCCGTCCTTGCCGGTCGTTGCCTTATCGGTGTTCTTTGTATCATTTGTTGATAGATCGGTCTGGCTGTTATTTCCCTTCGGTTGGGCATTGCCTTCCTTGCTGGTCGTTGCCTCATCGGCGTTCTTGGAGTCGTTCGTCGGTTGACCGGTCTGGCTGTCATCAGTCTTCGGTTGGTCGTCACCTTGCTCGGTAGTCGTTACCCCACCGTCATTCTTGGTGCCAGCGGTTGGCTGGTCGGTTTGGGCGTTATTTTCCTCCTTTTCACCCTGCGAACCAGTCGACTTCCCTTGGTTGCCTACATTCGTTCCCGGCTGTTCCTCTTCCGGCGTCTCATCCTGACCCGTGGTCTTGCCCTGGTCGTTGCCCTTCTCCGGGGTGGTTCCCTTGGTTTCACCTTCACCGGTCTTTCCAGATTGTTCGCCTTCGCCCGGGGTCGTTGACGGCTCACCTTGGGAGTCACCCTTGCCCGGCGTGGTTGGTTCCTGGTAGGTCACTGCGATCAGGTTGCCGTCCGGGTCAACTAGTTGGCCGTTCTTTGCCTGCCAGTTGGCCACCGGTTGGCCGTTCTTGTCGACGACCTGGTTGTTGACGATGTGGTAGCCATTCTCCTTGGCCGTGGTTTCGGCCGCGGTCTTGGCGACCGCCCGCGCGATGCTCAACTTCTCTTCGGCTTGCTTGAGCGCCTGCTTGGCCGCTTCCAGGGTTGCCTGGGCGGCCTGCTGATTTTCCGTGGCTACCTTGGCCGCCGCCGTTGCCTTCGTTGCGTTTTCCTGGGCCGCGGCTAGGTCCGCCTTGGCTGCTGCCAGCGACTGCCGGGCCTCGGCCAACTTCGCCAGGGTGTTCTGGTAGGTCGCCAGCAGGGCCTGATCCGCGGCCAGTTGCTTCTGGGCCTTATTCAGCACCGTTTTGGCGACGAAGAGCTGTTTCTCAGCCGACGTTACCGCGGCCGCCTTGCTACTTGCCGCATCTTGCAATTCGGCCAGCTTTGCCTGGGCGGTGCCCAACTGATCCTTGGCGCTCTTCAGTTCCGCCTGCTTGGTGGCGAGGGCGGCCTCCTGGGCGGTAACGTTATCTTGCGCCTGCTTGAGGGCCGCCTGGTCAGCGGTCAACTGGTTGGTGGCCGCGGTTAGCCCGTCCTTGGCGGTGGCCAGCTGGGTTTGCGCTGCCTCGACAGCTTTTTGAGCAGTCTTAGCAGCCTGATCCGCCGCGTCCTTCGCTACCTTCGCTTGGTTCAGCGCGGTGGTAGCGCTGGCCTGCTTCTCCTCGGCGACCGTCAACGGGGCCTGGGTGGTGGCCAGGGCTTGCTTGGCCGTTTCGAGGGCCTGCGTAGCGGTGGCGAGGGCGGCCTGCTTGGTCGTCAGCTCGGTGGTCCGTTCGTCCACGGTGGCCTGGGCCGCCTCGACCCCTGCCTTGGCCGTTTCAACATTTTGGTTGGCACTCGTCAAGGCCGTTTGGGCCTGCTCAACCTTGGTGGTGGCCGCCGTCAGGTTCTCCTGGGCTGTTTGGGCATTCGCCTTTGCCGCGGTCAGGGCCGTCTTTGCGCTGGTAACCGTTTGGGTAGCCTCATCCGCGCTGGCCTGGGCCGTTTCGGCGGCCTGCTTTGAGGCAGCAGCAGTGGTCTGGGCGGCCGCCAGATCCTTTTGAAGGCTTGCCTTAGTGGCAGAAAGATCATCGTACGGGTTGGTTACGGCAACACCAACCTGGGTGGCATCCTGCTTTGCCTTCATTTCATCATTAGTTTTCCGGGAGTAGAGTTTGCTTGTTGGGACAACTTTCCATTTGTCATAAGAAATTATGTGCACCATGTATGGTACAAATTAGACCTCCGCGGAAATAGATAACCTATTTCTAGCAGTTCTCGAAATTATAAATCCCACAGATCAAACTAAAGCG
>CALVGV010000026.1 GCA_944327195.1 uncultured Limosilactobacillus sp.
AGCGGGACAAGCAAAAGCGGGACAAGCAAAAGCGGGACAAGCAAAAGCGGGACAAGCAAAAGCGGGACAAGCAAAAGCGGGACAAGCAAAAGGCGGTTGCCCCAGGGAGGATCCCGGGCAACCGCCTTTGATCAGCAATCACTTATTTTTTCCGTCGCCACTTGACGGTCAGGTAAGAGGTGAGAATAAATATCACCAGAAAAATGAGGATGTCAATCCACATTGGTGCCGCCCCCTACTTTTCGGCCAGGGCCGCCTTGACCTTGGCCGCGGTCGGGATCGACGGCATCGCCCCCATCTGTTGGACGGTCAGGCTGGAGGCCCGTTGGGCGTAAACCAGAGCCTCGGCCACGTTGGCCAGGTCGGTCGTCAGCTGCGAGGCCAGGGCGCCGATGAAGGTGTCGCCGGCGGCGGTGGTGTCAACCGCCTTGACCTTGAAGGCCGGCACCATCCCGTGGCCGTGCGGGGTGCAGTAGAAGACGCCCCGCGAACCGAGGGTGATCAGCAGGTTCTTGACCCCCTGCTCCTTGAAGTAGGCCGCCGTCTTCAGCATTGCCTCTTCGCTGTCGACCTTGATCCCGGTCAGGACCTCGCTTTCGCTTTCGTTCGGGATCACCACGTCGGTCACCGCCAGCAGTTCCGGCAGGATTTCCTTGGCCGGGGCCGGGTTGAGGATGGTGGTCACGCCGTGTTCCTTGGCCAACTTGAAGGCGGCGGCGGTGATTGCCTGCGGGGTTTCGAACTGGGCGATCAAGAAGTCGCAGTCATCAAAGAGGGCTTCGGTCCCCTTCAGCAGGTCGGCGTCCATGCCGAAGTTGGCACCGGCGTAGACCATGATGTCGTTTTGGCCGTTGGCATCGAGGGTGATGATCGCCGAGCCGGTCCCGTGGCGAGGATCATTCTTCAGGAAACGGGTGTCGATGCCGTCTTCCTGCAGGGCCTCGCGCATGAACTTCCCCTCGTTGTCCTCACCGACCATCCCGATGAAGGCCACTGCCGCACCGGAGCGGGCGGCCGCCACCGCCTGGTTGGCCCCCTTGCCGCCCGGGGCGGAACTCTTGTCGAGCGCCGACAGGGTTTCCCCCGGTTGCGGGAAGCGGGCGACGTGGTAGGTGGTGTCAACGTTTACGCTGCCGAGTACGGCAATCTTCTTGGTCATGGTCTTGGTCCTCCTAGTAGTTTTTGGTAAAAGGTTTTACGAATTGATTTACTAACAATTTAACATAGGTCCGCCCTGGTGGCAAGGCTTTCAGCAATTTTCATTTTTCCTCCTCAATTCTACCCGCGACGGCGCGGAATGTCCAAGCCGATCCGCTTCCTTCACCCTGTGAAATCGGTTACAATAAAAGTGATAACAAATTTTCGATAAGGAGGGATCACCATGCTCACCCACCGGCAAAAACTGTTCCTGCTCGCCGGCCTCGCCCTGGTGGCGGCCGGGCTCGACTTTGGCCTCCACCACGCCCTAGCGGCCCAGGTGATCATCACCCTGGCCGGCGGGGCAATCGCTTTGTCGATGCTCTGGGAAATGATCAAGAAGCTGCGAACCGGCGACTACGGGGTCGACCTGCTGGCGGTGACGGCGATCGTTGCCACCCTGGCCGTTGGCGAATACTGGGCGGCGATGGTGATCCTGCTGATGCTGATCGGCGGCGATAGCCTGGAAGACTACGCCAACGCCAAGGCCCACAGCGAACTCAAGAGCCTGCTGGACAACTCGCCCCACACCGGCCACGTCCGGGTGGCGGGCAAATTGGTCGACCGCCCGGTTAACCAGCTGACGGTCGGCCAGGAGGTCGTCGTCTATCCCGGCGAGCTGGTCCCGGTGGACGGGGTGGTGACCGCCGGCCAGTCGACGGTCAACGAGTCGGCTTTGACCGGGGAATCGCGGCCGCTGGAAAAGCAGGCCGGCGACCAGCTCCTCTCCGGATCGGTCAACGGCGACGCCCCACTGACGATGACCGTTGAGCGGACCGCCACCGAGAGTCAGTACCAGCAACTGGTGGCCCTGATTCAGCAGGCCGACCAAACCCCGGCCAGCTTCGTCCGCCTAGCCGACCGCTACGCCCTCCCCTTCACCCTCCTGGCCTACCTAATCGCCGGGGTGGCCTGGGCAATCGCCAGGGACCCGGTCCGCTTCGCCCAGGTGCTGGTGGTCGCCTCGCCCTGCCCGCTGATTTTGGCGGCCCCGGTGGCCTTCGTCAGCGGGATGAGCAAGGCCGCCAAGCAGGGGGTGGTGGTCAAGACCGGGACGGTGATCGAGAAGCTGGCCACCGCCAAGACGGCCGCCTTCGATAAGACCGGCACCCTGACCCACGGGGAGCTGACCGTCAGCCGGGTCGTCCCGGCCCGCGGGATCGCGGCCGATAACCTGCTGCAAGTGGCGGCCAGCGCCGAAACGGCCTCCCGTCACGTCCTGGCCCAGTCGATCGTCTCCGCCGCCAGCCAGGCCGGCCTGGCCCTGAGCGAACCAACGGCGATGAACGAGGTCCTGGCCCAGGGGGTGGCGGCCACGGTGAACGGCCACCAAGTTAAGGTGGGCAAGCTGGCCTTCGTCACCAGCGAGGCCGGGGTGACCGCGGTGCCGACAACGGCGGTCTACGTGGCCGTTGACGATCACTACTGGGGACGGATCGAACTGGCCGACCAGCCGCGGGCCGAGGCGGCGGCCACGGTCGAGCAGCTCCGCCAGCGCGGGATCAGCCACCTGCTGATTGTCACGGGCGACCAGCAACTGATCGGCGAGCAGGTCGGCAAGCAGACCGGGATCAGCGAGGTCTTCGGCGACCTCCTGCCCCAGGACAAGGTGGCCAAGCTAAACGGCCTGCCGGCAAGCTGGCGGCCGAGCATCATGGTTGGTGACGGGGTCAACGACGCCCCGGTCCTCAAGGTAGCCGACGTCGGAATCGCCATGGGGGCCAACGGGTCCACCGCCGCCAGCGAGGCCGCCGACGTGGTCATTTTGACCGACAACCTGGGCAAGGTCAGCACGGCGGTAGCGATTGCCCAGCGGACCACCCAGATCGCCAAGCAGGCTGTTTGGATCGGGATTGCCGTCTGCACCATCCTGATGCTGATCTGCGCAACCGGGGTCGTGCCGACGATCATCGGCGCCCTCCTCCAGGAAGTGGTCGACACCGTCTGCATCCTCTGGGGGCTACGGGCGATCAACTAGTCAAAGGTTCAAAAAAAGAGGCAGCGCCCGTGCGGGACGCTGCCTCTTTTTTTAGCCCTCGGCCAGCTTGCGGTCGAAGTAGTGGGCCAGTTTTTCTTTTGGGTAGACGCCGGTGACCTTTTCCTTGGCCACCCCGTCTTTAAAGAGCACCAGGCTCGGGATGCTCATTACCTTGTACTTTTGCGGCAGGGCGTTGTCCTGCTCGACGTCAAACTTCACGAACTTGATCCGGTCGCCGTACTCCTCCTCCAGCGCCGCTAGCACCGGGGCCATCGTCTTACACGGCCCACACCAGTCGGCCCAGAAGTCGACCACGGTTAGTGGCCCGGCAACGGCCTGATCAAAGTTCTCACTCGTTGTCTCGATTGCCATTTTACTTTTTCTCCTTTTTGGTTCCCTGCCGCAGGAAGTGCACGCCAATCGTTGCGGCAAAAATCAAGAGGATGAAGATCCCGAAGATCCCCGACGGAATTTCGATGTCGATTGCCGGCACCGTTAAGAAGAGCTTAACGGCAATCACGGCAATCAGGATGTAGGCCATCGGTTCGAGCTCCGGCACCTTGCGCATCAGCTTCATGATCACCTCGGCGATCCCCCGCATGCAGAGGATCCCGATCAGCCCCCCGATCAAGACGATCACCGGGTTGTTGGAAACGGCCAGCGCCGCCAGGACCGAGTCGACCGAGAAGACGATGTCGGTAAACTCGATCTGGGCCACCACCATCCAGAAGCGCTTGCGCCCGCTCAACTTGCCGGCCACGTTGCCCCGCTGCTTGTGGAGCGGCTCCTTGCCAAAGTACTTGGTGTGAAAGAAGCGGTAGGACATGTAGAGCAGGTAGGCCGCCCCGAGCGCCTTGATCTCCCAGAAGTGGATCAGGTAGGTCCCGACCCCGATGATCAGGAAGCGGAAGAGGTAGGAGCCCCAAATCCCGTAAAACAGGGATTCTTCTTGCTCGCGCAGGGTCGGTAAAACCCGGGTTTGGGCGGCCAAGACGACCGCGTTGTCGACCGACAGCAGGCATTCCATCATTACTAAGGACAAAATAATCAGCCAGTCGGAACCAGAAGTGACCACCATTTTCCAATTGTTCAAATCAAAAAACGGGCCATAGAGCTGTTGTAAAAGTGACAATTAGATCCCCCTTTATTTATTAACTTGTCACAAGTTTACCAGATTTGCGGGAAAAGTGGTAGGCGGGGCGACTTCGATTTGCTGAAATTGGTTAGAAAAGGGTAAGCGGAGGCGCTGGGTGGCGGCGTGGAGCATCATCCGGGGCGCCGGCTGGGGATTGTAGAGCGGGTCGCCGACGATCGGGTGGCCGCTGAAGGCGAGGTGAACCCGCAACTGGTGGGTCCGGCCGGTCTTCAGGTCCAGCTCAACCAGGCTCTGGCCGCCGCTTTCACCGACCACCCGGTAGTCAGTCCAGGCCGGCTGGGCCTTGAGGCCGTTGACCTGGCGCTTTCGCTTGTCCTGGGGGTCGCGGCCGATCGGCCAGGTGAAGTGGCCGCGGGGCTGGGCGAAGTGGCCGGCCACCAGGGCCAAGTAGGTGCGGTGAAGGTCGCCCGCGCTGAGCTGGCGGTCGAGGATCGGCACCACCACTGGGTTCTTGGCCACGATCATCGCCCCGCTTGTCGCCTGGTCGAGGCGGTGGACCATGTAGGCGGCCGCCTGGGGCTGGTCCTGCAGGTAGGCGGCCACCCCGTTCAGGACCGTTCCCCCCTCGCCGGCCTGGTTGGGGTGGGCCTTGAGGCCGGCCGGTTTGTTGATCACCAGCAGGTCGCGGTTTTCAAAGACCACCGGCGGGATTACCCGCGGGTCGGGCCGGTAACTGGACTCGGCGGTGCGAAACTCGTCGCCGTCAAAGAACAGGTCGATCCGGTCGCCGACCGTCACCGCGGTGTTCATCGGCTGGTAGCGGCCGTTGAGCAAGACGTGTTCGCGCACCCGCAGGTAGTGGACGAAGCGGTGCGGCAGCAGCCAGGACCGCTCGAGGAGGGCGCGGAGGGACTGGTCGCCCTGGGTGGGGTGGACGGTTTCTTCAATTTGCCAGCGTGAGGTCATTATTTCCCGGGAAATCCTTTCCGTTTTTCTCGATTGTACCAGCTTTTCGCCCCGCCTGCCGGCCTTTACTTTTGGCCGCTTTCGGTGTTGAATTGAATTAACGAGAATGAGGAGGCGTTCGCGATGCTAAGTTCAACCAAAATCAACCCCCGGGGCTACTGGGTCAGCGTCTTCGAGCCCCTCCCCAAGGAACGCCAGGAACTGTTTGACAAGTACGAGGTCACGCCCGAGCTGCTCGACTACGCGATCGACCCCTACGAAAAGGCGCGGGTGGAAATCGACCGCGACGCCAACGTCACCCTGCTGATCTTCGACGTCTACGTGCCCTCCCACCAGGTCTCGGCCCCGCAAACGGCCCCGGTCGGGATCATGCTGACCAAGAACAACGTCCTGACCTTCACCAACGCCAAGACCAACTTCGTCAACGGCCTCTTCGCCACCCACCTGGAAAAGCAGCGGGCCAAGCAGGAGGTCGACGACCAGTTTGACTTCATCCTGCCGGTCCTCTACCGGCTGTCGACCAACTACTTCGCCCCGATCCGCCGCGCCGACGCCCAGCGCCAGCAGATCCAGCGAACCCTGCAGAAGCGGACCGAGCGGCGGGCGATCAGCGAGTTCCTGGAACTGGAAACCGGCCTGGTCTACATCCTGACCTCCCTCCAGGGCAACGTCGGCCTCCTCCAGGAATTCCGCCGCCGCTTCGCTCCCCTGCTCAACCAGGACCAGGTCAACACCCTCGACGACGTGATCGTCGAGGCCCAGCAGGGGCTGGAAATGGCTCAGATGACCTCCAACGTCACCGCCCGGGTGTCCGACGCCTACAGCAAGGTGCTCGATTCCAACCTGAACCAAACGATGAAGTTCCTGACCGTCGTCTCGATCGCCCTTTCGATCCCGCCGATCGTCTCCGGGTTTTACGGCGAAAACGTCAAGAGTCTGCCCTTCGCCCAGAGCGACTGGGCCTGGCAAATCACGATTTTAATCACCCTGATCATGATGGGGCTGGCGATCGTGCTGATCTTCAACAAGCGCTGGTGGAAATGAAGCTGGAAAGAAAGGTTCAAAGCGCTCCGTACAGCTAGGTGAGAACGGGCTTCGGCACGGGACGGGCCGGAGTTTGTTCTTGCCTAGATGCTAGGAGCGCTCTTTCTTTCCGCGATTGCAGTGTAATATTAGGAGAATCAGGTCAAGAGGCTGCCAGGTCGGCCCGTAGCTTCTCGGCCAGCACCACCGCCTGGTTGTGCTCCTCGTCCTTGGCGCCGAAGAGCAGGATCACCGGTTGTCTGACCAGCTCTTCTTTGACCCGTGCCAACAGCTCCGGATAGGCCGGGTTGGCGGCCAGTTCCGCCAGGTAGCGGGCCTTGAAGTCCGGAAACTTGGCCGGGTCGTGGCCGTACCACTTCCGCAGGTCGGTGCTCGGGCCGATCTCCTTGGGCCACCAGTCCAGCTGGGCCTTGACCTTGGAGATCCCCCGCGGCCAGAGGCGGTCGACCAGGATCCGGTAGCCCGCCAGGTCGGCCGGCTGGCGATAAACCCGTTCCAACTTTAGTTCTTCCACTGTTATCCTTCCTTTCGGGGGCGTCTTCATGCTATCTAAGTACCAACAATTCTTCACCGGTCGCCCAACGGTGACCATCGCCCGCGACCTGCTGGGCCGCCAGTTAACCTACGCCGGACCACGGGGCGTAGTCGGCGGCTGGATCGTCGAGACCGAGGCCTACCTCGGCGAGGCCGACTCCGGCTCGCACGCCTTTGGCGGCCGCCGCACCGGCTACACCGCCGCCCTCTACGGCAATCCCGGTGACATCTACCTCTACCAGATCCGTGGCCACTACTGCTTCGACGTGGTGGTCCAGCCGGCCGGCGTCCCCCAGGGGATCCTGATCCGCGGCCTCGAACCCGCCCACCAGCCGGAAGTAATGGCCGCCAACCGCCACCAGCGCGGGCGGCTGATCAGCAACGGCCCGGCAAAGCTAGTGGAAGCGCTGGGGATCCACTCCCGCGCCCTCGACGGCCAACCGATGGAAACCAGCCCGCTGCAGGTCCAACTCCAGCCGCGAAATATTCCCCGGGAAATAATCACCACCGCCCGGGTCGGCCTCAACCCAACCGGCAAGGACAGCGCCGCCCCGCAACGCTTCTACGTTGCCGGCAACCCCTTCGTCTCGGGCCTACGCAAGCGCGAGCTCGATCTTGAGGGGCGCGGCTGGCTCCCCTCCTAGGATACCGCCCTTTTGCCTTCTTGATCATTCCACTTTGGGCATTCTTTGATAACGAAAAGGCCGCCTTCCTCACCGGCGTGGTAAGGAAGGCGGCCTTTTGTTGGTCACCCAGAACTAGTTGCGGCTGTAGTTCGGGGCGTCCTTGGTGATTTGAACGTCGTGCGGGTGCGATTCGCGGAGGCCGGCGTTCGAGATTTGAACGAATTGGGCGTTGTCGATCAGGGCCTGGATGTTAGCGGCGCCGCAGTAGCCCATCCCGCTACGGAGACCACCGACCAGTTGGAAGATGATGTCGGCCACGTCACCCTTGTAGGCAACCCGGGCTTCGATCCCTTCCGGAACCAGCTTGTTGGCTTCGTTGACCCCACCTTGGAAGTAACGGTCGGAGGAGCCGTGGGCCTGGGCCATGGCACCAACCGAACCCATCCCGCGGTAGGCCTTGTACTTCTTGCCGTTGTCTTCGAAGACTTCGCCCGGTGCTTCGGTCGTCCCGGAGAACATCGACCCGAGCATTACGGCGTTCCCACCGGCGGCGAGGGCCTTGACGATGTCGCCGGAGTACTTGATCCCCCCGTCGGCAATGATCGGCTTGCCGTATTCCTTGGCGGCCGTGGCGGCGTCGTAAATGGCGGTAATTTGCGGAACCCCCACCCCGGCAACCACGCGGGTGGTGCAGATCGAACCAGGGCCGATACCGACCTTAACGATGTCCACCCCGGCGTCGAAGAGGGCCCGGGTGCCGTCGCCGGTGGCAACGTTCCCGGCGATCAAGGTTTGGTTCGGGTAGTGGTCGCGGATTTCCTTGATCTTGCGGAGCACCCCGGCGGAGTGGCCGTGGGCGGTGTCGATCACGATCGCGTCGGCACCGGCTTCAAAGAGGGCTTCGGCCCGCTCAAAGGTATCGGAGGTAACCCCAACCGCGGCGGCAACTAGGAGGCGGTTCTGGTCGTCAACGGCGGCCTTGGTGAAGTTGCCGGTCAAAGCCACGCCCTTGACGTTGGCCACTTCGCCGGCCTGGGCCTGGATCGACATGTTCTTGTGGATGACCCCAAGGCCCCCTTGCAGGGCCATGGCAATCGCCATCGAGCTTTCGGTTACCGTGTCCATCCCGGCGGAGATGAAGGGTAGGTTCAACTTGAGGTTGTCGGCCAGTTGAACCCCCAGATCAACTTCGTTCGGCAAAACGTGGCTTTCTGCCGGAATCAGCAGCACGTCATCGAACGTAATTCCCTTTTTAGCGAACTTTGTGTCCCAATTTGACATTAATCTTCCACTCCCTCTTGAATTTGATTAGTAGCTAGAATACTCGGTTTTTTGCGGGGCGTCAAGGGTTAAGCCCCTGCCGATAAGAAGAAATTCGCTGGTCGTCGCCCGCGACAAAATAAAAAAGCTGGCACGCTGCCAGCTTTTTTGTTAGTCCTTGCGCCGCGGTTGCCCACCGAAGAGGGCGTTGGCGATGTTGAACTTGGTCCGCAAGTAGAGGTCGGCGGCGAAGCCCGCCACCCCAAGGATCACGTAGACCCACTTGTTGAGTTGCGGGTTGATTGCGTTCGGCAAGAGGGTAACCAGGCCGTAGATGGCAATCCAAGTGATCAGCCCGAGGATGATCACCAGCACCCGGTACCAGAGCGGCCGCTTTTCGCGGCTGCCGTCGTCCAGGATCTTCGGCCGGATCAGCTTCATCAGGCCGCCGAAGAGGCCACCCCCGGCGAGGGCAACCAGGATGATTGCCGTGATCCCCGAGTTGCCGTTGTGGCCGTTGGTGGCCAGGGCACTCGGCGAGGTGAAGGCCAGGATCCCAAACATGAAGGCAAAGATGGCAAAGAACATCAGGGCGTTGTCGGCCGCCATCAGCCAGAGGTTGGTGTTTTCATCCCGCTCTTCGACCTGCTTCTTCGGGTGAAGGAGCTCGTGGGCGTGGCTGGTCGGCGTACCGAAGAGGGCCTTGGCGGTCTTCCCCTCCGGCTGGGCCGCCAGCAACTGGCGTTGGGTTTCGTCCAGCAGGGCCTGCTTTTGTTCGCCAGTGGCCCCCTGGGCGTCCAACTGCTTGTTGAGCTGGAACATGAATTCCTCGTTCTTGCGGGTCAGGCCGGCCGCCTGAAAGGACTTGCCGGCGGCCTGTTGAGCCGCTTTTTGGTGTTGCTTTTGCCGCTGACCAGCGGCGGCGTTGCGTTCTTGTTCAGTCAATTGATTCACCTTCTAGACATTGAAGCGGAACTCAACAATGTCCCCGTCCTGCATTACGTAGTCTTTCCCTTCCAAGCGGAGCTTGCCGGCTTCCTTGACCTTGGCCTGGGAGCCGTACTGGTCGAGGTCGGCAAAGGACATCACTTCGGCGCGGATGAAGCCCCGCTCGAAGTCGGAGTGGATGATCCCGGCCGCTTGCGGCGCCTTGGTCCCCTTCTTGAAGGTCCAGGCGCGGGTTTCCGGCCCCCCGGCGGTGAAGAAGGTCTCCAGGCCGAGCAGCTTGTAGGCGGCCCGGATCAGCCGGTTGAGCCCCGGCTCTTCGACCCCTTCCATTTCGAGGAAGTCCTTCTTTTCGTCCTCGTCCATTTCGGCGATCTGCTCTTCGGCGGCCGCCGAAACGCCGATCACTTCGCCCTCGCCGGCAACGTGTTCCTTGATGGCGTCCATGTACTTGTTGGCGTCCGGGTCGGCCATGTCGTCCTCGGCGATGTTGGCCACGTAGAGGACCGGCTTGCTGGTCAGCAGGAAGAGGCCCTTGACGATCTTTTGCTCCTCTTCGTTGAAGTCAATCGTCCGCGCGCTCTTGCCGTCTTCGAGGACCGGCTTGAGCTTTTCCAGCACCGCCAGCTCGGCCAGGGCGTCCTTGTCGCGTCCCTTGGCCGCCCGCTGCACCTTAGCAAGGCGGTTGTTGACCGCTTCGAGGTCGGCCATGATCAGCTCGAGGTTGATCGTGTCGATGTCGTCGACCGGGTCGACCTTGCCGGTCACGTGGGTGATGTCGTCGTCGTCAAAGGCCCGCACCACGTGAACGATGGCGTCGGTCTGGCGAATATTTTCGAGGAACTTGTTCCCCAAACCTTCCCCCTTGGAGGCCCCCTTGACGATCCCGGCGATGTCGGTGAACTCAAAGGTGGTTGGCACGATCTTCTTGGCCGGAATCAGTTCGTCGATCCGCGCCAGGCGCTTGTCGGGCACTTCAACCATGCCGACGTTTGGTTCGATCGTGGCGAAGGGGTAGTTGGCCATTTCGGCCCCCGCCTTGGTGATTGCGTTGAATAGGGTCGACTTGCCGACGTTTGGCAGGCCGACGATCCCTGCAGTTAATGACATGTTTCTAACTCCTTATTTCTCTTCCGCTTCCGGTCGTTCTAAGACCTTCTTGATCCGCTTGTTGAACTTGTAGCGGTCCATCATCACGATGTGGCCGCAGCCGGTGCACTCGACCTTCATGTCGGCGCCGACCCGGATGATCTGCCACCGGTTGACCCCACAGGGGTGCGGCTTCTTCATCATCACGATGTCGTTCAGCTGGTAGTCAATCTTGTTTGCTGCCATTGTTCTCCCCCGTTTCTAGTCAAAGGTGACCCCGAGCAGCTCGAGCAGGCGGTTCAACTCGTCCGCCGACTGGTACGGGATCTCGATCTTGCCGTGGTTTTGCTTGCCCTGCTTGAAGGCCACCTTGGTACCAAAGCGGCGCTCGAGCTGGTCGCTGGCCGCCCGCAGGAAGGGGTCGACCGGCTGGACCGGCTTGGTGACCGTCCGGACCTGCTCCTTGCCGGCCTTGGCCACGATTTCCTCGAGCTGGCGAACGGTCAGGTTCTCCTTGACCGCCCGCTCGGCCAGCTTGATCACCGCCGCCGGCTCCTTGAGCCCCAGCAAAGTCCGCGCTTGGCCCATCGACAGCTGCCCCTTGGCCACCAGGGCCTTGACCGCGTCCGGCAGGCCGAGGAGGCGGAGGTAGTTGGCGATGTAGGGCCGCGACTTACCGAGCCGTTCGGCCACTTCCGCCTGGGTCAGGTTGAGCTTGGTCATCAGGGTCTGGTAGGCCTGGGCCTCCTCAAGCGGGGTCAGGTCCTCGCGCTGGAGGTTCTCTAAGATGGCAACCTCCATCATCTCACTGTCGTTGACCTGGCGAATGATCGCCGGGATCGTCGTCAGCCCGGCCAGCTTGGCCGCCCGAAAGCGCCGCTCGCCGGCAATCAGCTCGTAGCGCTTGAGGTTGGCGTCGGCCTGGCGAACGATGACCGGCTGAAAGACGCCGGCCGCCTTGATCGACTTGGCCAGCTCCTCGAGCCCGGCCGGGGCGAAGTTGCGCCGCGGCTGGTAGGGGTTGGGCCGGATCGTGCTGAGGGCGAGTTCAACCACCGCTTCGTCGCCGCTGGCCGCCTGGGTGGCCTGGCTGGCCAGTTTCTTGAGTCGTAACCGTTTCTTTCCCCGGGCCATTAGTGCTTCTCCTCCCCGCTTTGCTTAACCGTGATCGTCAACTTGAAGCCGCCGGCCACCTTTTCCTGTTCAACGGCGGTGGTGAAGCCGTTTTGCTCCAGGAGGTCGACCGACTGCTTGATCGTGTTGAGGGCGATCTGCGGGTCGCTGACGCTGATCTTGGCCGGCTTCTTCTTGGCCCGCTTCTTCTTGGTCGGCGCGGTTGGGCCTTCTTCCGCCTGGTTCACCGGCGCTTCCTGTGCAGTCTGGTGGTCGGCCGCTTGCTCTGCCGTGGCTTCTTCATCCGGAGCGGCCTCCGCTTGGGCCGGGGCGGTCAAGGCCGCCACTGCCTCCTCGGTCTGGCGGACGGTCAGCTTGTTGTTGACAATTTCCATCAGCAGGTTGCGCTGGTCGTCCTCGCTCAGGCCGATCAGGGCGCGGCCGTGGCGTTCGCTGATCAAGCCATCGAGGATCGCGTTTTGCACCGGCTCAATCAGGGTCAGCAGGCGTAGCTTGTTGGCGATCGTCGACTGACTCTTGCCGACCCCCTTGGCGAGGGTTTGCTGGGTGAGGTGGTTCATCTCCATCAGTTTGCGGTAGGCGCGGGCCTCCTCGACCGAGCTCAGCTGCGACCGTTGCAGGTTTTCGATCAGGGCCAACGAGGCCGATTCGCGGTCGCTCATCTTTTCGACGATCGCCGGGGCCTCTTCCCACTGCAAAAGTTGCATCGCCCGGAAGCGCCGCTCGCCGGCAATGATTTCGTACTTGCCGGCCTCGTACTGACGCAGGACGATCGGTTGCAAGAGACCGTGTTCGTCGATCGTGTGGGCCAGCTCCTGGATCTGGCGCTTGTCGAAGACCTGGCGCGGTTGGTAGCGGTTGGGTTCGATCTGCCGCAGCGGGATCGAAACGACCTGGTTCTTGGCCGGCTTGGCCTTGCTGCCAAAGCCAAATAAGGAAAATGCCATTGTGCTCCCCCCTATTCTAATGGTTTCTTGTTCGGTAACCCCGGCCGCCGTGGGTACTTGAGCGGCGTGGCGGCCACCTTCTTAATGGTAATAAGGTTGCGCTTTTCTGGTTCCGGCTGGGTTGGCAGGACCAGCTCCATCGTGTTTTCCACCTGACCGCCCAGGGTTGCCAGAGCGGTTTGGGCGGCCTGCAACTCCTCGCTGGCCGCCGCGGCCTTGTAGGCCAAGAACTCGCCGCCCACCTTGACTGCCGGCAGGCAGAGTTCGCTGAGGACGCTCAGCCGGGCCACCGCCCGGGCGGTCACCAGGTCAAACTGCTCGCGGCCCGGGCCCTTCTTATTGGAGAACTCCTCGGCACGGGCGTGAACCAGGTGAACCTTCTCCAGGCCCAAGCGGTCCACTAGCGAGCGCAGGAAGTCGATCCGCTTGTTGAGCGAGTCGACGATCGTCACCTCCAGCTGCGGGAAGGCAATCTTCAGCGGCAGGGAGGGGAAGCCGGCCCCGGCCCCAATGTCACAAAGCTGCCAGTCGGCGGTTTGCAGCGCCGGTTCGGCGAAGGCCCCCATCAGCGAATCGTAGAAGTGCTTGAGGTAGACCTCGTCTTCGGCGGTGATCCGGGTCAGGTTGAGGTGCTGGTTGACCTCGATGAGGTAGTGGTAATACTGATCAAACTGGGCCATCTGCTGGTCGGTCAGGGTAATCCCCAGCCGGGCCAGGGCAGCCCGAAATTGTTCTGGCGTCATTTTCTCGTTTCCTTTCCGTGGAACACAAAATTGTTTCACGACCACCCCTAACTTTACCGTATAATCCGCGCCAATTCAACCGCCGCGGCCGCCAATTTCCCGGGAAATAATGGCCGCAAAAAAGCGGCGGGGAGCACTTGCTCGCCCGCCGCTTCGGGAAAGGTCGGTTACTTCATCTTGGAAACTTCGTCCAGGAACCACTGGTTGAAGGCCGCCGCGTCAATGTCGACGCAGACCTCGGCGTTGGTCTTGCCGTCGTGGTAGGCCCCGCGGATGTCGGCGATCATCCCGCCGATTGCCGGGCCGTCGGTTTGGATGTCCACCCACAGCTTCTTGGTGGTGTAGGCCTCTGGGTGGAGGAGGTAGAAGATGGTGTTAACGTCGTGCATCGGGTGACCGGCACCGCTGACGTCGTTGTAGTGGCTAATCAGGCCGTGGAGCATCTTCCCAGTCTCGTTCATCGTTGCCAACTTGGCCAGGGTTTCCGGCGTGATCAGCGCCTTGAGGGTGACGTCGAGGCCGACGGTGACGATCGGGATCCCGGCGTTGTACATGATCTTGGCGGCGTCCGGGTCGGTGAAGACGTTGAACTCGGCCACGCTGGTCATATTCCCGCCGGAGATCGAGCCCCCCATCGCCACGATCTTCTTGATGTGGCTCTTTACCTCTGGGTACTGCTTGAAGAGGAGGGCGATGTTGGTGTAGGAGCCGGTTGGCACCAGGATGACCTCGTCTTCGGCCATAATGGCGTCGTGGAGGGCCTCCACGGCCGACTTCTTGATCGGTTCGCCGTAGTCGTCGCCGAAGTCATAGCCTTCCATCCCGGAGGCCCCGTGGATCCGGGCGGCGTCTTCAAACGGCTTGATCAGGGGTTCCTCGGCCCCCATGGCCACCGGAATCTCCTTGTCCTTGCCGAAGAAGTGAACAATCTTGAGGGCGTTGGCGGTCGTCTTGTCAACGGTCACGTTGCCGGCCACCGCCGTCACCAACTTGAGGTCGATTTCCGGGTCGTTGATCGCCATCGTCAGGGCGGCAGCGTCGTCAATCCCCGGGTCAGTGTCCATGATAATCTTGTAGGTCATTGTAAATTCCTCCTTAAATTGGAACCGCTTTTAATTTTGTCGTCAAATAAAGGGCAGTCGCGCGGACCGCCCCAATTTAACTCTTACCAAACGAAGAGGCCAACGAAGGCTGCGGAGAGCAGGGATACCAGGATCCCGGACAGCAGCAGGTAGCCAACGTTCTTGGCAATGTAGTCGTTGCTTTCCTTGTCAACCAAGCCCTTGAAGGCCCCGATGATCATCCCGAGGGTCCCAAAGTTGGCGAAGGAAGTGATGAAGGTGGTCAGAACCGCCTTGAGGTGTTCTGGGTAGTGGGCGATTGAGCCGGTAACTTCACCCATAACAACGAATTCGTTGGTAACCAACTTCATCCCCATGTATTGGGCAAGCTTCCAGGCTTCGTCGACCGGCAGCCCCATCAGCCAGGAGAACGGGAACATTACAACCCCGAGGATCGATTCCAGGGAGATTGGTTGCCCGTTGAACGGCTTGCCGAAGAGGGCCAAGATGGCATCGATCAAGGCAGCCAGGGCAACGAAGGCCACAACGTTTGCGATGATGATCAGAATCAGGCGCCCGGCACCCAAGATCGAGTCACCAAGGAAGCTGAAGAATGGTTCCTTCTTCCCGTCGTCGCTCTTGCCGACCGTTTCGATCGTGTCTTCTGCTTCGCTCACCTTGATTGGGTTCATCAGGCTAGTAGCGATCAGGGAGTTCACGATGTTAATCGGCACGGCGGTCAGGATGAATTGACCCGGCATCATGGCGATGTAGGAACCGAGGATCGATGCAGTAACACAGGACATCGACATCATGGCAATCGTCAGGTTCCGTTCCTTGGTCATCTTCTTCAGTTGTTGACCGGAGATGGCCAGCACTTCGGTGTTCCCGAGGAACATCATTTCAACGGCGAAGAAGGATTCGAACTTCGGTTGCCCGGTCAGGAAGGAAAGGCCCTTCCCGATCCACTTGATGACCCACGGCAGGAAGCCGATGTAGGTCAGGATGTCGAACATCGGAACGATCATCAGCACTGGCATGAGGGCAGAGCAGATGAAGTTCAGGTTCTTAGTGTCGTACCAACCACCGAGGGCGAAGACCGTCCCCTTGGCAGAGACGTTAACAATCCAGGCAAAGCCGTCAGCTGCTGCCTTAACCCCGGCCCGGCCGGCCGCCGACCCGGTAAGGAACCAGGCCAAAACAAGGTTTAAAACAACCATGATGGCAATTGCCTTCCAGTTGATGGCCTTCCGGTTCTTGGAGAAGAGAACCCCCACTCCCAAGAAGACGATCAACCCAAGGATATTAATTGCAAGATACATGGATCTGAACACCTTTCTGTAAAATAACATGAAATAAATGCAATTCGTAACCCACCGGAAGCCAAAGAAAGCGCTCCCGCTGTTTTACTACCATCACTAATATACCGGGTGAAAAAGCGCTTGTAAACCCACCCTGGCGGGGGCACTTTGTGAAATTGATAAAATTGAATCCGGTTTTGTTCGCCCATACACCGTTTTACCTGGAAAATGCAACCGTCTCCAAAGCGGGAACGGTTTCACAAAGTGGTTAAGAAAAATTTTAGAAATTTGCCTTCGGTGGCGGTCTACACCACTTTTGACCACTGAATTGACCACCGACTGACACAAACGAAAGGCGGATTTTGCGCCCCTTCGTTCCGGAATTGTGGCAACCGGTTGCACGAGCCTCCCCCCTTCATGCATTCGCTGGCGGCCACCAAAAAACGCCCCGCAGGCATTTGCGGAGCGTTCAAGGAAAGACTGATTGCCGTTGCGATCGATTATCGATTCATCATTCACTAGCTAGCTAAACTAAAATGGTTGGAACTGCCAAATCTTACTCGCATCTAAGGGGGTCGGTTGGGTGACCCAAGGTTGCAGCCACTTCGACCTTCGTCTTTCGAATATTCCCGCGGTTGTAGGCCGCGGCGGGTGGAAAACAATCTTTACGCATTGAAAACCACTACTTGTATTGGTATTCGGGGTCGCGTTGGTTACGTCACGAAGAACTTACGGCGGACTTACCAATACGGATTGGTCTCTCGGGCGGATCCTGAGGGACAATGCTCAAAACTTAAAGTAACAGGACTTTTGCTAAGGCATCACTTGAATGGGTTGGGTATGGGGTGAGTTGTTAATGGTTAAAACCTACTTCATTCTGGCAACGGTTTCATCCTTCCTCACCATCAGAATAGCATACCTTGGCCCTTCTGGCGAGCAAAACGGCTCCAAAAATCACTCTTTTTCGGCCGCCGGTTTTACCCGGCCGGAGGCGACGAAGAGCACTAGGAAGAAGATCAGCGAAATGATCAGTGAGAGGCGGGTTGAGTCAATAAATAGGAGAATAACCAGGATGGCGATGAAGAAGAAGATCGTCAGCCAGCTGGTGTAGGGGAAGCCCGGCATGGCAAAAGCGTTACCTTCCGGGTGGGCGGCCCGGTACTTGATGTGGGCCCAGAGGATAATCAACCAGACGATGATGAAGTTGATCGTCGAGACCCCGGAAATGACGGTGAAGATCCCGGCCGGCATCACGTAGTTCAAGATGACGACCACGAAGAGGATCAAGGAGGAGAAGCGCATCGCCTTAACCGGCACCGCCTGGCGACTCAGCTCCTGGAAGCCCTTGGGGGCGTTGCCGCCCTGGGCCAGCGAGTAGAGTGAGCGGCTGGTCGAGAAGATGGCGCTGTTGGTGGCCGACATTGCGGCCGTCAAGACGACGAAGTTCAAGAGCGCCGCCGCCCCGGTGATCCCGATCCCGGCAAAGACCTGGACGAAGGGACTGGAGCTGGTCTTGATCTGGTTCCAGGGGTAAACGGCCATGATTGCCAGCATCGACCCGATGTAGAAGAGCCCGATCCGCACCGGCAGGGTGTTGATCGCCCGTGGGATGTCTTCTTGCGGGTTGGCGGTTTCCCCGGCGGTCAGGCCAACCATTTCGATCCCGACGAAGGCAAAGACCACCATTTGAAAGGACATCAAGAAGCCGACCGCCCCGCGGGGGAAGAAGCCGCCGTGGGTGTAGAGGTTAGTCAGGCTGGCCGTCCCGGTCCCGGTCTTGACCCGGAAGACCACCATTACCAGCCCGACGACGATCAGGGCGACGATCGCAAAGACCTTGATCAGGGAGAACCAGGTTTCCAGCTCGCCGAAGAGGCCGACGTTGATCATGTTAATCAGCATCAGCAGCACCAGGATCACCAGCGGCCCCACCCACTGGGGCAGGCTGGGGAACCAGTATTCCAGGTAGATCCCGGTCGCGGTCAGGTCGGCCATCGCCAGGGTCAGCCAGCAGGACCAGTAGGCCCAACCGGCCACGAACTCCATCCGGTCGCCGAGGTATTCCTTGACCGAATCGATGAAGGAGCGCTTGGTCGGGTCGGCCAAGAGCAGCTCCCCGAGGGCCCGCATCATGAAGAAGCAGAAGAGGCCGACGATCAGGTAGGTCAGGATGATCGAGGGCCCGGCGGCGCGGATGGCCGTCCCCGACCCGAGGAAGAGCCCGGTCCCGATTGCCCCCCCGATCGCGATCATCGTGATGTGGCGGCTCTTGAGCGAGCGTGACAAGTGTTGGTCGTCAGTTTTCTTATCCATTGTTTCTCTCCTCTCTTTGAATCTCTTTGAAAATCAAAAGACGCCCCTAGCATCGCTGCTAGGGACGTCTAAAACGCGGTTCCACCCAAGTTTAAGGTCGGCCGGCAAAGCGGCGAACCTCCTCTCGGTTGATAATGGAACCACCCAATTTCAATAACAATGCCATGAACCCGGCCGCGGTTTCCAGCTCCCCCGCTTCTCTGGTGACCAGGCGTTTCGTTGCGCAACGGCTTGTTTTGGACTGCCAAAACAAGTTGGTACCATCTATTATAGGCCCCCGGCGGCAATTGTCAACTGATATCTCCGAACAAGATCAAGAAACCGCCACCACTAGTGGGATAATTCCCGAACAATTCTCGCCAGCCAGTGCTGAGGCTAGACGTTCAACACCTTGTCGAGGAAGCTCTTGGTTTCTTCTTGTTGCGGGTGGTCGAAGATTTCCTCCGGCGTCCCCTGCTCCTGGATCACCCCGTTGTGGAAGAAGACCACCCGGTCGGCCACCTGCTTGGCAAAGCCCATTTCGTGGGTGACGACGATCATCGTCATCCCCTCCTTGGCCAGCTGCTTCATGACGCCGAGCACGTCGCCGACCATTTCCGGGTCGAGGGCGCTGGTCGGTTCGTCAAAGAGCATCACGTCCGGCTTCATCGCCAGGGCGCGGGCGATCGCCACCCGCTGCTTTTGCCCCCCGGAGAGGGTGGTTGGCCGCACGTCGGCCTTGTCCTTCAGGCCAACGATGTCAAGGTACTTGAGGGCGGCCGCGCGGGCCTCCTCCTTGGTCATCTTCTTCAGTTGCACCGGGGCCAGCATGATGTTTTCGGCCACCGACATGTTGGGGAAGAGGTTGAAGTGTTGGAAGACCATCCCGATGTTTTGCCGCACCAGGTCGATGTTGGTCCGCTTGTCGGCGATGTCGTAGCCGTCAACGTAGACGTGGCCGGAGTTGGGTTCCTCCAGCCGGTTGAGGCAGCGCAGGAAGGTACTCTTCCCGCTCCCGGACGGGCCGATCATGCAGACCACCTCGTTGGGCTTAACGTTGAGGTTGATCCCCTTTAGGACCTCGTTTTGGCCGTAGCTCTTGTGGAGGTCCTTTACTTGAACCTTGTATTGCTTATCCATTCGCTAGCCCACCTTTCGTTGTACGTAGTTCGACAGCCAGGTCAGAAGGGTGATGATGACCACGTAGATCACGGCGATGATCAGCCACATCTTGAACCCTTCCATGTTCCGCGAGATGATCACCGTCCCGGTTTGGGTCAGCTCCATCACCCCAATTGCCGACAGGATCGAGGTGTCCTTGAGGGTGATGATGAACTGGTTAACCAGCGACGGGATCATGATCTTGATCCCCTGGGGCATGATGACCTTGACCAGGGCCTTGGAGTACGGCAGCCCCAGCGAGCGGGCGGCTTCCCATTGACCGCGGTCAACGGCCTCAAAGCCCCCCTTGACGATCGCCCCGACGTAGGCCCCCTCGTCGAGCATCAGGGTGATCACCCCGGCGGTGAAGAGCGGAATCTTTTGGCCGATCACGCTTGGCATCCCGATGTAGATGAAGAAGGCCAAGACGATCATCGGCATCCCGCGGAAGATGTAGATCAGGGTTGAGGACAGGCCGGTCAAGAGCCGGTTTTCGGCGATCCCCATCACCCCGAGGATGACCCCGAAGGCCAGGGCAAGGACGGCCCCAACCACGGTCAGTTCGAGGGTTTCAACCAGGCCGTCCCAGAGGGCGCCCTTGTTGTTCTTGATCAGGGCCCAGATCGTCCGTTGGCTGCTGGAGTCAGCCGAGGAGGCCGAGCCCTTGGTGTACTTGTTGATCAGCTTTTGCATCCGGCCGGTCTTCTTCATCCAGGTGATCCCGTCGTTGAGCTTGGCCAGCAGTTCCTGGTTTTGCCCCTTCTTGACCCCCATGGCAACCGGCTGGGAGTCGACGGCCTTGGTGACCACCTTGAGCTTCATCCCGTTGCGGATCCCGTAGCGCAGGACCGGCTCGTCATCGAAGGTGGCGGCCGAGTTTCCGTTTTGGACGTCACTCCACATTGTGTTGTCGGTCTTGTAGTACTTCACCTTGAAGTGGTACTTCTTGGCCATCTTCTTGGCGTAGATCGCCCCGCTGGTCCCGGACTTGACGGCGACCGTCTTGCCCTTGAGCTGGCTCAGCTTGGTGATCTTGCTGCTCTTGGCGACCGCCATTACGACCCCGGAGCTGTAGTAGGACTTGGTGAAGTCGATCGTTGCCTTCCGTTCGCTGGTAACGCTCATCCCGCCCATGGTGGCGTCGATCTGGCCGGCTTGCAGGGCGGTCAAAGTGGCGTCGAAGCTCATCACCTTCAGCTTGTACTTGAAGCCCTCGTGCTTGGCAATTTGTTGCAGCATTTCGATTTCGATCCCCGGGTTCTTGCTGGTGTAGGTCCCGCGGTTGTTGGGGATTTCGAAGGGCTCGAAGCTATCGACGGTCCCGATCGTGTAGGTCTTTTCGGCAGCGTGAACCGGCTGCTGGGCACTCAACCCCAATCCAACTCCGACCAGAAGGGCCAATCCCATTAGCACTTTTCCTAGCCAATGCTTGCTCATCATCCGTCACGCTCCTTTACTTAAAAATCTTAAATAGTTTGTAATAAATACTCTATCACTCGGCTGAATCTTTTAACATAATTAGACCAAAAAGCATTAATTAAAAAGATGTAATCATTTTCTAATCGTCTAAAGTAAACTTTAATCCCCGGAAAACTTATTTAAATTAACCCCCGCTGACCTTGACACCCCGCACCAAAGAGTGTTTAATGGGCATAGTTTTATCGTGGACCCAGTAGGGACCGGTTCCCTGGCCAAGAGAGCTGGCGGCCGCTGCAAGCCAGCCCACAGCCGGCACCCGAATTACACCACGGTCTTAAAATCTGTCCGGGTAAATGAAGGTACGCGCAGCGCGTGCGAAATTGGGTGGTACCACGACCATGATCGTCCCATGCTTGTTAGCAAGGGGCGATTTTTTCTTTTCCCGGACCGCCAAGAGAGGAGACTACAGATGAACATTATCGACGAACTCAAGTGGCGCGGCGCCCTCAACCAGGCGACCGACGAGGAAGGGCTCAAGCAACTGACCGAAGAAAAGAAGATTAGCCTCTACTGCGGGACCGACCCGACCGGCGACAGCCTCCACATCGGCCACCTGATTCCCTTCATGATGCTGAAGCGGTTCCAGCTGGCCGGCCACCACCCGGTGATCATCATCGGGGGCGGGACCGGGGCAATCGGTGATCCGTCTGGCCGCAAGACCGAACGGAACCTGCAAACCGAATCCCAGCTCGAACACAACAAGAAGGCCCTGACCGCGCAGATGGTCAAGCTCTTCGGCCGGGAAAACTTCACCATCGTCGACAACTACGACTGGCTGAGCAAGTTCTCGATGATCGACTTCCTGCGTGACTTCGGGAAGCTCTTCAACGTCAACACGATGCTGAACAAGGAAGTGGTGGCCAGCCGCCTGGCCGCCGGGATCTCCTTCACCGAATTTACCTACCAGATCCTCCAGGCGGTCGACTTCCTGCACCTTTACAAGCACAACGACGTCCAGCTCCAAATCGGGGGTTCCGACCAGTGGGGCAATATCACCGCCGGGATTGACCTGATCCACCGGACCGAGGGGGCTGATGCCAAGGTCTTCGGCCTGACGATCCCGCTGATGCTCAAGGCCGACGGCACCAAGTTCGGCAAGACCGCTGGCGGGGCCGTTTGGCTGGACGAAAAGAAGACCTCGCCGTACGAGTTCTACCAATTCTGGCTCAACCAGGACGACCGCGACGTGATCAAGTACCTCAAGTACTTCACCTTCCTCAGCCACGAGGAAATCGACGACTTGGCCGAAAAGGTGGCCAACGAACCGTGGAAGCGGGAAGCCCAAAAGCGGCTGGCGGCCGAGGTGACGACTTTCGTCCACGGCGAAGCGGCCACCGAACAGGCCATCAAGATCTCGCAGCTACTCTTCTCCGGCAACGTTCAGGACCTGACGGTGGAAGAAGTTCAGCAGGCCTTTGCCGGCACCCCGTCGGTTACCGTTTCGGCAACGGCGGCCAACATCATCGACTGGCTGGTTGACACCAAGATCGAACCATCGAAGCGCCAGGCCCGCGAAGACGTCAAGAACGGCGCCATCCGGATCAACGGCGAAAAGGTAACCGCCGAAGACGCCACGGTCGACCCGGCCAGCCACTTTGACGGCAAGTACGTGATCGTTCGCCGGGGGAAGAAGAACTACACCCTCGCTAAGGTGGACGAAGCACACTAGCCGCCGTATAATAAGAACAATTCAACCGGGAAATTAGTAGCGGCATTCAGAGAGGGACCCCCAGGCTGTAAGGGCCCCACCCCCCCGCGAAGTGGACCCCGGCGACAAGTTAAGCAAGCAGTGAGTGGCGGAATTTTTCCGCAAGGTAGGTGGCACCGCGGTCCAATCGTCCTACGTTCAGTTGAACGGGGGCGATTTTTTTATTTCCGCCCGCCCCAATCCGCGGAAAAGTCGCCACTCCAGTTTAGAAAGGAAGATTCAGATGACAGCAGAAAAGAAGATCGTCCTCACCGGGGACCGGCCAACCGGCAAGCTCCACATCGGCCACTACGTTGGGTCGCTCAAGGAACGGGTCAAGATGCAAAACGCCGGCCAGTACCGCCCCTTCATCATGATTGCCGACCAGCAGGCGCTGACCGATAACGCCCGCGACCCGGAGAAGGTCCGCAACAGCCTCCTCCAGGTGGCGCTCGACTACCTGGCCGTGGGCCTCGACCCGAAGAAGGCCACGATCTACGTCCAATCGCAGATCCCAGCCCTGGCCGAACTGAACATGTACTACCTCAACCTGGTGACCGTTTCGCGACTCGAGCGCAACCCAACCGTCAAGGCCGAGATCCAGCAAAAGAACTTCAACCACTCGATCCCGGCCGGCTTCTTGACCTACCCGGTTAGCCAGGCGGCCGACATCACCGCCTTCAAGGCCGAACTGGTGCCGGTCGGCGACGACCAGGAACCGATGCTGGAGCAAACCCGTGAAATCGTGCGCTCCTTCAACTCGATCTACGGGCCGGTGCTGGTGGAACCGGAAGGGGTCTTCCCGCCGGAGGGCCAGGGGCGGATTCCGGGCCTCGACGGCAACGCCAAGATGAGCAAGTCGCTGGGCAACGCCATCTACCTGGCCGACGACGCCGACACCCTGAAGAAGAAGGTCATGTCGATGTACACCGACCCGAACCACATCCACGTTGAGGACCCGGGCCAGGTAGAAGGCAACGTCGTCTTCACCTACCTCGACATCTTCGCCAAGGACAAGGACAAGGTCCAGGAATTGAAGGACCACTACCGCCAAGGCGGGCTCGGCGACGTTAAGCTCAAGCGCTACTTGCTGGACGTGCTCGACGCCGAACTGGCCCCAATCCGCGCTCGCCGCGAGGAATTCGCCAAGGATCCGGCCGCCGTTTACGCCATGCTCAAGGCCGGCAGCGACGCCGCCAACCAGGTGGCCGCCAAGACCCTGGACGAGGTGAAGGACGCGATGGGGATCAACTACTTCAAGTAAAGTGCTCCGCTCCGCGAAAAGCAGCCCTGGAACGCTGAGGAGGGCCTCCGGGGAGTAGCTTCCGGGAGACTGGAACGGGGTGGGCACAACTTTGAGCCCGTTCCGGTCTCAAAGCTTGGCCTTGTTCTAGGCGATAAATCGCCAAGAACAATTTCACCCCTGAGCTCCCGGGTCTACTCCCCTCCGGCGGTGGTACCCCGGCGGCGGTTTGGTTCTATTCGGTCCCTTGCTGCGATTCGGTTCTCTTCGGACCACTTGTAGTAAGGTAACTCGCTTGAATTAATTGTCTCCACAATGATTTAATTCGTATTTCTTCTACACCCCCGCCTGCCCTTCTGCCACAAGCGGGGGTGTTTTCTATTTCAGCCAACGGCACCTCCCTTTCCCCGAGCACTGGGGCGCTTCTTTCCTACCCGTCAGCCAAAAAATGAAGAATCGATTAGAAAAGATCTCATTTTCTCTTGACAGGTCCCCGGATGCGCCCTACAATGGCCCCAACAACTTAATCTTCGGAACACAATGAGAAAGAAGAGTAGCGGTGGTCACCCGCTAGCGAGCCCCGGTTGGTGGAAGGGGGCCGGTCCTGACCTTCGCGAAAATCACTTTCGAGTCCGGGCCAGCCAAGGTCCGGAGGGCGCACCCTTTAGCATGCAACCGGATCGCATTCTTGCCGTCCGGTCTAAGGCTGCCACTTCGGCGGCGAAGAAGGGTGGTACCACGTTGCGGCGTCCCTTGATCAGCACTCGCTGGTCAGGGGGCGCCTTTTTCGTTGGGTTCCAAATTTTTTGATTGGGGGAACTACATATGCATTCACTTTCCGAACAAAAACTCCGCTGGCGGCAGTTCTTCGTCGTCGCCTCCCTTCTCTTCGGTCTCTTCTTCGGCGCCGGCAACCTGATTTTCCCGCTCCACCTGGGGCAACTGGCCGGCAGCCACTGGGGCGTCGCCGCCCTCGGCTTTCTCGTCACCGGGGTCCTCTTGCCCCTCCTGTCGGTGCTGGCGATCGCCGTCACCCGGGCCAACGGGGTCTATGACGTCGGCCGCCCGCTCGGGGTTGGCTTTGCCCTCTGCTTCATGGTCCTGATCCACGCCACCATCGGCCCCCTCTTCGGCACCCCGCGGACGGCAACCGTCTCCTTCACCGTTGGCGTGGCCCCCTTCGTTCCGACCCGCTACCAGGGGCTGGCCCTGCTGGTCTTCTCGGCGGTCTTCTTCGCCCTCGCCTTCGCCTTTTCCTACCACGAAAATAGCATCCTGGCTAACGTCGGCAAGGTCTTGAACCCGCTCTTCCTGGCCCTCCTCTTTTTGATGTTTCTGGTCGCCTTCCTCAAGCCGCTGGGCAACCCGGCCACGGCCACGGTAACCGCCGCCTACAAGACGAGTGCCCTGACCAACGGCTTTTTGCAGGGCTACAACACGATGGACGCCCTGGCCGGGCTCGCCTTTGGGGTGACGGTGGTTACCGCCGTTCGTCAGATGGGCCACCGCAAGCCGGGCGACGTCGCCGCGGTCGTGGCCAAGTCCGGCCTGCTGGCCATGGGCGGGGTCGCTTTGATCTACCTCCTGCTGATCGTTGCCGGGGCGATGTCCTTGGGCAAGTTCAAGCTGTCGGCCGACGGTGGGGTTGCCTTCAACCAGATCGTTAACTACTACGGCGGTGCCTTCGGCCAGGCGGTGCTGGCGGTCTTGATCACCGTCACCTGCCTCACCACCGCGGTCGGCCTGGTGGCGGCCTTCGCCCAGGACTTCCACAAGCACTTCCCGAAGGTCTCCTACCACACCTGGCTGGCGCTGACCACCCTGGCCTCCTTTGCCGTCGCCAACTTCGGCCTCAACCAGATCATTGCCTGGTCGACGCCGATGTTGATGTTCCTCTACCCGCTGGCGATGGTCCTGATTCTCTTGTCGGTCTGCTCGCCGCTCTTCCACCGCGACGGCCGGGTCTACTTCTGCGTCGTCCTCTTCACCGTCGTTCCGGCCCTCGGCGACATGGTGGTCTCCTTCCCGAAGGTTGTTTCCGCTAGCGCCTTTGGTCAAGCGGTGGCGGCCTGGCGGGCCCACCTGCCGCTAGCCTCAATGGGGCTCTCCTGGCTGGTCCCGGCCCTGGTGGGACTGGCCCTCGGCCTTGGCTGGCACTTCCTGCGGCCAGCCTCCCAGCCGGCGGTGGAAACCGTCCCGGTTGACCACGACTAACAACCGAAATAAGCAAGAAACCGCCGCCCGGCCACTTTTCGTGGTTGGGCGGCGGTTTTGCCGTTCAATAATGATTTTCTTAGAAGTCAACCTCGTCCGGCTTGGCGCACTGGCCACCGAGATCGGTCAGGGCGTCAATCTTGGCCATTTCTTCCGCGCTGAGGGTGAAGTCGAAGACCTGCATATTTTCCTTGATCCGCGCCTCGTGAACCGACTTCGGCAACGGCACCAGCCCCTGCTGGATCAGCCAACGGAGGCTGACCTGGGCGGTCGTCTTCTGGTGGGCGGCGGCGATGGCCGCCATCACCGGGTTGGTCAGCACGGTTGCCCCCTGGCCGCCGAGCGGGCCCCAGGCCTCAACCAGGATCCCGCGGTCCTGAATCCCCTTGACCGCTTCTCTTTGCGGCCAGCCGGGGTGGACCTCAACCTGGTCGACCATCGGCTTGATCGTGGCCGTCTTCAGCAGTTCGTCAAGGTGGTGGGGCAGGAAGTTGCTGACGCCGATCGCCTTCAGCTTGCCGGCCTTGTAAAGGTCCTCAAAGGCGCGCCAGGTTTCGGCGTTGATTTCCGCCGCCCGGTCGCCAAACTGCTTGCGGTTGGCCGGCCAGTGGATCAGGTAGAGGTCGAGGTAGTCCAGCCCCAGCCGCTGCAGGCTGGCATCGAGGGCCGCCTTGGTTTGCTCGTAGCCACGGTCGGCGTTCCAGAGCTTGCTGGTGACGAAGAGCTGGTCGCGCGGGATGCCGGCCGCCTTGATCGCCTCGCCGACGCCGGCCTCGTTTTCGTACACCCGGGCGGTGTCGATGTGGCGGAAGCCCGCCTGAAGGGCCGCCATAACGGCCTCCTTGGTCACCGCCGGGTCGGTCCGGAAGGTGCCATAACCGACGCACGGGATGGTGGTGCCGTTGGCCAACTTGATTGGTGAATTAACGTTTTCCAGTGTCATCAAAATTCCCCCTTTGGCCCGATTATCCCACACCGGGCCAGCAAATACACGGAATGTGGCCGCCTACTGCCAGTCGAGGGCCAGCCCCTGGTCGCGGAGGAGCTGGGCCAGGCCGTCACGCTTGGCCGGGTCGGCCGTCAGCTTCTTGCCGGAAATCTGCTTGGTGAAGGAGTCGATCCGCCGGTTGGCGTCGCGGAGGTCGTAGTAGGTCTGGACCACCTGATCGTAATCCTTGAGGTCGCTGACCTTGAAGTCGGTCGGGTAGTCGTTTTCAAAGGCGACGAAGTTCAGCGGCAGGCGCGGCTTGAGCTGCGGTTCCTGGTCCGGGATCCCCACCTGGAGGCCCAGCACCGGGAAGGTCAGCTTCGGCAAGCCGAGGGCCTTGACTAGGGCAGCCGGGTCGTTGTTGACCGAGCCCAGCACTACGGCGCCGAGGCCGAGGCTTTCGGCGGCGGTGACTACGTTTTGAACGGCCAGGACCGTGTCCTCGACCGCTTGAAAGAAGATGTCGGTCGTGTGGAGGCGACCGTCATCGAGGCCCAGCTGCTGGCGGATTTGCTGGTTGCGGTGCAGGTCGGCGATAAAGATCAGCAGGTCGCCGTCCTTGCCAACGTAGGGCTGGTTGGCAATTTCCCGCACCGCGGCCCGCTTCTGCTCGTCGGTAACGTGGAGAATCGAGAACTGCTGCATGAACATGCTCGAGGAGGTGTGGCTGGCAGCCGTGTAAAGGGTGGTCAGCTGGTCCTCGGTCAGGGCTTGCGGCTTGAAGGCCCGGATCGACCGGTGGTTGGCGATCAGGTCGGTGGTTTGGTTGTGAATCATTCTTATCCCTCCGCTTACTTTTTGTTACTTAGTTTGCTGTCCCCATTGTGCCTAGGGTTAGCTGGGAATGTCAACCCTTTCGCCGAAAATTATTCCGTTTTCGGACTATTTGGCGTAAAATAAACGGGGCGCTAGTAAGTTGCGTCCCGTTTTATTGGTTACAGGTTGTCAGTCGTCAAATCAGATGATGGCCACTTTTCGATCATGAAGTAGGCCACGGCAACGATTGCCCAGGCCCAAACGATGTGGCCGAAGAATTCGGAGAAGTGTTCGGCGAACGGTTCGTTCCACGGGGCCGGGGTGGTGCCAAGGGCCGGCATGATGATCAGGTGCCAGGCCACCCAGATGATGATCCCGTAGAGGGCCCCCTGCCACTTGCCCAGCCAGCCCAGCTTGTCGTACTGAACTAGGTAGATCAGCAACCAGGCAAAGAAGATCGAGAAACTGAAGTGGAGAATCAGGGCCACCCAGTAAACCTTCTGGTCGGTGTTGTAGTAGATGTAGGTGTGAACGAACTTGGAGGTGGCCCCCAGTTGTTCAAGCATCCGTTGCGGCGGGTTGGTTGCGTCGCGGGCCAGGGTCCGCGGTGGCAGGATCTTTTCCCAACCAATCTTAACCATCCCGGAAATCATGCCGGCCACGATGCCGACCCAAACTGACTGCCAGAACTGGCGCCAGCGCGAAATTTGCTTTGTCATAATGTAGAACAATTCCTTTCTCTTGTGAATAAAATCACCATCGACCAATATAGGCATTCAACCCGCCAATGTCAACCCGTTAGCCGGTAAAAGTTACTAAAAGTAAGTTAAACGCTGGTTAACCACCCGTTAAGACCGGTCCGGACTTAATTTGTTTAGATTATTGGCCGGGGCAAGCAAGCGGTAAGAGTGTCCTCACTGACCAATTAGCTTTCTCCCGATCAATTACTTCAAGCAAAAAACCACGGTGCGCCGGCCGGGCGCAACCGTGGTTGGGGTTTGCTGATGGTGAGCGGCTAGGCCTTCTTGACCAGCTTCTTGAAGGGCAGGAGAAGGAAGCCGAGCAGGGCCAGCCCGAGGACGGCCAGGCCGGACGCCTGGGCACCGGTTTGCGGTAGGGTAGTGGCCGCCGGGGCCGCCTTCTTTTCGGCGGCGGTTGGCGTGGTCGTCAGCTTGCTTGCGGTCGTGGTGGCCTGGCTGGTGGTCGTTGCCGCCGGGGCCTGGCTCCCGGCCGCGGTGCTGGTCGAGCTTACCGCGGCACTGGCGCTGGCCTGGTCACTGGCCGAAGCCGGAGTGGCACTCGCGGAATCGCTGGTTGATGCCGAAGCAGAAGTACTGGTGGCTGCGGACTGTGCGGCTGCGGCTGACTTGGCCGCTGCTTCACTTGCGGCTGCACTCTTGGCTGCGGCTTCGCTGGCCGCTGCTGAAGCGCTGGCTGCTGC
>CALVGV010000027.1 GCA_944327195.1 uncultured Limosilactobacillus sp.
ACTCATAGAAAAATCCCTCCATGATGACGTAGAAATGAGTTTTCATTCCTTCGTCCACCATAGAGGGATCATAGCAGGACCAAGTCCCGACCGCTTTTTCGTTACAGATCGTAAATGCCAACCTTGTCGGCCACGACTACCAGGCCGGCGTATTCCTCGCCACTCGGCGTGGTCAGGCCGACCTTCGGGTATGCCAGGGTGACCGTTGAGGCCGCCTTGACCGCGACCCCCATTGCCTCGCCGGTATCGGCGTTGAGGCCGGACGGGATGTCGACGGCCACTACCGGGGCGGCCGCCTGGTTGATCGCCTCGATCAGTTCCCGGTAGCGGCCGGTCACCTCGCGGTCGATCCCGATCCCAAAGAGGGCGTCGACGATCAGGGTCGCCTTGGACAGCACCGCCGGGTCGGTGGTCACCGGCAGCTGGTAGTAGGCGCAGGTGTGCTGCTGGACCCGGTTTTCCTCGCTGGCCTCGGTCGGCGGCATCGCAAACAGCAGCTGGACCGGCACCCCGGCCAGGTGGAGGAGACGGGCCACCGCCAGGCCGTCGCCACCGTTGTTGCCGCTCCCGACGGCGACCACCACCTGGTGGCGCTTCTCCTTGGGAAGGGCCAGGATGTGGTCGGCGATCGCCAGGGCCGCCCGTTCCATCAGCACGAGGGCCGGAATGCCGACCTCCTCGATCGTGTGGCGGTCAAGGGCCTTCATTTCCTTTGCTGTTACTACTTTTGTCATCAGCGTCATCCCTTTCCGATGTTGGTACCCTTATCCTACCATATTTTGAAGCGCTTGCATTTTATAAAAGGAAGGTTTTCTCATGGGCAAGAAAAATCAGTACCCCGTTCAAAAGTTCTACGGCCTCCCGCTGGCCACCACCCCGGCCGGCGACTACGTTCTCAAGCTCGACCAGGAGGGCCAGGCCAAGATCCACACCTGGCGGACCGGCAAGCACACCCGCGGCAAGTACACCCAGCCCGGCCAACTGATGCTGACCGAAAACAACCTGATGGTGATGATCGTTGCCGCCGAGCCGATGGCCTTCAAGGACCGCCACCAGGAAACCCCGCTGGCTCGCTTCTTGACCAGCCAGGCCCCGGCGGCCCTCCTCAAGCAGGGGCAGGCCCTGCTGGGGTCGGCCCAATGAAGACCCTGATCGTCGTCGGCCACCCGGAACTGGCCGACTCGCAAACCCAGGCCTTCTTGAAGGCGGCCGCCGGCGACCGGGGCCGGCGCCACGTTCTAACGGCCCCCTTCGATCCGGCTAGCGAACGCCAACTCCTCTGGCAGGCCGACCGGATCATCCTCCAGTTCCCCCTCTACTGGTACAACGTTCCGGCCATCCTCAAACAGTGGCTCGACCAGGTCTTCGATGACCATCTGTTGGGTCCCGCCGGCGACCGGCTCGCCGGCAAGGAACTGGGGGCGGTGGTCTCCCTCGGCCGGCCGCTGGCCGAATTCGGCGCCGGCAAGCGCCAGGGCTTTTCCCTCGACGACTACCTGCGGCCCCTCCAGGGGGTGGCCCGCGCCACTAGGATGCGCTGGTTGCCGCCGCTGGCGATCAGCCAGTTTGCCTACCAGGGTCCGCGCGACCAGGCCGCCCTCCTGGTGGCCTACCAGCAGTACCTGACCCTGCCGCAGCCGGCCTCCTTTGCCGACCGGGTCAACTGGTTTGCCGCCCAGTTGGCGCGCCAAGCAGAGCGGGCCCAAGGCGACCAGGCCACCCGCTACGCCCAGCTGCGGGCCCTGCTGATGCAACGCCAGGCCGAACTAAGTGATCTCCAGGACAACCTCCGCCTGATCAAGGAAGGGGGGCAGTGACAATGGATGACTGGACCAAAGCCACCATCGACCGGTTGACCGCCGAGGCGCCGAGCTTTGCCGACCGGGCCCTTTTGCAGGAGCTCGGCAAGCTAATGAATGAGCAGGAGCAACGGATCGCCCAGGCCAAGGCGGAACTCGACGGCCGCGCCTGGGCCAAGCGAAAATGGTAAGAAAATCTTAAGCCGCCCCTTTACAAGCCAACCCGAACGCGCTAAGATACTGTTTGTGTTTTTGTTCGTAAAGGTTTGTAAAGGAGCTTTTTGATTGTGACTTGGCTTAGCCGCTTTTTTCAGCTAGATGAATTAAACAGTACCGTGAAGCGTGAGGTGCTCGCCGGGATTACGACCTTCTTCTCGATGTCCTACATCCTCTTCGTAAACCCGAACGTTCTCGGGGCTGCCAAGATGAACACCGGGGCGGTCTTCACCGCCACCGCCCTCGCCAGTGCCCTCGGCTGCCTGCTGATGGGCTTCCTGGCCCGCTACCCGATCGCCACCGCCCCGGCCCTCGGGATCAACGCCTTCTTCTCCTACTCGGTCGTCATCGGGATGGGGGTCAGCTGGCAAACTGCCCTCGCCGGGGTCTTCGTGGCCTCGCTGATCTTCCTCTTGATCACCGTCTTCAAGTTGCGGGAGATCATCATCAACGCCATCCCGAGTGACCTCAAGTATGCCATCTCCAGCGGGATCGGCCTCTTCATCGCCTTCCTCGGCCTTCACCAGGGGGGCTTGGTGGTGGCCAACAAGTCGACCGTGGTCGGCCTCGGCTCCTTCACCACCCCAACGACCTGGCTGACGATCTTCGGCCTGATCGTTACCGCCATCCTCTTGATTAGGAAGGTGCCGGGGGCGATCTTCATCGGGATGTGCCTGACCGCCATCCTCGGCCTGGTTACCGGCCTGATCAAGATGCCGTCCGCATTGATTTCGCCGGCGCCGAGCCTGGCTCCCACCTTCGGCGTCGGGATCACCCACATTGGCAACATCAACTCGATGCAGATGGTGGTCGTCGTCTTGACCTTCCTCTTGGTCACCTTCTTTGACACCGCCGGCACCCTGGTTGGGCTGGCCCAACAGGCCGGCTTCATGAAGGACAACCAGATGCCGCGGGTCGGCAAGGCCCTCCTCTCCGACTCGACCGCCATGCTGGCCGGGGCGATCTTCGGCACTTCGCCGGTCGGCGCCTACGTTGAATCCTCGGCCGGGATCGCCGTCGGCGGCCGCTCCGGTTTGACCGCCGTCGTCACCGGGATCTGCTTCCTGTTCGGGATGCTCTTCTCGCCATTGTTGACGGTGGTGACCGACCAAGTAACCGCCCCGGCCCTGATCATCGTCGGTGTTTTGATGGCCCAATCGCTGAAGTACGTTGACTGGGGCCACCTCGAAGTCGCCATCCCGTCCTTCTTGATCGTTCTCGGGATGCCACTGACCTACAGCATTTCCGACGGGATGGCCCTCGGGCTGATCATGTACCCAATCTGCATGATTGCCGCCAAGCGGGGTAAGGAAGTCCACCCGATCATGTACGCCCTCTTCTTCGTCTTCATCATCTTCCTCTGGATCTTGACGGTCGGCTGAGGGACTAATAAGTAAATCACGGAAGGTTACCCCCGGGGACCTTCCGTTTTCTTTTGGCCAACCCCACCCCGCCGCGAGAAGTGAACCCTTCCGCGGCGGGGTTTCGTTAGCCACAGCTCGCGAAAAATTCGTTATTTGGCCATAAAACAACAAATAATGTTAATCTCCGAAAGAAAAATTGATAGAATTGTTAGCGTTGGTGTTGGTTGCCGCCCGCACCGCCAGCCTTCCTGATTTGGGAGGGGGCGCGCTTCAGGCGGCGGAAACCACCCGAACAGTTATCATCAAGACTTTTGAGGAGATTATTGAAAAATGGGTTCAGTTAGAAAACTCTTTTCGCGAGCGACCCTCGTCTGGCTCGCAAACGCACTCTTTGCCCTCCTGTTGGTGGGGGTACTGATTGGCACCCTGGAGCAATTCCAGCAGATGCTCACCACCACCGGAAGGCTCCCCTGGCTCCTGCTTGGCCTAATCGTGGTGATCGGCGGCGCGGCAATCGCCCTTCGCGCCCCCCTCGCCCGCTTGGTTCGCGCTCACCGAACGGTAATCGTCATTGGCCTCGCCGGCCTGACCATCCTTTGGCAGTTAATGCTCGTCTTTGCTTTAACCGGGAACACGGAATGGGACCCGACGATCCTTAGTTTTGCCGCCGCCGGCCGCCCGGCCTGGGTGACCGACTACTTTTCCACCTGCCCCAACAACTACCTCCTGCTGGTGATCGAGCGCGTCCTCTGGAAGGCCTGCAACCTGGTTGGCATCCACAATTACGCCGTCTTCGTTGCCGGTCTGGCCTGCCTGAGCTACCTGCTCGTCGACCTCACCATCTGGCTGGTCTACCGGGTCGGCAAGGCCACCTTCTCGCCGGCGGTCGGCACGGTTGCCGCCCTGCTCCTGTGGCTTTTGGTTGGGATCACCCCCTTTGCGGTCATCCCGTATTCCGACATTCCCGCCCTCTTTCTCAACGCCCTGATTTTATTGATTGAATCGCTCCTAAATAAATATGACGGTTGGCGGCGCCACGCCCTCATATTTATAGAGGGGGGACAATCGCCCTTGGTTATTACCTCAAGCCAACCGTGTTGATTGTGGTCATCGCCCTGGTAATCACCCGGCTGCTTTACCAACGGCCGCTACGAGTTAACAAGGACGGGATCAAGCACCTCCTCGTCCTCCTCTGCGGCCTCTTCCTGTGCGTCGGCGTCGTCAGTGGCCTCAAGAAACAGGACGCCGTCGTCCACATCGATCCGACAAAGGCCCTGCCGGCGAACCACTACATGGCGATGGGGATGGTCCAGGACGGCGGTTATTATTACCCCGACGTCGGCTTGAACAATTCGATCAAGGACCCGAAGAAGCGCTCCCGGGCAAACGTCAAGCTGATCAAGCAACGGCTGAAGCGGCACGGGGCGGCCGGCTACCTCGCCTTTTTGTACCGCAAAAACAAGCTCAACACCATGGACGTCACCTTCGGTTGGGGGATCGACGCCGGGGCGGGCTACCTGATTCCGTCCGGCCGCTTCCAGAACTGGCTGATCAAGCGGCTTCCGCAGAAAATCTTCATGTCCTTCGATCAGAACCTGCAACGGGTGGTCGCCAACCGCGCCTGGAACGGCTGGGCGATCGGCTTCCAGCTGGCCTGGATCGCGGTAATCCTTGGCCTCCTGGCAAACAGTTTCTCCACCGGTTCGCATGAATTTTTACTGAAGTTGGCAATCACCGGGGGCCTGCTCTACCTCCTCCTGTTCGAAGGGGGCCGGAGCCGCTACCTCGTTCAATTCCTGCCCTTCTTCGTCCTGATTGCGGCGGTCAGCGTTGACCGGCTCGGCAAGCGCGTCCGGGCCCGGGCAAGCACGAAAAAGCGGGTTCCCAGCGGGTCCCTCCGCCTATCCTAACAGGTCCCGTCATTCGCGATTCGCGCGCCTTTCTTCTATAATAGGGGGCAAACGAAAAAGGGGGATCCTAAGATGACAATTGAAATGAGTGCCGCCCGCCAAGACCTCTACCAGGCGGTCAACGGCGAGTGGATCAAGCAGGCCACCATCCCGGCCGACAAGCCGACCACCGGCGGCTTCAGCGACCTGGTCGACGACATTGAAAAGACCCTGATGGCCGACCTCGACGGGATGATCAACACCCCACCGACCGACGCCAAGCTCAGTCAGGCGGTTCGCCTCTACGCCCTGGCCAAGGACTTTGCCCGCCGGGAAAGCGAGGGCACCGCCCCGCTCAAGGCCCGGCTGAGGGAACTGACCGCCCTGACCGGCTACCAGGACGCCCAGGCCAAGCTGGCCACCTGGCTACTCGAAGGCGACGCCGCCCCGCTCAGCCTCGAAATCGAGGCCGACATGAAGCAGGCCACCACCAACGCCCTCTTCGCCGGCGCCCCGGGCCTGATCCTGCCGGACAAGACCTACTACGCCAAGGACAATCCCCAGGGGCCGCAATTGCTGGCCCGCTGGAAGCAGATGGTGGCCAAGCTGCTGGCCAAGCTCGACTACCCGGGTGACCAGGCCAGCCGGTTGATTGACCGGGCCGTCGCCTTCGACGCCCGCATGGTGCCCTACGTCAAGAGCCGCGAGGAGGCCGCCGACTACAGCAAGATGTACAACCCGCAGGACTGGGCGACCTTCGTTGGGGCAACCGACCAGCTCGACCTGGCGGCGGTCCTCGACCAGGTGCTGCCGACCCGGCCACGCAAGGTGATCGTCACCGAACCGGCCTACTACGCCCACCTAAACGACCTGCTCAGCGGCCACTTCGCCGACTTCAAGGCCTGGTTGATCGTCAACCGGGTCACCAGTGAGGCCGGCCTGCTGAGCGACGACCTGCGGATCTTGGCCGGTGAGTTCGGTCGCGCCCTCTCCGGCAGCAAGGAGGCCGTCAACCAGCAGAAGTTTGCCTACCGGCTGACCAGCGGCGTCTTCAGCCAGGTGATCGGCAACTACTACGCCAAGCAGTACTTCGGCGCCACCGCCAAGCACGACGTTGAGCACATGGTTCACCAGATGATCGCCGTCTACAAGAAGCGGCTGACCGCCAACACCTGGCTGAGCCCGGCCACCCGCGATAAGGCAATCACCAAGCTCGACCACCTCGGCGTCCAGGTTGGCTACCCGGACACCATCCCGGCCGTCTACGACCAGCTGGTGGTCGACCCGGAGAAGTCGCTGCTGGAAAACCTGGTCGCCTTGAGCAGGGTCCGGGCCAAGGACGCCTTTGCCCGTCTCGGCCAGCCGGTCGACCGGACCCGCTGGGAGATGAGCGCCGCCACCGTCAACGCCTACTTCCACCCCTTCAAGAACATCATCGTCTTCCCGGCCGCCGTTCTCCAGGCGCCCTTCTACAGCCTGGACCAGTCGGCCAGCGAAAACTACGGCGGGATCGGGGCGGTGATCGCCCACGAGATTTCCCACGCCTTCGATAACAACGGCGCCCTCTTCGACGAGCAGGGGAACCTGAACAACTGGTGGACCGAAGACGACTTCGCCCACTTCAAGGAGCTCTCCCAGCAAATGATCGCCGAGTTCAACGGCCTGCCCTTTGCCGGCAAAACGGTCAACGGCAAGCTGACGGTCTCCGAAAACATCGCCGACGGCGGCGGCCTCTCCTGCGCCCTCAGCGCCGCCAAGGAGGAGGACGACTTCGACGCCCGCGCCTTCTTCATCAACTGGGCGCGGATCTGGCGGATGAAGGCCCGGCCGGAGTACCAACAACTCCTGCTGGCGGTCGACGTCCACGCCCCGCAGCCGCTGCGGGCCAACGTCCAGGTCAAGAACCTGGCCGACTTCTACACCACCTTTGACGTCCACGAGGGCGACGGGATGTACCTGGCCCCGGAAAAGCGGGTCAACATCTGGTGATGGCGATGGGAAAGCTAATCATCAAGCTGGGCGACATCACCGAAGAGCAGGTCGACGCGATCGTTAACGCCGCCAACACCACCCTCCGCGGCGGGGGCGGCGTTGACGGGGCGATCCACCGGGCGGCCGGCCCGGCCCTGGATTTAGCCTGCGCCAAGTTTAACGGCTGCCCGACCGGCGAGGCCCGGATCACCCCCGGCTTCCGCCTGCCGGCCCGCTACGTCATCCACACCCCGGGCCCGGTTTGGCAGGGCGGCGACCACGGCGAGGCGGAACTGCTGGCGGCCTGCTACCGCAACTGCCTGGCCCTCGCCCGCGAGTACGGTTGCCAGACGGTCGCCTTCCCCTCGATCAGCACCGGGGTCTACCGCTACCCGCTCGCGGCGGCGGCCCGGGTGGCGGTGAAGACGATCACGACCGGCTTGGCCAAGGATCCGGCCCTGTGGGAGGTAAGGATGGTCTGCTTTGACCCAACCACCGAGGCGGCCTACCGCCAGGCCCTAGAAACCCACAAGTAAGGATGCAAAAAGCGGTTGGCCCGGAAGGCCAACCGCTTTTGCGTTTCACGTGAAACAAACTACTCGAGGCCGATTTGCTTGGCGTAGGCCGCCTCGGCCGCCGTCACCCGCGCCCGCTCCTTGGCGTTGTACCACGGCGAGATGGTGAAGGCGAGCAGGTCGTTGATCAAGTAGATCGAGCTGTTGATCGCCATCGCCAGCGTGGCCGATCCCTGCTTGAAGGAGACGAACCAGAGGACCAGCTGGGCCAAGCCGGAGGCCAACCACCAGAAGTACTGGTTGTTGAAGCGCAGGAAGCAGATCACCCCGGCGGTCAGACTGATCGAGAAGCTGATCGCGTCGATCCAGGGCCGCGGGTCGTCGGTGAAGCGGCCAATCAGGCTACCCGACACCAGGTAGACCAGGACGGTCGCCCCCAGGGCCACCGCCCAGCTGCGGGCGGTGAAGTGACGGATCTTGGCGGCCATGTTGACGTTCCAGTTGGCCGACAGGAGGACCGGAATGTCGAGAGTCAGCACGTAGGCAACCTGCTCGAGGATGCTGAGGTAGTTCTTGGCGCTGAAGCCGGCGATGATGAAGCACAGGGCCGAGAGGAGGCCCAGCCAACCGTTGACCGATTTGGCGGCGTTGATGGCCAAAACGCAGAGGACCCCGAGGGTCGTGCCGATGAAGGTCACCACCGTCACCCAGGTCACCTTACTGCTGACCAGGGTCATCACCTGGCAGCCGAGGCTGAAGAAGAAGAGGTAGTAGTTCTGTTGCGGCCAGCCCTGGAGTTGGTGGCGCAAAAACTTGAAGTAGTTCGTCATAAGTCATTCCCTTTCCCGTTCTAGATCTTGTGGTCAAATTCTTTTTGCGGCGCCAAAACCACAAGATTTAGTGTTCTGCAAAAATTGCAACGGGAACTAGAATAGCATTTTGCCGGCAGAAGTCAAGCGGCAAAATAGACATTTATCGGGTGAATTGTTCACAAAAATCCCCGCGCCCGGCAGAATTGGGCGCGGGGAGAATTTATTCGGTCGGGGCCGGATTGACGGCAACGATTTTTACCCGATAGCTCCCGGCCGGGGCGCTGACAGTCACCACCGTTCCGGCAACCTGGTGGCGGAGGGCCTTGCCCAGCGGGGAGTCGAAGGCCAGCTTGCCGGCGGCGAGGTCGTTTTCCATCCGGCCGACCAGCTGGTAGGTCACCTGCTCGTGGTCGTCGAGGAACTCGAGGGACACCCGGCTGCCGAGGTCAATTTGCTTGCCGGCGGCCGGGGCAACCACCTTGGCGTACTTGAGCTGCTTGTCGAGGTAGCGCAGCCGGCTCTCGAGGTGGCGGAGGTCGCGCTTGGCCGAACTGTACTCGGTGTTTTCCGAGAGGTCGCCGAGCGCCCGGGCGGCCTTGAGGCGGGCAATCAGGACCGGTCGCTCCTTCTTTAGGGCCGCCACCTGGTCAAGCAGTTGCTGGTGGCCGGTCGGCGTCATTTCCTGAAAGTAGATTTTTGCCATTGCAAGGGCTCCCTTCACTATTTCTGCCCCCCATTATGGTAAAATTAAGGAAATCTGACAAGGTGGGACGAAGAATGAGTGTGGAGATTCCGGAAAACATGGAAGAAGTCGCGATGAAGGTCGCCCGCGCCCAGGTGCACGGCGAAACCCTGACCCCGGAGGCGGTGATCAGGCAGGCGGTGCTGGACACGATGCAGGCCTTTATGGACGAAGCCCTGGAGGGCCACTACGACGACGTCAAGTGGGCCGGCGACCACCTGGTGGTGCTCGACTTCCAGGGCAAGCAGGAGGGTGAGGTGGCCCCGGAAAACGACTGGGTGGCCGACTTCACCGCCGATGCTGACGCGGTGATCGACCGCTTGGAGGCGGCGGTCGGCAAGATCGTGCGCGGCCGCTAAGGCGAAGGTTTTTCCGCCAAATCCCCGGGGACGTCCTGTCCCTTCGGTGATTCACCAACTACCGGCGGGCGGAGCGCGAAAAAAGTTCGGCTCTCTCCCCGGAAACTAGCGCGAAAAGCTTGACGAAATTTTAACCATTTGGTAAACTACTTACTGTTTGTAAGCCAAACAAAGAAAATCTGGTAAGGAGGAATTTACCAATGAAAAAGTGGCTTAAACGACTTGGACTATCGGTTGCCGGGGTAGCAGCGGTCTGTTTGCTTGCGGCCTGTGGGAAGTCGACTAGTTCTAGTCAACCACAGTTGGTAACCAAGGGCACCCTGACCGTTGGTTTGGAAGGGACCTACGCCCCGTACTCCTACCGCAAGAACGGCAAGCTGACCGGGTTTGAAGTCGAACTCGCCCGCGACCTGGCCAAGAAGATGGGTTACAAGGTAAAGTTCGTGCCAACCAAGTGGGATTCGCTGATCGCCGGGGTTGGCTCCAAGAAGTTTGACATCGCCATCAACGACATCGCGATGACCTCGGCCCGCAAGAAGGCCTACCTCTTCTCAACGCCGTACATCTACTCCAAGTCGGCGCTGATCATGAAGAACAGCAACACCTCAATTACGTCAATTAAGGACATCAAGGGCAAGAAGATCGCCGCCGCAACCGGGACCGCCAACGCCGACAACGTCAAGAAGTTCGGCGGGACGACTGTTTCCTCGACCGACTTCTCGACCGCAATGTCACTCGTTCGCCAGGGCCGGGTAGAAGCCGCCCTGAACTCCAAGGAAGCCTTCCTCTACTACAAGAAGACGACCGGAGCAAGCGACCTGAAGTACCAAGAAGTTTCGACCAAGCAAATCGCTTCCCAACCAATCGGGATCCTGATGAGCAAGAACAACAAGGGGCTGCAAAAGAAGATCAACAAGGCCCTCGCCTCCCTGCGCAAGGACGGGACGCTCAAGAAGCTGTCGATCAAGTACTTCGGCGAAGACATTACCAACAAGTAAATTAACCGGCAATTGGGGTGCCACAACGGGGGAGACTTTTGTTGTGGCGCCCTTTGCATATACGAAAGGAACGCTTATGTGGCAAATCATTCAATCCTCCCTGCCGGAAATTCTCTGGGCGGGGATTAAGTACACGATTCCGATTGCGGTGATCTCCTTTGCGATCGGCCTGGTGATCGCCGCCATCACCGCCCTGGTGCGGATTTCCATCCCGCGCGGCAACGCCGTCGGCAAGGCCCTGTGGCAAGTCGCCCGCGGCTTCTTCTCCTTTTACGTCTGGCTCTTCCGCTCGACCCCGCTTCTGGTCCAGCTCTTCATCGTCTTCTTTGGGCTGCCCAACGTCGGCATCCAGTTTGACGCCTGGACGGCCGGGATCGTCACCTTCTCGCTCAACACCGGGGCCTACGCCTCGGAAACGATCCGCGGGGCGATCTCTTCCTTGCCGAACTCGCAGTGGGAGGCGGCCTACTCGCTGGGGATGACCTACCGCCAGGTCCTTTTTTTGGTGATCTTCCCGCAGGCTTTGCGGGTGGCCCTGCCGCCGCTGTCGAACTCCTTCATCGGCCTGGTCAAGGACACCTCGCTAGCCAGCTCGATCACGATCTTGGAAATGTTCATGGTCAGCCAGCAGATTGCCTCCCACAACTACCAGCCGCTCCTGATGTACTCGCTGGTGGCGGTGGTGTACGCACTCTTCTGCACGGTGCTGTCGATTCTGCAACACTACCTGGAAAAGCGGATGTCCCGTTACGTGGTTGCACAGGGGGAATAGCCAATGATTAAGTTAACCAACGTTGATAAGCAATACACCGATCACCACGCCCTCAACCAGGTCTCGGTGACCTTTCCGGAGCACCAGACGACGGTCATCCTCGGGCCGTCGGGGGCCGGCAAGTCGACCCTCTTGCGGGCAATCAACCTCCTCGAACGGCCGCAAGCCGGCCAGCTGACGATCGGCGAGCAGACGGTCGACTTCAGCCAGCCGATCGCCAACAAGGAAGTGCTCGCCCTGCGGCGGAAGACGGCGATGGTCTTTCAGAGCTGGAACCTCTTCCCCCACCTGACGATCCTGCAAAACATCACCGCCGGGCCGATCCACGTCCTCAAGCAGGACAAGGCGGCCGCCGAGGCGGTGGCGCTGAAGCTCCTCAAGCAGGTCGGCCTGGAAGAGACCGCCCACCGCTACCCGGGCCAGCTGTCCGGGGGGCAGCAACAGCGGATCTCAATCTGCCGGGCGCTGGCGATGAACCCGGAATACATCCTCTTTGACGAACCAACCAGCGCCCTCGACCCGGAAATCGAGGCCCAGGTACTGCGAATCCTCCAGGACCTCGCCAAGGACCAGCACTCGATGATCGTGGTCACCCACAACATGGAATTCGCCCGCCGGGTGGCCGACCAGATCATCTTCGTCGAGGACGGCCAGGTGGCCTTCGCCGGCAGCAGCACCGCCTTCTTCAACCGGCCAACCCAGCGGATCGCCGACTTCCTGGACGCCATGAAGTTCTAAAAACAAGCTGGGAAGAAAGGTTCAAAGCGCTCCGTCCAGCTAAGTGAGAACGGGCTTTGGCACAGAATGGGCCAGAGTTCGTTCTTGCGCAGCTGCCAGGAGCGCTCTTTCTTCCCGCGATTACCGTGTAATAGTCGAAGAATGACAAAACCGCGACCTGAATGTAGGTCGCGGTTTTTTGTCGCTATAGTTTCCGTTGCACGTCGTAGGGTTGCGACTGCTTGTGGTCCGCCGGGAGGGCATCCTTGGCGTAGAAGATGGCGTACTCCTCGTCGTCGGGACCCTTGGCGATCACCAGGTCGTCGACCTTCTTTTCCTTCTTAAAGATCTGCCCCTTGCGAACGGCCTCGTCGTAGTCGTGAATGTTGGCGATCGAGTCGCCCGGGTTGAAGAAAATGCGGTTATCCATGGTCACTCATCCTTTCTATGCTTCGCAGGGCAGGGCCAGCTGGGCGGTCGCCAGGACGTGGCCCTGGCGCGCCCGGCGAAAGTCGTTTGCCCAGTAGCCGTCTTCCAGCGGCAGGGCGGCATCCAGGGCGTAGACGGTCAAAGTGTAGTCGTGGCGCTTGTCCGGCGGCTGGGGGCCGGTGTAGCCAACTTGGGTGACCGGCTCGCGGGGGGCAAAGCGGTTGGCGTTGCTGTTCTTGCCCTGGACGAACTTGGCCGCCAGTTCCGGCGTCCGGCTGGCGTTTTCCGGCACCTGCGTCCAGCTGGCCGGCAGGTTGGCGGCCAGCCAGTGGATCCAGGCAAAGCCGCAGACCGGGATCGAATCGTAGTCCACCAGGGTCAGGGCCAGGGTCTTGGTGCCCGCCGGCAGGTCGCTGACCGCAAACGGGAAGGACCGGCCGGGAACCCCGCCGACCAGGTCCGCGGCCGCCGCGTGCTTGGTGAAGCGGTCCGGCAGGCAGCCCCTTTCCAGGTCAACCTTAATTTGCATTTTACTCACCCTCCTTTGTATCCCCATTATACCCCGCCTGAAGGAAGTTGGCCCGCAGGCTTGCCAGATCGGCCGCCCCCAGCTGGAGGACGTCGCGGAGGTAGGTAGCCACCCCGCCGAAGCGGTCGTTAATCGTTTCGAGGGCGCGGTCGAGGTAGTCGCCGTTGACGGTCGCCACCGCCTGGAAGTTGGTCCGGAAGGTCGCCGATCGCCCCTCGCGCTCGATCTGGGCCAGGTAGCGATCAACGAAGGCCTGGTTGGTGGTGTTTGACAGGAGGTAGTCCTGGCGAACGGTCGCCAGCGGCACCCCGAGGGCCAGCAGGAGGAGGGCGGCGCTGAGGCCGGTCCGGTCCTTGCCGGCGGTGCAGTGAAAGAGGAGGGAACCATCGGCCGGTAGGGCCAGGGCGGTTTCAAAGAGCTTGGCGAAGGCCGCCTGGCCGCTCTCGAAGGTCACCATGTCCTCGTAGACCTGGAGCATGTGCTGGTAGCCGACCGTCGGGTCCGAATCGGCCTCCTTGCCGTAGCCGGCCAGGCCCTTGGAGGAGCGGGTCTCGTCGCTGGCAAAGACCGGGTTGGCCAGGTAGCTGGTCCCGGCGGGGTAGTGGTCGGGGGCGGTGGTCATCTCGGTTGGCGAGCGGAGGTCAACGTCCACTTTCAGGTTAAGGTCAGCCAGCACCTGCTGGTCGGCGGCATCGAGGCGGGCCAGGTTGCCGCTGCGCAAGAGGCGGTGCCACTGGACCTGGTGGCCGTCGCTGGTGCGATAGCCGCCGAGGTCGCGGAAGTTGTTGCCATTCTTGATTGGTAAGACTCGGTTGGTCATTTGAATCATCCTTTCTTGATTAGCTCACGGAGGGCGGCGGCGAAGTGGCGGCCGAGCTGGGCGGACCCGGCCTGGTCGGGGTGGAGACCGTCGGTGGTGGTATAGGCCCAGTCAGCGGTCTCGATCACCGGCCAGCCTTGGCGGGCGGCCGCCCGGCGCAAGAGGGCGGCGTGACTCTGGGCAAAGGGTAGCAGGACGGCGATTTTTCCCGGGAAATAATCGGCCAGGCGGGCAAAGTAGCTGTCGACCGCCGGGGCCAGTTCGGCCGGGGCAAAGCGGCGGTCGTTGACCCCGAGGGCGACAATCAGCCAGGGCGATTGCGGCGGCGGGGCCGGCTGGCCGGCCGTCAGCTGGGTCAGCCATTCGCCGGCCGCCGGCACCCCGCCGGTTCCCGGCCGCAGGAAGCCGGCCGCCGAGTAGGCGATCCGGGCCAGCGGCCACCCCAGTTGGTCACTGGCCAGGGCCAGGTAGTTGCCTTCCGGCCGGTAGTCGTAGCTGGCCTGCTTGCCAGCGACCCAGCAGCCGGCGGTGATCGAGTCGCCGATCACCGTTGCCACCGGCCGCGGCGAGCGGGCCTGCCAGGTGGCGCCGGTCGGCAGGTCGATCCCGGTCAGGGCAAAGGCGCCCTCCCCGGTCCAGACCGGGTCGAGGTCGCAGTTGCCGGCGGTGATGATCGTCACCTGCCCCCGCCCCCCGGGCACAGGGATCGGCTGGGGGGTTCCGGCGACGAAGCGGTGCCACTCTCCCCGGTCGATCCGGTAGGCAAAGCAGTGCGGGGGCGAAAGCGGGGCGGCCTGGTTGCGGGTGGTCACGACCAGCTGGGGACAGTCTCGGACCGCGATCGTCAGACTGTTGCCCAGCAGCGGAGTGCACAGGGCCCCGGCCGCCACTTGCCAGCGGCCGTTGGGCATGGTGGCCGCGAGTAGGGCGGCCAGACGTAGGTGTTGCATCGAATCCCTCCAATCCCCCCTATTATAGCGAAGATTGGCGGCCGCTGCCGGAAGGGAGAACTTTTTTGGAAAAATGTAAGCGCTACCTTGACCCGCCCGAGGAAGAAGGGTATCATTAATTTTAGTAAAGTTTTATTAAATTTAACCAGTCGATTGATGGAGGTTGATCTGATGAAGAAGGAAGAACTGCTGCAAAGCTTTGAAACCACCTTTGGCACGACCGGGCAGGACGTCTTTTTCTCGCCGGGCCGGATCAACGTGATCGGGGAACACACCGACTACAACGGCGGCCACGTCTTTCCGTGTGCCATTAGTCTCGGGACCTACGCCGCATACGGTCCCCGCGAAGACGACCTGGTTCAACTGGCTTCGTTGAACATGGACGGCAAGATCGTTAGCTTCAAGCTGACCGACGACCAACCGGAAACGGCCGAGGACAAGACCTGGGCCAACTACTTCAAGGGGATGCTGGTCTACCTGCGGCAACGCGGGGCCAAGATTGACCACGGCTTCAACCTCCTCGTGCACGGGAACCTGCCGTACGGAGCGGGCCTTTCCTCGTCGGCCTCGATCGAAATGCTGATGGGCGAAGTCCTCAAGGAGGAATTCAACCTGACGATCGACCAACTGGAACTGGTTAAGCTCGGCCAAAAGACCGAAAACGACTTCGTGGGCCTCAACTCCGGGATCATGGACCAGTTTGCCGTTGGGATGGGGAAGAAGGACAACGCCATCTTCCTCGACTGCAACACCCTCGAATACAAGTACCTGCCGCTGGAACTGGGCGACTACGAAATCGTGATCATGAGTACCAACAAGAAGCACTCGCTGGCCGGCTCGGCCTACAACGAGCGGGTGGCCCAGTGCAAGGAAGCCGTCAAGCGGCTCCAGGCCAAGTTGGACATCAAGACCCTCGGTGAACTGGACTCGGAAACCTTTGACGAGTACTCCTACCTGATCAACGACGACGTCCTCCTGCGGCGGGCCCGCCACGCGGTCTTTGAAAACGAACGGACCCTGAAGGCCACCGCGGCCATGCAGGCCGGCGACCTGGAGAAGCTGGGGCGGCTGATCAATGCCTCCCACGTTTCCCTCCACTACGACTACGAGGTCTCCGGGACCGAGCTCGACACCCTGGCCGAAGCCGCTTGGCAACAACCGGGCGTCCTCGGAGCGCGGATGATCGGTGGGGGCTTCGCCGGGAGCGCCATCTCCATCGTTAAGAAGGACCAGGCCGAAAACCTGAAGGAAAAGGTGGGCCAAATCTACCAAGAAAAGGTTGGCTACGCCGCCAGCTTCTACGACGCCGAAATCGTCGACGGCCCGCACAAGCTGTAAGATTTTAGAACCACTGCCGATAGGTTCTTGGGTCCGCTTTGGAAAAGGCTCCCTGGCCACTTTCGCCGGGGCCTTCCAAAGCACCGTTCGATCGGTACCACCGGTCGGAGGGGAGGAGACCCCCGAGCCACTCGGCAGTAGTTATACATAGGCCGCGTTGTGCGGTCCTAACTATTAACCACACGCATCACATTTGAGAAGGGGATCGAGCATGGGTTTAATTGAGCAATTTGCACAGCAAACGATTGACGCCGGGGCCTTTGAAGCCCTCGATAAGGTGTACGTTGAAAACAAGATTCGCGCCCTCGTGGGGGACGAGGACGTGGCGGCCAAGCCGGGGAAGTTGGTTCCCCAACTGGTGGACTTGGCCGTTTCGCGGGGGAAGATCGAGGACGGCCAAACCGCCCGCGAAATCCTCAACGACCAGCTCTACGACCTGCTGACGCCGACCCCGGCGGCGGTCAACCACGCCTTCTGGCAAAAGCACCTCGCCGCCCCGAAAAAGGCCACCAACTGGTTCTACCAGCTCTGCACCACCAACGACTACGTCAAGGTTGAGGCGATCAAGAAGAACATCGTCTTCAACGAAACCGTCAAGGACGGCAACGAGCTGGAAATCACGATTAACCTCTCCAAGCCAGAGAAGGACCCGAAGGCGATCGCCGCTGCCGCCCACGCCACCGCCAAGAAGTACCCCCAGTGCGCCCTCTGCCTGGAAAACGAGGGTTACCTGGGTCGGCTCGGCCAGGCGGCCCGCAGTAACCACCGGGTGATCCGCCTGACCGTTGGTGGCCAGCGCTGGGGCTTCCAGTACTCGCCGTACGCCTACTTCAACGAGCACTGCATCTTCCTCGACACCGTCCACGAACCGATGAAGATCGACCAGCAGACCCTGGTCAACCTGGTGGAAATTGAGCGCCAGTTCCCCCACTACTTCGTCGGTAGCAACGCCGACCTGCCGATCGTCGGCGGCTCGATGCTGGCCCACGAACACTACCAAGGCGGCCGCCACACCTTCCCGATGATGAAGGCCAAGATCAAGCAGGAGCTCCACTTTGACAATTTCCCGGCGGTCGCGGCCGGGGTGGTTGACTGGCCGATGAGCGACATCCGCCTGACCAGCACCGACGCCACCCAGCTGATCCAGCTCGGCACCCACATCATGGACTGCTGGAACCACTACGACGACGAAGCCCTCCAGATCAAGGCCTTCGACGCTGATGGCAACCGCCACCACACCGTCACCCCGATCATGCACCGCGAGGGGGCGGCCTACGTGCTCGACCTCGTCTTGCGTGACAACAACACTAGCGACCAGTACCCGCTGGGGATCTTCCACCCGCACGAAGAGCTGTGGCACATCAAGAAGGAAAACATCGGCCTGATCGAAGTGATGGGGCGGGCAATCCTGCCGGCCCGGCTGAAGGACGAACTGGCCGAGGTCAAGAAGTTCTGGCTGGGCCAGGACAACCAAATGACGGAGGCTCACCGGCCGTGGGCGGAGGAGGTCAAGAACCGCCGCACCATCGACCAGGCCAACGTTGATCAGGTCCTCCACGAGGAAGTGGCCGAGGTCTTCTCCGCCGTGCTGGCCGACGCCGGGGTCTTCAAGAATGACGAGGCCGGCCAAGCCGGCTGGGCGCGCTTCTTGAAAGTCCTGTAGTTTTGGTTAATAATTGAAGGACAAGTTTTAGTGGGAGGTGGCCAGAATGGCGGTAACGTTACGGGACATTGCAAAGCGGGCGGGGGTGTCGCTCGCCACCGTTTCGCGGGTCTTAAACGACGACCCGCAGCTGGCCGTCAGCGATGACACCCGCAAGCGGATCCTGACGATCGCCGAGCAGCTGTCCTACACCAAGCGCCGCCGCCGCGATCCGGCCGCCCACCACAAGATCGTGATCGTTCAGTGGTACCCGGAGGCCCAGGAGTTCACCGACCTCTACTACCTCAACATCCGCCTCAACGTCGAAAAGGAGGCCCAGGAGGCCGGCCTAGTAACCGAAACCGTCTTTGCCAACAACCTCGCCCAGGTGCCCAAGGACGCCGCCGGCATCATCGCCATCGGCAAGTTCAGCCCGGCCCAGCTCCAGCAGTTGGGAGCCCTGAAGGCCGAACTGGTGGTGATCGATAGCGACGTGCTGGCCCAGGGCTTCGACTGCGTGGTGCCGGACTTTGCCGGCGGGATCTCCCAGGCCACCCGGGAACTGAAGGCCCGCTACGAGCGGGTCGGGATGATCGCCGGCCAGGAATCGACCACCGACGGCACCCCGGTCACCGACGAGCGGGAGGCCGCCTTTGAGCGCGAGCTGGGGGCCGCCTTCAACCCGGCCTGGCTGAAGGTCGGTGACTACTCCGAGCAAAGTGGCTACCACCAGATGCAGGAACTGCTGGCCCTGCCGCAGGAGAACCGGCCGGAGGCGATCCTGATCGCCAACGACGTGATGGCAATCGGCGCGCTGCGGGCCCTCCACGAGGCCCAGGTGCAAATTCCGGCCGAGATGGCCCTGGTGGCCTTCAACGACACCAGCATCGCCCGCTACATGTACCCGCCGCTGACGGCGATCCGAGTCCCGACCGAGCAAATGGCAGCAATGGGAGTCAACCTCCTCCAGCAACGGCTGACCGTCTCCAACCTCGCCCCCCAGCGGGTGGTGGTCGGCACCAGCTTGATCAAGCGCCAGAGCACGGAAATCTAGTTAAAACGACAACTGCCCACCAGAAACGAAACCGTTTCTGGCGGGCAGTTTTGTCTTGGTTAGCCGCGCGGCAAGAAGTAGTCCAGGATCAGCTGGCCGATCACCCGGGCGTGGCTCTCAAGAGCGAAGTGGCCGCTGTCAAGGAGGTCCACCTCGGCCTTGGGGTCGTCGCGCTTGAAGGCCAGCGCCCCCGGGTAGATGAAGGAGGGGTCGTTCTTCCCCCAGACCGCCAGCAGCGGCGGCTGGTGGTCGCGGAGGTACTGCTGGAAGCGTGGATAGGCCTTGAGGTTGTTTTGGTAGTCAAAGATCAAGTCCAGCTGGCGCTGGGCGTAGGCCTCCCCGCCGGCCAGGGCGTAGGCGATGTCGGCCTGGTAGCCGTCCGGGGCCACCCGGCCGGGGACGGTGCCGAAGAGGTACTGGCCCCTGATCGTTTCCGGGGCGAAGGCCTGCCGGTAACGGTTGCGCTTTTCCTCGGTCGGGTGTTCCCAGAAGTCCTGGCGGGCCGCCCACTTCTTGCCCAGCCCCTCCCGGTAGACGTTGCCGTTTTGGCTGACGATCCCCAGGATCTTCTCCGGGTGGGCGCTGGCAAGGTAAAAGCCGATCGGCGCCCCGTAGTCAAAGACGTAGAGGTAGAAACGGTTCAGCCCCAACTGGGCGGTGAAATCGGTCATGATTTCGGCCAGGTGGGCAAAGGTGTAGGCAAATTCGGTGTGGTCCGGGGCACTCGACTGACCGAAGCCGGGGTAGTCGGGGGCGATCACGTGAAAGTGCGGGGCCAGGAGCGGAATCAGGTCGCGGAACATGTGGCTGGCCGAGGGGAAGCCGTGCAGGAGCAAGAAGGCCGGCTTGGTCGGGTCCCCGGCCTCGCGGTAGAAGAGCTGCAGGTCGTCAACGGTGGTGGTGCGGTACTTAATCATTGAAAAAGCCTCCTAACTTGGTGTTGTTGCTGGTCAATAAAGCGGTCATCGCCGCCTTGTCCGGGCCGAGCAGGCGGTCGGTGGTGGCGGCAAAGTCCCTTAGGCAGGCGTTGGCGGTCACCAGGAAATCTGCGCTATCCGGGCCAAGCTCGACCAGGGTCTTGCGCCCGCTGGTCCGCAACTGAACCAGGTGACGGGCGGCCAGTTGGCGGACCATCCGCGAGAGGCTGGTCCGGTCGTAGCCAAGCCGGGTTGCCAAAGCGGTGATGCTGAGGCCGTCCTCGTCTTCAAGGGCGAGCATGATGTAGGAATAGGCCGGCTTCATGCCGGTCGGGGCGTAAACCTTGTCGGCCACCCGCTCGACGGTTCGCAGGTAGCGGGCGGCGGTGAAGTAGGCGCAGGTGGTGGTAAAGGTATGCGTGGTCACGGAACTCCCTCCTTCGTTATCGTGTACATACACTATAGTTCCATTACCTATCCTTGTCAAGCCCCGCGGGCAAAGCAAAACCCCACCGGCATCCCCGGGGGGGAATGCTGGTGGGGTCAAAGAGCATTTATCGTTCAGGTGAGGTTAGTCAACCGCCTTGACCACGAAGAGGTGGGCGTAGAAGTCCGCCGGCGCCTTTTCCGGCTGGGTCCGGTCCATTACCCGCGGAACGAAGTAGCCGGCCTTCATCAGTTCGGCCCCGGAGTAGGTCTCCTGGTCGTCGTTTACCCGGTAGGTCAGCTGCGGGTCGAGCCCGGTGAAGTAGTAACGAATGTAGGCCGGGTTGGCTCCGTTGAGGATCTGGAAGCGGGCGCCGATCGCCTGGCGCTTGTCCTTGGCCACGACCTCCCAGCCGTGGACGTTCTCGTTGGTGTCCGGGGTCTCCAGCCGGTAGAAGGTCCCGAACTGGAAGAGCGGCCGGTACTGCTTGTAGAAGGCCACCTGGTGCTTGATCGTCTCCTGCTCTTCGGCGCTGAGCTTGGTGATGTCGAGCTCGTAGCCGAAGTCACCGAAGTAGGCCACCTTGGCCCGGGTGTCGATCGAGGTCAGGCGGGCCACCTGGTCGTTCGGCACGGCCGAGACGTGGGCCCCCCACATGTTTGGCCGGTAGCCGTAGGAAGTGCCCTCCTGGATCTTGATCCGCTCGATCGCGTCGGTGTCGTCACTGGCCCAGGCTTGCGGGGCGTAGTACATCATTCCGAGGTCGAAGCGACCGCCACCGGAGGCACAGGATTCGAAGAGGACCTTCGGGAAGGCCTTGGTCAGCCGGTCGTAGAGGCGGTAGACGCCGAGGATGTAGCGGTGGGCAAACTCCAGCTGGCGGTCGGCCGGCAGGGTGGCCCCGTACATCTCGGTGATGCTGCGGTTCATGTCCCACTTGATGTAGTCGAGCTTGGTTTCGCTAATCACGGCGCTGATCTTCTCGACCAGGTAGTCGACCACTTCCGGCCGGCTCATGTCGAGGACGAACTGGTGGCGGGCCGGGGTCTGCTTGCGGCCCGGGGTGGCAATCAGCCAGTCCGGGTGGGCCTGGTAGAGCTTGCTGTCAATCGAGATCATTTCCGGTTCGAACCAGAGGCCAAACTTGAGCCCCAGCTCGTGGACCCGGTTGGCAAAGCCACCGATCCCCTGGTTGAACTTCTTCTCGTCGGTGAACCAGTCGCCGAGGCTGGAGTGGTCGTCGTCGCGGTGGCCGAACCAGCCGTCGTCGAGGACGAACATCTCGATCCCCAGCTCCTTGGCCCGCTTGACGATCGGCATCAGCTTGTCCTCGGTGAAGTCCATGAAGGTCGCTTCCCAGTTGTTGATCAGGATCGGCCGCTCCTGGTTGACGAAGTGCGGGTTGAGCAGGTGGTGGTCGTAGAAGTCACCCAGCTGCTGACTGAGGGCGTTCAGCCCCTGGTCAGTGTAGGTGAGGACGGCTTCCGGCGTCTGGAAGGACTGGCCGTTGCCGAGCCGCCAGCCAAACTCCAGCGGGTTGATCCCGACCAGAACGCGGGCGGTGTCGAACTGGTCCACCTCAACCTCGTCCTTGAAGTTGCCGGAGTAAATGAAGTTGAAGCCGAACGCCTCCCCCTGGTTATTGTCGGCGTGCGGCCGGGCCAGGATGAAGAAGGGGTTCTCCTGGTGACTGGAGTGGGCGCGGACCGATTCAATGCTCTGGCTCCCCGGCCGCAGGTGGTTGCGGTGGAGATGACGTTCGCGGGCCCAGGAACCGGCGAACTGGAGGAAGTCGTAGTCGGCGTCCGGCAGGTCCAATTCGGCGCTCATCGCCCGGTTGATGAAGAGCGGCTCACCGTGGTTGAGGAAGGTGGCGCTGCGAACGATCACGTCCTCGCCCTCAAAGACCGTGTAGTTGAGGTGCAGTTCCAGCTTTAATAGCTGGTCAACCAACTTGACGGTCAGGGTTTGGCTGTCGTGGTGGTCGTCGTCGAAACTGCTTGGCTGGTCCGCCAACCGCTGCTTGCCGTCCACCAGCTCGTAGCCGGCGTAGGCAAATTCGGTGATCCGGGAGCCATTTTGGCCGGTGATTTGGTAGGCCGGGGCCCGGTAGTCCCCCTTGCCAAGGCTGGCGTATTCCTGCTTGATCAGCTCCAGCTGGAAGTCGGTCTGCTCGTCGGTCAGGGTGTTGGTGCAGTCGTGTTCCTCCATCGAGGTCAGGTTGGCGTACTGGTCCTTAACCGGCAGTTGGGCCCCGTAGTAGACCTGGCCGAGCTCGCCGTTTTCCAGCACGCGGAAGATGTAGCTGGTGTGGGCGGTTTGCAGGTGGAAGAGACCGGTCTTTTCGTTGACGTGGATACTCATGGGTGAATCCTCCTTTTACAAAAGCGGACCCGGCAACCGTGCATGTTGTGGGTCCGCTTGGTGACAACTGAGTTAACTACTTGCGTTCAAGTTCCAGGAGTTCTTCGCCGTGCTTAACGGCCCCGCTTTCCTTGGTGAAGTGGAGGTCGTAGTCCGGCGTGTCGGCCGACTTGGTGAAGGCGATCATCACCGTGTCGTCGTGGCCGGCCTGCTTGATCGCCGGGGCCCAGAATTCCATCAGCTTGTCGCCGGCCTTTACCTGTTGGCCCTTTTGAACGTAGCTGACGAAGCCGGTCCCCCGCATCTTGATCGTGTCGACCCCGACGTGGATCAGAACCGGAATCCCGCTGGCCGTCCGCAAACCGATCGCGTGGCGGGTGGTTGGGAAGTCGGCGACCACTTCGGCGTCAAACGGGGCGAAGACCTGGCCGTCGCTTGGCTTGATGGCAATCCCCTCGCCCATCGTGCCGTTGGCAAAGGCAGTCGCGCCAACCTGGTTCAGTGGCATTACTTCCCCGTCAACTGGGGCGGCAAAGGAGAGCACCTTGGCGTCGGCAGCGCCGGCCGGGGCGTCGTTTTCGCCCTCCAGGTGTTGGTGCCAGGTTTGTTCCAGCTTCTCAACGATTTCGGCGTGCATCTTTTCGTCGAGCTTAACCTTGCGGATGAAGACCGTTACCCCGCAGAGGATCAGGATTGCCGGAACCAGGAACATCGTCAGCTTGAAGATGGTGATCCCGTGGGTGGTGATGTCGGCGTAGGTGTGGCCGGAAATCATCCCGGCCGCCGCCGCGGTGGAACCAACGATCCCGCCGGCAACGGCGCCCCCGAACTTGTCGAGCAGGGGCCGAACGGAGAGGATGACCCCTTCGTCCCGGTGGCCGATCTTGAGTTGGCCGTATTCAACCGAGTCGGTGATGATCATCAAAACCACCAGGAAGACCAGCGGTTGTGGCAGGGCAAAGATGACCCCACCGAGGATAACCATGACCAGGGACCGGCCGGCAAAGGCGAAGATGATCAGCCCGATCATCATTACCAAGATCGAGTAAAGGAAGACCTTGCGCCGGCTAAACTTCTTGGCCAGAGCCGGGAAGAGGGAGACGGTAACGACCCCGATGAAGCCGTTGATTAAGGCGTAGATCGAGTAGGTAGCCGCCTTCCCGATGATGTAAGTGAAGTAGTAGAGTTGGAAGGAGTTCAGCAGGGTAACCCCGGTGGTGTAGAGCAGGTAGGTGAGGGCAATCGCCATCAGTTGGTCGTTCTTGGCCAGCACCTTGAGCACGCCCCGGAAGGTCGTCTTTTCCTTGTTTTCCCGCAGTTCGTTTTGCTTTTCGTGGGTGAAGAGCCCAACGCCAAGCGCGGTTACGGCCGCAATCGTGGCCACGATGGCCGCGAAGGCAAACCAACCGCGGCTGTCCCCGGAGCCCCCGTTCGATTGAAGGGAGAAGAGGAGGACGATCGGCATCACGATCACCCCAACCAGTTGCCCCCCAAGGGTGGAACCAACCCGGGCGAAGGTCGCCGTCTTTTCCCGCTCTGCCGAATCAAACGAAATCGCTGGGATCATGCCCCAGAAGGCGATGTCGTTGAAGGAATAGAAGATATCCATCGAAATGTAAAGAATGGCAAAGACGATTAGGTAGAGCAACGGGTTCTTGTAGGTCAACCCGCCCATGTTGGTGAACAGGATAGCGATGGCAACGGCCGAGAAGACCCCACCACCAACAACCCAGGGCTTGAAGTGACCCCACTTGGTGTTGGTGTTGTCAATCACGTTCCCAATGAAGGGGTCGATTGCCAATTCCACGATCCGCAGAATCATAATAATCATTGAGATGGCGTAAACCATCTTGGTGGCCTCGCCACCAGCGTTGCTACTGAATAAGTGGCCAGTAACAAACATCATGAAGTAAGTCGAGAGCATCCCGTAGAACATATCATGCCCAAACGCCCCGAAGGAGTAGGCAATCCGGGAGCCCATCGTCTTAGCTGAGCTGCCTTCACTCATTAGTGCAAACCTCCTCAAAAAAAGATCAATGCGCAAATACCGTTTACATTAAGCATATTAAGCGCTTACAAAGAAATAATCAACCCTTTTTACTAAACTTTTTACTTACCTTTAGTTCGACCGGCCGGCGCCGGCCAGCAAATCCAGCGCCCCCGGGCGGCTAATAATCTTGCAAATGGCAGCGGTTCCTTGGTAAAATTTTAAAAAGACAACAAAATTTATAACGTACGTTTTCAGTTGAAGGTAATCAATTCGCCCTTCTCGAACCAAAAAGCTTGCAATTTTGGCGATTCGGATTAAAATGGATACTAACAAACTTAAAAAACAATGAGAAAGCCAAGTAGCCCGGGGCATTCGCCCAGTGAGCCGGGGATGGTGGAAACCCGGCCGACCCTCCCTGGGTGAACAACCCTTGCTCACGTTGCTCCCCCAAATGGCCTGGCCAGAGTAGGCGGGGCCGTCACCGGGCCGTTACCCCCGGAAGAGGATGCTTGTCCTCGAATTGAGTGCCCCGCGTTGGGGAACTTGGGTGGTACCGCGAAAAGAAGCCTTTCGTCCCTTGATTATCGGGACGAAAGGCTTCTTTTCTGTCCAATGCTTCAATTGTTAGTTCTTAATGTCCAAGTGGTGATGCAAAATCGGCAAGAAGTGCTTGTCGGCCCAGCCGATGATCGCCCCCTGGGTGAGGATGTTGTACAGCGTCCCCCAGCCAAAGGCGTACAGCTGCTTGGTCGCCGCAAAGACGCCGAGGACGATCAGCAGGGGCGGCACGTTGCTCAACCACTGCGAGGTCACCGGCGAACCGTGAAGGAAGCGGAAGCGCAGGATGTAGGGCATGTCATCGTTGGGATGCATGATAATGTTGGCCCGCTGATAAAGCGAGACCGCGCAGGCCACCCCAAAGAGGCCGATTACGTCGAGCACGATCCGCCAGCCGAGGCCCAGGCCGGGCACGCCGAGGTGGAAGAAGATCCGTTCAAAAAAGGCCAGCAGGTAAGAGAAGGGAGTGATGAAGAGGAGGTTCCGCACCAGGCGGAAATAGTCGAAGCGCCCGAGCAACAACAGGTTAGTGAAGGCCACCACGACCCCCTCCAGAAAGAGGATGTTGCCCAAGGAAACGTGCGTCCAGTTGCTGAGGCTGACGGCCGAAGAGGTCCAGATGGCGCTCCCCAGGTGGGTCGCGACGGTGAGGGCATTGAAGAAACTGTTTACCAAAATTGAGAGGGTCAGGAAGGCGAGCCGGCCGTTGAAGGAATTGGCCCGGATCGCCGCCGGTGAGGTGGGGTGCGTCATTAGAAAGCTCCTTTGAAAAGTAATCACCGCCTACTCTATCACTAATGGGGGACCGACGAAAGCCCGCGGAGCGATTTAGGGCCAGTGGTCCCCAGTTGATTAACCATTGCAGACAGAAAGGAAGAGAAAGCACATGAAACACTACCGGATTGGCCGGCTGTCGCTCGGCTGGCAAATTTTCATTGGCCTGATCGCCGGGATCATCGTCGGTTCGCTTTTTTACAAGAACAGCAGCGCGATCACCGTCATGCAAAGTCTCGGGACGATCTTCTTACGGATGATCCAAATGATCGTGATGCCAATCGTCATCTCCTGCTTGACGGTCGGGATCGCCAACATCGGCGACATCAAGAAGCTCGGCCGGATCGGCGGCAAGACCCTGATCTACTTTGAAGTCCTGACCACGATCGCCATCATCTTGGGGCTGATCGTCGGCAACCTGGCCCACCCGGGGAGCTTCATCGACATCCACAAGCTCCAGTCGACCAGCATTTCTTCCTACATGGCCAGCGCCAAGACCGCCTCGCACAATGGCTTCTGGTCGATCGTCCTCTCGATCATCCCGACCAACTTCTTCAAGTCGGTGGCCGATGGCGACATGATGCCGGTCATCTTCTTCTGCGTCTTCTTCGGCCTCGGCCTGGCCGCGATTGGCGAGCAGGCCAAGCCGGTGATTGACCTCTTAAACTCGGTGGCCGAAGTGATGTTCAAGGTCACCGGCTGGGTAATGAAGTACGCCCCGATCGGGGTCTTCGGCCTGATCGGGATGACGATCGCCGAAATGGGGCTCAGCGCCCTCCTGCCGCTGGGTTACTTCATCCTGATTGCCTACCTGACGATGATCATCTTCTGCGTGGTCGTCCTCGGGATCGTGGCCAAGATCTTCCACCTCAAGTACTGGAAGACGATGCGGGTCATCCTCGACGAAATCATCCTCGCCTTTTCTACCGCCAGCTCGGAGGTTACCCTGCCGCGGCTGATCGATAAGACGCAAAAGATGGGGGTTGAAAAGGGGATCACCTCCTTCGTCATCCCAACCGGTTACACCTTCAACCTCGACGGGTCGGCAATCTACCAGTCAATTGCCGCCCTCTTCCTCGCCCAGGCCTACGGGCTTCACCTCTCCTGGGAGCACCAGTTTGCCCTGCTGGTGGTTCTGATGATCACCTCCAAGGGGATGGCCGGGGTGCCCGGGGCCTCCTTCGTGGTCCTCTTGGCCAGCGTTTCGACGATCGGCGTGCCGGTGGCCGGCTTGACCTTCATCGCCGGGATCGACCGTT
>CALVGV010000028.1 GCA_944327195.1 uncultured Limosilactobacillus sp.
AAAAAGCTAGCCCAAGCAGCCAAGCCGCTTGAACTAGCTAAAATGATCTATCAGTACCGATTGACAAAGAGCCGAAACAAATCGCTGGGTGCAAACCTTTTTCGAGCGGGCCTCGGATGCCACCTTCATCTTTGCCGCCGGCCAACTGGTGGTCAAAAACCAGGTTGCCCGCCAACTCCTAACTGACTTGCAACTCGACCCGGCCTACCTAGAGCAGGTGGTCACCACGGCGGTGGCCCAGCACGAAAGCGAATTGGAGAGCTGCACCGACTGCACGATCCTGGCCAAGATGTTCAACCACATCATCCCGCTCAGCCTCACTAGCACCGCCGGCGAGCACTTTGCCTACGCCCTGACCTACCAAGTGCTGGATGCCAAGGAGCGCGTCTATGCCGTTGAACTGAAGAGCCAGGCCACTTTGGCCCGGGCCGACCAACTGGCCCGCCACCGCCAATTGACCCGCTACGTTAGCCGGGCCCACGAGGAGGAGCGAAAGAAGATCGCCCAGGACCTCCACGATAGCGTTGCTCAGGGACTCTACTCCGCCCAAATGGGGATCCGGCGGATCAAGGAGACCCCAACCGACCCGGATCAGGTGGCCGCCTTAGCAGACCTGGTGGAAACCCAGCTCGACGACACCCTCAGCGAGGTCAAGGGGATGGCGCTCGACATCCGGCCGGCGGTGCTGGACTCCTTCGGCCTGGTCGCCGCCATCAAGGCCCTGACCAAGCGGCTGGAAGAAAATTCCGGGGTTGGCTTCGCGGTAATCGCCCGCCTCGGCAAGGTGACCCTTAGCGACGACGTCAAGAGCGTCCTCTACCGGATTACCCAGGAGGCGATCAATAACGCCCTCCGCCACGCCGACCCGCTTGAAATCACGGTGATCCTAGTGGCCCACGAGCAGTTCGTTAGCCTGGAGGTAATCGACGACGGTACCGGCTTCGACCTCAACCGGCCGGGGGAATACAACGGTCATTCGATGGGCCTGATGAACATGAACGACCGCGTCAAGGCCCTCAACGGGAGCTTTGAAATCAGCTCGGTTAAGGGGGAAGGAACCACGGTGACCGTTCATTTTCCGCTACCGAGCCACCGCTAACCGATAGTCAATGGGAGGAGATAAAATGTATAAGGTACTAATTGCCGATGACCACGCGGTCGTCCGCCAGGGGATTGCCTACCTAGTGAACCAGCAAAGTCAGTTCAAGGTGGTGGCGCAAACCGCCACCGGGTCCGACACCTACATGAAGGTCGAACAGGGCGACATCGATATCGTGATCCTGGACCTCAGCATGCCCCCGGGAGAAAGTGGCATCATTACCACCCAGCGAATCCACACCAAGTTTCCCCAGGTCAAGATCATCATCCTGTCGATGCACGAGGAGCAGGAATTTATCAACCAGGCCATCCACAACGGGGCCGCGGCCTACATTTTGAAGAGCTCGGCCGATACCGAGATCATCACCGCCCTAAAAACGGTAATCACTGGTCACCAGTACCTCGACGCCAACATTATCCTGTCCAAGGACGACTTAAAGGAAATCAACACCGATGGAGTCGCGGTTGAGCTAACCGGCTTTGCCAGCCTCTCCAAGCGCGAGCAGGAGGTCTTCCCCTTCGTTGCCCTCGGTTATTCCAACAAGGAGATCGCCGAAAAGCTCTTCATTTCAACCAAGACGGTGGAGGCCCACAAGGCCAACATTTCCCGCAAGCTGAAGCTCAAGAGCCGGGCCGACCTGGTCCGCTACGCCGTTCACCACCACCTAATCGACCTTTAAACAAGGGCTTTTCCCGATGGTTCGCGGCCAAGAAGGCGCCTACAATGGGAGAAAACGACTTGGGAGGATTTATCATGGCAAAAAACCTTAGCTTTAACCTCGCCCTCCGGGGCCTGCTGTCCGATGTCGCCCGGCACCGCTTTCCCAACCGGCGCCAGATCAACCCCGAATCCCAGCTCTTCCAAACGGTGACGGCCGCAATCGATGCCGGCTACCTCGCCGGGGCCAGCGCCCAGGGAAACGGTCCGCTAGCGACGATTGACCTGACCACCGCTTCCCTGACGCCAGCGGGGACCGCTAAGCTCGAAGAACTAGTTAACCAGGGGGACGACGCCGAATGAAGATTCAAGACCAACTAAACCGGAGCTACGTTAACCAGGCAATCTACACCTCCGGCTTCTACGCCGACCCGACCGATCAACTGGACACCCGCGACAAGCTCTTCGACGCCCTGAAGTCCTTCGTAGTCAACCAGGATCCCGAAACACCCTTCTCCCTGCAAATCATGCTGACCAACGGGGAAATCAACGTCATGCCCCTGGGCCTACTCGACCTGGCCGACCTCAAGGAATATGAGCGCCAGCAACGGGAAAAGCACGGGTTAAACTACCCGAGTGAGAAAATCCCGCTGGTGGTGAACTTCGCCCCCCACGAGGAGGAGCAGGCGCCGCGCCGCGATATCGTTGGCACCGTCCAGGAACTCTTCGCCGACTTCAACCAGCACTTTCCGAAGGTCTGGGCGGTCATCAAGGAGGACCTGGCTGCCAACCAGGACCTGCTCACCCGCGAAATCACCGACCTGATTGCGACCGGGACGGAGGTGCAGGCCGGTTACCTGGACCAGCTTCGCCAGCAAAGCCCGGCCGAACGGGAAAAGGCGGTGGGGATCGCCCTTGGCGACCAGGACCTCGATCAGTTTGCGGCCTTTCTGACCGACATGCACGCCATTCAGCTGGTCGTGCTCTCGGCCGCCCGCTTTGCCAGCAAGGAAATCATCGCCGACCAGCTCTTTGCCCAGGCCCTGGCCGACAACGTTCGTCGTTCAACCTTCTTCTGGGTGCTCGACAATACCTTCTACCAGATCTATTACTACTACCTGATCCGCTACCAAAACGAGCAGCCACAACTGGCCAAGCGACTGAAGCACCGCAAGAGCCAGTGGATCGTGGGAATGCGCCAAACCGCCTTCGACCGGGCCAAGGTCGCTGAGGAAAACCCGACCGCCGCGGTTAACTGTGAGCACCTCTTCAGCGACCTCTTCATTCCGGTGGCCAAGCAAATCGCCGCCGTGGCCGCCCCGGCGCAAGGAGTAAGCAACCATGATTAACGACGAGCTCCTTGACGACGGCTACCGGACCCTAATTGCCGGTCTGCCCCCGCTGGTTCGCAACCTGACCCCAACCACCCTGCCCGGTCAGGCCTTCCGCCAGCGCCTCTACCTAGCGGCCCTGGGCCAACCGGGGGAACTAACTGCCGACCAAATCCAGGCCGGTCAGCTGGGCGAACTGGTGGCCCTCACCTTGACCCTGACCCCGCCGGCCTTTGACCCGCAAAAAACGGCGCCAGGGGACCTGGTCCAGCAACGGGCCCAGGCCTTTGCCAGTCAGTACCTGCTGAGCCAGTATTCGGCAACCCTTTCCCGGGTGGGAATGTCCGCTTTGCGAATCCAGGAACTGTTGATCAAGCTGGAGGACCTCCTCCTCGCCCAGATCAACCACCTGCCGCAAAACTTTCACCAGCAGCTGGCGATCGCAACCGTCCTCGAAGACCGAAAGTACCGCTTTGGCGGCCTGGGCGCCCTGGTGGTCAACCACGCCCTGCCGGAAGCCATGGCTGACGACCAGCGGGCCCTCCTCGGCCAGGTGGGCGAAAACCTGGCCACCGCGGCGGCCCTCCGCGAGGAAGTAGACCGGTTAGGTGAAGCGGATTGGTTTGCCCGCCGAATCCGCACCGGCAACTACCCGCTGGCCCTCCTCTTTTGCCGGACCAACCGGCCGGACCTGGTAGAAAAGTTCTTCCATCAGGCCCACCAGCCAAGCGCGGCGGCCTTCGACCAGCTCCGCCTTGCCTGCCAACGGGAGGGATGGCAGGTGGGCGACCTGGCAAAGGACCTCCTCAAGCAGGTTCACTACGACCTGACCACCCTCCCACACGGAAGTCGGCGGGACGCCCTGACTGCCCTCCTTAAAGATGAGAAACAGTTCTGGCAACACTAATCGCTTAAACGCAACGAACCCCAGCAACCGCAATGGCTGCTGGGGTTCGTTTGGTTATACTTACTGTTAGTTGAAAGTGAATGGTACTCGGCTAGCGGGCGGCGATCACAAACCAGTTGCCCTCGGGATCGGGGAAGTTGACGGTCGAGACGCCGTTGATCTCCCGGACCGTCCCGGTTGGGTTCAACCGGGCGGCCAGGTCGGCAAAGTTGTCGACGAAGAGCATCAGCGACGGCACCGGCCCCAACACCTCCAGCGAGTGGGCGGCGATGAAGGCGCGGCTGAAGAGCGATAGCTGCACCTGAGCGGTAAGCTGGAGCACCAGGTTTTCTTCCCCGCCCGGCAGGGGATTGGTTTCGATTAACTCTGCGCCGAAAGTGGCCTGCCAGAAGCGGGCCTCGCCGGTTACGTCGTTGACGTAGAGCATGATTCGGGTTTGCGCGATCATCAGCTGTGCACCCCCAGGGCAATCTTGGCAAAGCGGGTCATCTTCGACATGTCCCAGGCCGGTTCCCAAACCAGGTTGATTTGGCAGTCGGTCACCCCGGTCACCGAGCGAACCGCCCGGATGATCTGACTGTGTAACAGGTCGCCGAGCGGGCAACCCATCGTGGTCAGGGTCATGGTAACCGTGCAGGCCCCCTGATCGTCAACCACCACGTCGTAAATCAGGCCGAGGTTTACCAGGTCGACCCCCAACTCCGGGTCAATCACCTTTTCGAGGGCGCTCATCACCTCGTTTTCCAACGGGGAGAAGGGAGCGCCGGTGTTTTGGTCAGCCGCCATCTGTTCACCTCCTAATTAACAATCCGGACGTCGCCGTGGATGAAGTGCTTCCAGAGGGCGAACCAGCAGATCGCCCCGGCCAGGGCCAGAAGGGCAATCCCGAGGACGTAGCTCCCGGTCCAGTCGTGGATCCAGCCAATGACTAGCGGCGGGAAGAAGCCGCCCAGGCCCCCCATTGCGCCGACGAAGCCGGTAACCGCCCCGGTGTTCCCGGTCGAAACGTAGGGAACCATCTTGAAGACGACCCCGTTGCCGATCCCGGCAGCCAGGCCAACCAGGACGATCCCGGTGATGAAGAGGCCCTCGGAGTTGAAGGACACCATGATCAGGATGGCGAAGGCGATGATTGCAATGAAGACCCATTGCAGGAGCCCCATCGGCCGCAGGCGGTCGGCCATTGCCCCCCCGATCGGCCGAACCAGGGTACAGATCCCGGCGAAGAGGGCGGCGTACAGCCCCGCCGTGACGGCCGAGTAGTGGAAGAGCCCGGTCAGGAAAAGCGGGGTCAGGTTGGTGAAGGCAACGAAGAGGCCGAAGGTCAGGAAGTAGAAGAGCGACAGGTACCAGGTTGAGCTTTCCTTGGCAACCGCCAGGGCCCCCTTCATCGTCTTGCTCTTGTCGACCGGCATTTCCTTACAGCAGATGGCAAAGATCACCGCGATCACCACCGTGGCCACCATCAGGAAGTTGTAGACGGCGGTAAAGCCGTGGGTCTTTGAGATGTACGGCAGGGTCAGCGACGCCACCGCGTTCCCCATGTTCCCCATCGAGACAATCCCGAGGGCCAAGCCTTGTTGTTCCTTTGGGAACCAAACCGAGGCGTAGGAAACGCCGACGGCAAAGGAGGTCCCGGCCATCCCAACCAGCAGGGCGGCGAAGAGGAGCATCCCCAGCGAGTGAACCCGCGGGATCATGAAGAGCGGAATCAGGATGAAGGCCATCAGGATCAGGTAAACCTTCTTCCCACCGTACTTGTCACTGAGAATCCCCACCGGGATCCGCATGATTGACCCCAGCAAAACCGGCGTGGCCAACAAGAGGGTCCGCTGCGAGACCGACAGGTGGAACATCTGCCCGACCTGGGTGGCCAGCGGGGCAAAGTTTGACCAGGACATAAAACAAACAATCATGGCGATCGTCGCCAAAGTGAGGGCAACGTAGGCGTTCGCCCGGCTGCCGTGTGCAACATCTTGACTCATTTTTCTCATCCTCCAATTTGACTCATGTGACGCCAGGTTGGTGCTTCGTGAACGATCTTATCGGTATCGCTCAGCGCCATCTCGTGGTTGAGCGGCTTGTTGTCGAGCGCCTTTTGAATTACCTGACGAAACTTTTCGAAATCCCCAATTACTTCGCGGACGTTTAACTCCTCGTTCCAGTACAAGCAGGCCTTGATGTAGCCGTCGGCGGTGATCCGCAGCCGGTTGCAGTTCTCGCAGAAGCGGCCGCTGATCGGGTGGATCAGGCCAAAGCTCCCCTGGTAGCCCGACACCCGGTAGTTTTCGGACGGGCCGTTCCCCGGCAGGGAGATTGGCTGGTAGTCGAGGCCGGCCGCCTTGCACTGGGCAAAGACGTTCTTGAGGGAAACGAACTCGCTTTCCCAGGTTTCTTCCTCGTTGCCGATCGGCATGAACTCGATGAAGCGGACGTTAACCGGGTGGTCCTTGGTGTAGTTGATGAAGTCTAAGACCTCGTCGTCGTTCTCCCCCTTGATCAGGACCACGTTCAGCTTAATCTGCTTGAAGCCCTCCTTGGCCGCCGCCGCGATCCCCTGTTGGACCTGGCGGATGTTTCCCCCGCGGGTGATTTCCTTGTAGACTTCCGGCTTAAAGGTGTCGAGGCTGATGTTGAGGCGGTCGAGACCGGCCTCCTTCAGTTCGTGTGCCTTGCGGGACAGGTAGAGGCCGTTGGTGGTCATCGCGATGTCCTCAATTTCCGGAATCGCCCGGATCCGCCGCACGATCTCCACCACGTCGCGCCGCACCAGCGGTTCGCCCCCGGTCAAGCGGACCTTGGTGACCCCGAGGGCGGCGAAGTTCTTTACCAGCTGAACGATCTCGTCCTGGGAAAGGACCTGCTCCCGCGGAAAGAAGGGTAGCCCCTCCTTAGGCATGCAATAGACACAGCGCAGGTTGCAACGGTCAGTGATTGAGAGCCGTAGGTAATCGTGCTTGCGCTGATACTGATCAAATAAGTACTCCAAAATTTGTCCTCCCTTCTAACCACCACTGACCGGGGGAATCAGGGCAAGCTCGTCGCTTGGGTGCAACTTGATTGCCGGCCCGTTGATGAACTCCTGGTTGATGGCAACCCGGGAATTGGCAACGGTATCCGCAACCAGAAGATCACGGGCGCTCACCGCTTCCTTTAGGGCAGCAATCGTTGTTTCGGCGGGTAGGTCCACCGTTAACGTCGCCCCGAGGCGCTCCCGGAGATAGGCAAAGACGTGAATTGTAACTTCCATTAGTTTCCCCACCTTATCTTGTCGGTATCGTATTCCTTCTTCCAGATTGGCACCTCTTGCTTCAGGGTGTCGATCACCGTTCGGCACCAGGCGAAGGCCTCCGCCCGGCGCGGGGCCGCTACACCAACGAAAACGGCAATGTCGGTCAGGGCCAGGTTGCCAATCCGGTGCACAACAACCACCCGGCCGCCGGCGGCCTCAATCGGGGCGGCCAACTTTTCCAGTTCGCGCTCCGCCATCGGCTGGTAGGCGGTGTACTCGATCCGGGTGGTTTCAATTGGCCCCGTCCACTGGCGGACGGTGCCGACAAAGATGTCGATCCCGCCGTACTCGGGGGCAACTAGCTTTTCATAGAGTGGACCAACCTTAATTGGTTGATCCGTAATGCGGATATAGCTCATGTCTTTCACCTCGTAAAGCACTTTCATTATTGCAAAGGCCACCCGGAATTTAAATCGGGCGAATCCCTAATAAAGAAGGAGAATCGCGGGGTGTATACTGAAAGCAACTTTGCGGGAGGGAAAACCGATGCCAGCCTACCTATTTCAATCGACAATTTCCGGCCACAACTACGAACTGGCCCGCTTCATTCAGGACCACTGCGCTGGCCACCTAACCTGGTGGCCGAACAGTGCGGCCCTGCCCCCACTCACCGCCGCCGACTGTCTGATTATTGTTCCGGCAACCACCGGGGCCGGCGAGCCGAGTGATACCGGCCGCCAGTTTGCCCAGGCCCTGCTAGCGGCCGCGCCCGTTCCCGCCGCCTTCTGGGTGTGCGGGATTGGCGATGCCGGCTACGGGGCCGACTTTGCCGGGGCGGTGACCTTCTTCGACCAGCTGCTGGCCCAGACCGGGGGGCGGCGCCTTCTGCCCCCGCTCAAGCTCGACTACGAGCTTGACCAAGCCAACCAGAAGCGCGTCCTTGCCGCCCTCGCTAAGCTGGAAGGAGGGCTTAACCATGCATAACCGGCGGGCCGGCTGGATCATCGGGGGCTGCTTTCTCCTCATCGTTCCGGCCGCTTTACTAGCTCTCTGCCTCGGCCGCTACCCGCTCTCGCTGGGCACCGTTCTTTCAACCCTGCGGCACCCGGCCGGAAGCGGGATTGCGGCTAACATTGTCTACGTCCTGCGCCTGCCACGGATCCTCGGCGCCATCCTGATCGGCGCCGCCCTCGCCGCGGCCGGCAGTGCCTACCAGCGCTGCTTCTCCAACCCGCTGGTCTCCCCCGACCTCCTGGGGGTAGCCAACGGGGCGGCCGTTGGGGCGGCAATTGCCATTCTCTTAGGCCGGGGCACCTGGTTCACCCAACTGGCGGCCTTCGCCGGCGGGGTGGCCGCCGTTTGCCTTGCCCTCCTGATTCCACGCCTGATTGGTCACCGGGGAAAGCTAATCCTGGTCCTGTCCGGGGTGGTGGTGACCGGCTTCATGCAGGCCGCCCTTGGCCTCTTGAAGTACCTGGCCGACCCCGATTCCCAGTTGCCCAGCATTGTTTACTGGCAGCTCGGTAGCATCGCCAAGGTTGACTTCTCAAGCCTGATAGCCGCCCTGCCGAGCTTTGTCCTCGGCTTCGTGATTCTGCTAGCCGAGCGCTGGCACCTAACGATCATGGCCACCGGGATGGCGAACAGCCGGACCAGCGGGATCAACCCGCGGGTCGAACAACCGCTTATCATCGCCGGCGCCACCCTGCTGACTGCCGGGGCGGTCGCCCTCAGCGGCACGATCGGCTGGGTGGGGCTGGTCATCCCCCACATCGCCCGCCTCCTGGTTGGCGACGACGCCCGCTACAACCTGCCGCTTTCGTTGGCCCTCGGGGGACTCTTCATGTTGGTGATCGACACCCTGGCGCGGACCCTCTCCGCCGGCGAAATCCCGCTCAGCATCCTCACTGGTTTCATCGGCACCCCCCTCTTCATCCTGATTTTGGCCCGCAACTTCGCCGGAGGTGGTTCCCATGACTGATCCCGTAATTGCTGCCCGCCGGCTTGCTTTTGCCTTCCCAAGGCAGGCGCCGCTCTTTCACGACGTCTCCTTTACCCTTGCGCCCGGTGAGATTCTTACCCTCCTGGGGCCAAACGGGGTCGGCAAATCAACCCTACTGGCCTGCCTGACCGGGCGGTTAACTGCCTCAGCGGGCGAGGTCACCGTCACTGGCCACCCCCTCCACCAAATCACCACCAGGGAGCTGGCCCGCCAACTGGCCCTGGTTCCCCAGGACTACCGGTCCGGTGCCGATTTAACGGTTGAGGAATTCGTCTTGACCGGCCGGGCTCCCTACCACCTTCCCTTTAGCGGGCCGAGCGGTGAAGACTACCGGCTTGTTTCGGCCGAACTGGCTCGTCTGGACCTTCTTCCGCTCGCCCACCGGAAACTGCGCCAGCTCAGCGGTGGCCAGGCCCAGTTGGTGGCGATCGCACGGGCCCTGGTTCAGCACCCCCGCTGCCTGCTCCTCGATGAGCCAATGGCCGCCCTCGACCTCGGCCGCCAGCAGGCGCTGTTGACCCTGCTACTGAAGCTTCGCCAACAAGGGGTGGCGATCATCATCACCACCCACTTGCCCAACCACGCCCTAATTCTCGGGGGGCAAACCGGCCTCTTCTTCCCCGACGGCCACTTTACCGTCGGCGCCAGCAAGCAGGTAATGACCAGTGCCAGCCTCAGCACCCTCTACCAAACCAACCTGAAAGTCTTCTTCGCCGCCGCGCTCGGGCGCTGGATCTGCGAACCAACCTCCTAACTCGTCCTTGATAAGGCTTTCAAATCAGGCTATACTAAAATTAAATATGATCAACAAGCATTAGGAGTGTCCGTGAGCCGGACTGAGATGCGCTCAGAAGCGTGGATCCTAGAACCTGTGAGTTAGCACTCGCGTAGGAAAATGCACAACGCCAGTCGGGGTGGAGTCTTTTCCGCCCCGGCTGGCGTTTTTTTGCACGAAAGGAGTTGTCATGGAAGCTTTTCCCAGTGAACTGATCGACCAGGTCCGCCGCGCGCGACCGGTCGTCTTGACCCTGGCCAACCTGGTGACCGCCGGTAAGGTGGCCGACGCCCTCAGCGCGCTCGGCGCCTCGCCGATCATGTCCTTTGACGAGCGCGAGGCCGCTGAAATGGTGGCCTGCGCCCAATCAATTGCGATCAACCTTGGCACGATCACCCGCGCCCAGGAGGCCCAGATTGAGGCCGTCCTGGCCGTCAACGCCAACCGCCGGCCAACCGTCCTCGACCCGGTTGCCGTTGCCAGCATCCCCCACCGCCTGACCCTGGCCAAGCGCCTGCTGGCCCGCTACCGCTTCACCGCCATCCGCGGCAACGCCAGCGAGATCGCCGCCCTCCTGGGCCAGGCACAGGCGGGCCACGGCATCGACGCCGGCCAACCCACTGGCGACCCGGCGGCCCGCGCTCAGGAGTGCGCCCGCCGCTACCAGACTTGCGTCCTCCTCTCCGGCCCGGTCGACTACCTCAGTGACGGCCAGCAGGTGGTGACCAACCATCTCTCGATCCCCCCTTTGGCCACCAACGTCGGCTCCGGCGACCTCCTCTCGAGCATCCTGGCGGCCTACCTGGCCACCGGGGCCCCGCCGCTCGCCGCGGCCGCCCTGGCCGCCCGGGTGGTGACCCTCGCCGGGAGTCGGGCCGCCGCCGGCACCAGTGGGCTTGGCAGCTGGCAGGCCGCCTTCCTCGACCACCTGTCCCTGATGACAAGCAGCAGTTTCTCGAAAGGATGATTTCCATGACCAACGAATTTCCCCAGGCGCTAACGATTGCCGGCACCGACAGTGGTGGCGGGGCCGGGATCGCCGCCGACCTGAAGACGATGCAGATGCGTCACGTCTTCGCCACGATGGTGGTGGTGGCGGTGACCGCCCAAAACACCCTCGGCGTCCAGGACGCCCTGGCGATGCCGACCGAACTGATCGACCAGCAATTCGCCTCGCTGGCCGCCGACCTCAAGATCCGCGCCTGCAAGACCGGGATGCTGGCCGACGCCACCCACGTTCACGCCGTCGCCGAGAACCTCCGCCGCTACGACTTCGGCCCGTTGACCGTCGACCCGGTGATGATCGCCAAGGGCGGCGCCCCGCTTTTGAGCGAGGACGCGATTGCCGTCGTCCGCGACGAGTTGCTCCCGCTGGCCGACCTGGTGACCCCCAACCTACCGGAGGCCGCGCGGCTAACCGGGATCACGATTGAAGACGAGGCGGCCATGCAGGAAGCGGCCCGCGCCCTCCAGGAACTGGGGGCCAAGAACGTCCTCGTCAAGGGTGGCCACCGCCAGGCCGCTCTTGCCAGCGACTACGCCCTACTGGCCGACGGCACCAGTTTCTGGCTGACTGCCCCGCGGGTCGCAACCAAGCGCACCCACGGCACCGGCGACACGATCTCGGCCTGCATCACCGCCGAGCTGGCCAAGGGCAAGCCAATGGCGACGGCGATCCGTACCGGCAAGGCCTACGTGGCGGCCACCATCCGCGACGGGATCGCGGTCGGTCACGGCCACGGCCCGCTCAACCACTGGGCCCACTTTGAGGGGGATGACAATGAACTTTGATCAAAAAATGCTGCGGGCCTACCTGGTCGGTGGCACCCAGGATACCGAAAACGACGTACACCGCTTCCTAACCCGCGTCGAGGCTGCCCTGGCCGCCGGGGTGACCGCCTTTCAGTACCGCGAAAAGGGCAACTCCCGCCTGACCGCCGCCCAAACGACCGAGGTGGCCGCCCACCTGCGGGAGCTGACCGCCCGTTACCGGGTCCCCTACTTCATCGACGACGACGAGGAGCTGGCCCTGGCGGTGGGGGCCGACGGGGTCCACGTGGGCCAAAAGGACCAGCGAATCGAGCGGGTGATCGACCGCGCCGCCGGGCGGCTGCTGATCGGCTATTCCTGCAACACCCCCGCCCAGATCGCGCGCGCCAACCAGCTGGCGGCGGTTGAATACGTTGGCATCGGGCCGATCTTTCCCACCCGCTCCAAGGTCGACGCCGACCCGGCCCTCGGGCTGGCCCGGCTCAAAGCGCTGGTTCAGGAAAGCACCCACCCGGTGGTGGCGATCGGCGGCCTCACCGCCGACAAACTGGCCGCCACCCGCCAAACCGGGGTCGCCGGCCTGGCGGTGATCTCGCTGGTCCTCGCCAGCGATTCGATTCCCCGGGCCGTCCGCCAGCTCCGCGGAAACGAATCGCTTGCCCCCGCCCTGCAAAGTGGTTATCCTAGAAGCATTAATGCAAGAAAGGAATGACCCGAATGGACATCACCCCTGTTAGCCCGGCCGACCTCGACCAGATCCTGGCGATCGAACGCGCCGGCTTCACCCCGGCCGAGGCCGGCAGCCGCGCCCAGTACGCCGCCCGGATCGATAACCTCCGCGCCGACTTCCTGGTCGCCCGCCAGGCGGGTCAGGTGGCCGGCTTCGTCGTCGGGCCGGCCACCGAAGAGGCGGTAATCGCCGACTGGATGTACGAGGCAAACACCACCAGCCTGTCTCGGGGTGGCCACCAGATGATCCTGACGATCGCGGTGGCGCCGAATTTCCGCGGCCAGGGCGTTGGCAGCCGCCTTCTGGCCGCCTTCGAGGACCACGCCCGCCAGAAGGGCCGCCAGTCGGTTGCCCTCACCTGCTTGGCCGACCGGATCCCCTTCTACGAAAAGAACGGCTACCGCAACCAGGGCCAGGCCGCCTCGACCCACGCCGGTGAGACCTGGTACAACCTGATCAAGCCCCTCTAGGCGGGGAAGTTGACCGGCCCCGCCCCTTCTGCTAGGGTGGGTTTAGGAGGCGCGGTGACCCTTGCCGCGCCAAAGCCACCCCGAAAGGAGCAACTTATGCAAATCACCCCCGTCACCCCCAGCGACCTGGCCGCCATCGTTGCCATCGAGCGGGCCGGCTTCTCCGCCGCCGTGGCCGAGGATGAGGCGCAGTACGCCGCCCGCATCCACCGGCTCAAGGACGACTTCCTGGTTGCCCGCGCCGGCGACCGGGTGGCCGGCTTCATCGTTGGGCCGGCCACCACGGCACCCCGGATCGCCGACTGGATGTACGCGCCCGGCACCGAATCGATTGCCGCGGGCGGCGGCCACCAGATGGTGCTGACCCTCGCCGTTGACCCCGCCTTTCGCGGTCGGGGGCTCGGCAGCCGCCTGCTAGCCGCCTTCGAGGAACAGGCCCGCCAACGAGGCCGCCGGTCGGTCGCCCTCACCTGCCTGGCCGAGCGGATCCCCTTCTACGAGAAGAACGGCTACTTCAACCAGGGGCCGGCCGCCCTCCTTCTCGGCGGGGAGCGCTGGTACCACCAGGTCAAGGCCCTTAACTAGCCCAATCTAAGCAAAAAGCCACCCCCGCTTCCGGAATCGCATGGAAGCGGGGGTGGTTTGCTTAACTGAAGAGGAGTTCGAGTAGGTCATTGGCGCTGATGTTCATGATCGGCGTGGCCGCCAGGAAGGCGGTCAGCTTCGGGCCGATCGTTGCCGGCCGAAATTCGGTGCCGACCAGGCTAGCGGCCAGCTCCCCGGCGTCGAGGTCGCTGAAGAAGTCGCCGGTCAAGTGGAGGCTGGTCAGCGTCCCGTGCTCCACCGTCAGGGCCAGCTTCACCAGGCCGCCGCCCGGGAAGTAGCGTTCCTTGGTCAGGGCGGTCTGCGGAATCTGGTTGTAGATGAAGGCCGGGTTGGCGAAACGCTCCGCCCGGATGGTGGCGATTTCGTCCTCTTCCGCCGCGTCCGGTTGCCAGTCGGTCACCGGGCCGGCCAGCTGCTTGACGTTGTTGAAAAGCTGGCGGGTGAACTGGCCCGGGGTCAAATCGGGCAGGCACTCGCGGAGGTTGGCCACCCGCTGGTGAACCGAGGCCACGTGCTTGGACTTCAGCTTGAGCGGGTCGACGTGCAGGGCGGCGCTCATCTCGCTGACGTCGCTGTCAAAGAGGAGGCTGCCGTGGTGGACGACGTGGCCGTGGTGGTTGTACTGGGCGTTGCCGGAGAACTTGCGGCCGAAGATTGTCAGGTCGTTGCGGCTCGAGCGGCGAACCGGCACCCCCATCTTGGCCAGGGCCTGGCAGATGACGTCGAGGAAGCGGTCGAAGTCGATCCCGCCGCCCTCGCTCGGGGCGATGAAGCTGTACTGGAAGCTCCCCGGGTCGGTGAAGATCGTCCCGCCACCGGAGTTGCGGCGGACAATCGTCAGCTGGTGAGCGGCGGCGTAGGCCTGGTTGACCTCGGCCAGGGCGTCCTGGTACTTACCGAGCATGATCGTCGGCGCCGTCGACCAGAGGAGGAAGTAGGTGTCGTCGTCATCCTGCTCGGCCAGCCACTGCTCAACCGCAAAGGCGGTCGCCGCCTCGTGGCTGGTTAGCATCCGCGCCTTCATTAGCGTTCAACCCCAACGGCGGCCATTTCGGCACTGGCCTTGTAGGAGGAGCGAACCAGCGGCGAGCTGGCAACGAACTTGAAGCCCTTGTTCATTGCCACCTTGTAGTACTTCTGGAAGCGTTCCATCGGTACCCACTCGCGCAGTTGGTAGTGCTTCGGCGACGGTTGGACGTACTGGCCGATCGAGAAGAAGTCCACCCCGGCAGCGATCAGGTCGTCCATCGTTTGGTAAACCTCCTCGTCGTGTTCGCCGAGGCCGAGCATGATCCCGGTCTTGACGTAGGTGCCCTTGGCGGCGTGCTCGTGGGCGTAGGCCAGCACCTTGAGCGAGTGGTCGTAGGTGGCCCGCCGGTCACGGACGGCCGGGGTCAAGCGGCGAACGGTTTCCATGTTGTGGTTGAAGACGTCCGGCTTGGCGTCGAGCACCCGTTGAACCAGGTCTGTCTTGCCCTGGAAGTCCGGGGTCAAAACTTCGATCGTGGTGTGCGGCGACAGCTCGCGGATCGCCTTGATCACGCGGACGAACTGGTCGGCACCGAGGTCCGGCAGGTCGTCGCGGTCGGTACTGGTGACGCAAACGTGCTTTAGGCCGAGGTCCTTGATCGCCTTGGCCACCCGCATTGGCTCCAGGAGGTCAACCGGGGCCGGCCGCTTGTGGGGCACGTCGCAGAAGTGGCAGTTCCGCGTGCAGTTTGGCCCGAGGATCATGAAGGCCGCCGTCCCGGTGCCGAAGCATTCCCCGATGTTGGGGCAGTTGGCCTCGGAGCAGACGGTGTTGAGCTTGAACTTCTTGAGCAGGTCGTTAACGTGGTCCACCTTTTCTTCGTCGTAGCGAACCCGCAACCAGGCTGGCTTTTGTGTGTACTTTTCTTCGGCCATCGTTTCCATCTTCTTTCCTAAATTGGCCTAAACTTCGAGGACGGCAACCACGTCGCCCACCTTCACCTTGGCCCCTTCCTGGACCCGTTGTTCCTTGAGGGTGCCGTCAAAGTCGCTCGGCACCTCGCTGATCACCTTTTCCGATTCAACCTCAAAGAGGATGTCCCCCTTCTTGACGGCCTCGCCGGCCTGCTTTTCCCAGGTGCCGAAGAAGTACTCGTCGGACTTTGGGCTGAGCTTGGGCATCGTGATTTCCTTTAACATCTTAGTCAACTCCTCGGGCGATTGTTCATTATCTCTTAACGCCTTTAGTCTAGCACCGTTTACAAGCGTCGATTAAGCGTTTTCAGAATATTCTGGATGGAATAATCGATTTGTTAACGGTTTCACACGCTGAATTGACCCAAATTGGCGGGGTAAATCGTTGTTTCAAGCGGTTAACAGCCCTCTCTTTCACCAATTGTGAAGATGATAACAAAATATTTTTCCTGCGACCGACCGCCAACCAAAGATAATTAAGTCGCACCACGCAAAACCCCCGGGAGGACACGCCTCCCGGGGGTTTTGTAACTGTTCACTTGTTTCTACGGCAGGTAGCCTTCCTTGCGGGCCTGCTCCTGGATGTCTTCCAGGGTCTTGGCCGACTTGGCCATCGCTGCCTGTTCTTCCTCGTTGAGCGGCATCTCGATGATCCGCGCGATCCCGTTGCCATTGATGATCGCCGGGGTCCCGAGGTAAACGCCCTGCTGACCGTATTCGCCGGCCATGTAGGCACCGATCGGCATTACCGCGTTGGTGTTGCGCAGGATTGCCTCCGTGATCCGCACGAGGGCCGAGGCGACCCCGTAGTAGGTTGCCCCCTTGCCCTCGATGATGTCGTAGGCCTTGTTGCGAACGCCGTCTTCAATCTGCTTCAGCTCGTCGAGGCTGTAGCCTCGGTCCTTGGCAAATTCCAGCAGCGGCTTGCCGCCGATCGTGGCCGCCGAGAAGGCCGCGAATTCGGAGTCGCCGTGTTCGGCCATCACGTAGGCGTCGATGCTCTTGGAGCTGACGTTGAAGAGCTTGGCCAGGGCGATCCGCAACCGGTAGGAGTCCAGCGAGGTCCCCGAGGAAAGAACCCGGTTGGCCGGGAAGCCGGAGAATTCGCGAACGGCGTTGGACAGGATGTCGACCGGGTTGCCGGCCACGAGGAAGATCCCCTGGAAGCCGGATTCAACCACGTTCTTGGTGATGTCCTTGATCACGGTCAGGTTCTTGTTGACCAGCTGCAGACGGGTTTCGCCCGGCTTTTGCGGCACCCCGGCGGTGATAACCACCAGGTCGGCCTCGGCGCAGTCGGAATAGTCGCCGGAGGTCATGTGAACCGGCATTTCGAAGGCAGCCACCGCATCTTCGAGGTCGAGGGCGTTGCCGACCGCCTTCTTCTTGGTGTGGTTGATGATGATGAATTCATCCGCGAGGGCGTGTTGGGCCATCGAGTATGCGTAGGCCGTCCCGACGGACCCCGCCCCGATCAATACAACTTTCTTCCGGTGATTCATAACCATTACTCTGTTCCTCCTAAACTTGATTCGTGCCCGGGGGGGCGGCGCAAGCGCTTGCAGTCGCCACCTGCGCCACCGGCCCCCGCTTTGTTCACAAGTTAATTATTCCTGGTTAACCGTTTGATGTCAAGCAATTCGGGCGGAATGCGGTCGGGAGCTTGTGAAATACCCTCACAACCAACTGAAATACCCCCAGCCGCTGTGAGCGCTTTCGCCGCGACTGGGGGATTTCGGTGATTGTGGATTAGCACACTAGTGGGGCAGGTCGTTGACCCGGTTGACGGTGTCGCCGTTGGTCAGGACTTCGAGGGTGGCGTCGAGGCCGCCCTCAACCAAGTTGGCCACCGCCTCGTCGGTGTAGTAGGCCACGTGCGGGGTGTAGATCACCCGGTCGTTGGCCAGCAAGCGGGCGAAGAGCGGATCGCTGATTTCGCGATCGCGCCAGTCAACCGGCACCAGCGGACCCTCGTCCTCGTAGACGTCGAGCCCGGCCCCGGCCAGCTTGCCGGCGTCGAGGGCGTCGAGGAGGGCCGCCGTGTCGACCAGGGCCCCGCGGGCGGTGTTGACCAGGTAGGCCCCCTCCTTGAAGTGGGTCAGCATTTCCCGATCAATCAGGTGGTGGTTGTCGGCCCGGGCCGGCATGTGGATCGTTACTAAGTCGGCCTGCTCGATTGCTTCGGTCAGGTCGTCGACGTAGGTCACGATCCCGGCCAAATCCGGGTTGGGATGCCGGTCGTAGCCCAGCACCCGGGCGCCCATCCCGGCAAAGAGCTTGGCGGCGTGGGCGCCGATCCGGCCGGTGCCGAGGACGGCGACCGTCATGTGGCCAACCACCCGGCCGCGCAGCGGCACCTGCCAACGGAAGTCGTGTTCGGCCACCTTGCCGGCAATCTGCGGCACCCGGCGCACCAGCTCAAGGGCGGTCGTCAGGGCAAACTCGGCGATCGATTCCGGCGAGTAGCTCGGCACGTTGGAGATGATGATTCCGTTCTCACTGGCCGCCTTGAGGTCGTACATGTCAAAGCCGGCGCTGCGCTGGGCGATCTGCTTGATCCCCATTTTCTTCAGGCGGGCGTAGCCGTCTTCCGGCAGCGGGGCCACCTGCAGGGTCGAGATGCCGTCGACCCCCTTGGCCATTGCCAGCGTCTGGTCGGTGATGATCTGGTCGGTCATCTTCACCTCCACCCCGTGCTTCTTGGCCCAGGCCTGGGCGAAGGGGCGGTCCTCATCCTTGGTTCCGTACATCAAAATCGAAGTCATTCTTGCAATTCTCCAATCCTACAGCAGGTGGGCGTCTCGCATCAGTTCGCCCAGCCAGCTGCCTTCTAGTTTCTTTAACAGCGGCTTGCGCAGGGCCTTTGGAATCGGCAGGTCCTGTTCGGCCAACGGCTTCTTGTCGGCCATGTAGTACATCGCCCGCATCAGTTCGCGGAGGTCGTAAACCGAGTTGAAGACCTCCGGCACCCCGCGGTCGACCTTCATCAGGGTGTAGACGGCCTCCATCGCCGTCCGCACCGAGTACTCGGTGGTGAAGACGGTGTCGCGGCTCGGCGACTCGGCGAAGTTGCCGATGAAGGCCAGGTTGGCCGACCCCTCCGGAACGACCGCCGGCCGGTCGCCCGGCTTGCGGAGCTGGAAGTAGGCAGTAATGAACGGCATGTAGACCGGCACCGTTTGAACCGACTCCTCCTTGGCGTAGTCATCAATCAGGCTTTCCGGTACGCCGAGGTGGTAGAGCCACTCCTTGGTGATCTCCTCCCCGGTGCAGTCGACGATCCGCTTGTGGATGTAGTTCCCTTCGGTGTCGGAGAAGAGGCCGTAGATCCAAACCACCGTCTCGTTTTCCGCCTGGTCCTTGAAGTGGGGCTGGCGGTGGATCGTCCAGGAGAGCTCCCAGTTGGAGTCGGTGACGGTGATGATCCCCCCGGTGTTGACCTTGTGGTCGTGGAGGTCCCGCTTGGTCAGCCGCTCGATATAGGGCTCGATCTGCGGGTTCTTGATCGTGGCGGTGGCGGACACGAACCAGGCCCGGTCGGGGATCGTCTTGCAGAAGGCGTCCGGGTTGCCGAACTCGGTCGACTGGTCGGCCAGCTTCTCCCACAGCTTCCAGGAGCCGCCGAGCTCGTGGCTGATCGGCGCCGCCTGGTGGTGGCTCCCGTAGGTGGTCGACTCGGTGATCGACCCGTTGGTGACGAAGACCAGGTCGTCGTCGGTCAACGGCACCGTCTTGGCCTCGCCGCCCTGAACCAGCTCGAGGGCGGTGGCGTGCTTCTCCTTGCCCTTGAAGGCCACCTTGACGTTCTTGACCTCGGTGTCGTAGTCGAAGACCACCCCGTGATCCTTGAGGTAGGCCAAGAGCGGCTTGGTCATCGACTCGTACTGGTTGTACTTGTTGAACTTGAGGGCGGTGAAGTCCGGCAGGCCGTCGATGTGGTGGATGAAGCGCATCGCGTAGCGGCGCATTTCAATCAGTGAGTGCCACTTTTCGAAGGCAAACATGGTTGCCCAGTAGGTCCAGAAGTTGGTGGCGAAGAATTCCGGGCTGAACCAGTCCTCGATCGTCTTGCCGACCAGCTGGTCCTCGGGGGTCATAATCAGCTTGACCAGCTCCTGGGCGTGCTTGCCCAGCTGGTACTCACCGTCGCTTGGCACCTGGTTGCCGCGGTTGTAGATCAGGCGGCAGTTGGAGGAGTTCGGGTCGTCCTTGTCGAGCCAGTAGTACTCGTCGAGGTAGGAGGCGCCGGGGATCTCCAGCGACGGGATCGAGGAGTACATGTCCCACATGCACTCGAAGTGGTTCTCCATTTCCCGGCCGCCGCGGACGACGTAGCCGACCCCCGGCCGCATGGCGCCGTCGAGCGAGCCGCCGGCCAGCGGCAGTTCCTCCAGGATGTGGATCTGCTTGCCTGGCACCTGAGCGTCACGAACCAGGAAGACGGCCGTCGACAGGCCGGCCAGGCCGGCGCCGATGATGTAGGCGTGCTTCTTATCGGCCCCCGCTGGCTTGCGCGGCCGGGCGTGGCCTTCATAGTTTCCGTTTGAGTAGTACATACTAGCAACCCCTTTCCTGATTTCGAAAGCTGTTTGGGTTAAGGCCGGCTCCCTTATTATACAAGAAGCCGCTTCCATGACTGTTTCCCCCATTATACAATTTATTGGCACCGATTAGTACCGCCGGCTCCCGGCCGCCGTCGCCTACCGGAACAATCCTCACCAAATTGCCATCTTAAGTGAGCAGGCTTAATTGGTGAAAGCACCGGCCGGGTGACGAGGCCATTTGGGCGGCATTCTGGATAAAATTAGAAAATGGTTAAATTTGCCCTTGCTTTTCTCACCGTTTCCCCGTAAACTATCCTCAACCCAACCGAATGGAGGAATTAATCATGGACGCACAAGCCAATTCCCCGGCCACGACCGGGGTCACCACCAATCCCACCGTACATAAGAAGGTCAAGGCGACGGTCTACCGGATCTTCGCCGCCACGGCCAACGCCATCCTCGTCATCCTCGGCGGGGGCCTCTTGCTAACCACGATCGGCAACCTCAGCCACCTACATACTTTGGTCCTGGTCGGCAACGAGACCCAGGTCTTACTCGCCCCGGCAATCGGGGTCGCGGTCGCCTCGCAACTGGAGGTCACCACCCTGGTTACCTTCGCTTCGATGGTCGCCGCCACCGTCGGCGCCAACGCCGTTCACTTCACCAGTAGCGCCGTTGCGGCCGCCACGGCTACCGGTCAGGTGTCCGCCGCGGCGGCCAGCGCCCCGGTCTTCACCACCGGCCAACCGGTCTCGGCCATGCTGGCGGCGGTGGTTGCCACCCTGGTCGGCAAGTACCTGACCGGCAAGACCCCGCTCGACATGGTACTGGTTCCCTTCGGCGCCCTCGCCGTTGGGGTTGGCTTCGGTCTGGTGGTGGCCGCCGTCGTCACCCCGGCCCTGCTGGCGGTCTCGGCCTACATCGCCAAGACGATGACCGTTTCGCCGGTCCTGGGCTCGATGGCAATTTCGGTGGTCTGGGCCCTCTTCTTGATGACCCCGGCCTCCTCGGCCGCCCTGGCGGTGGCGTTGACCCTCGACCCGGTCTCCTCGGCGGCGGCCCTGATTGGCACGACCACCCAGTTCGTTGCCTTCACCGTCATGTCCTGGCGGCAAAACAACCTCGGCGCCAACATCGCCCAGGGAGTGGTCACCCCCAAGGTACAGTTCCCCAACCTCCTGGTTAACCCCTACCTGCTGGTGCCGTCGGTCGTTTCGGCGGCCGTCTGCGCCCCGCTGGCGACGGTCCTCTTCCACTTCCGCTCGACCTACACCTTGGGCGGGCTCGGCCTGAACTCACTGATCGCACCGATCGCCTACCTGTCGCGCGGCTGGGAACAGTTTGCCACCTACCTGACCTGGGGGATGGTCGTGCCGGCCCTGATGTCCTTGGCGATCTACTTCGCCCTGAAGAAGGCCGGCCTGATCAAGGACAACCAGCTGCACCTGGAATTGGTTTAACTTTGATGATAAGCAAAAAAGAGGAGCGCTCAGCTCCCCTTTTTTGTGTCTTTCGCGACCGTAAAAATCTCGGTGCCGGTGAACCGTCCCGCAACAACAATCTGCCGTTTTTCCCGCTCCATTAATTGGTCGAGGGCAGTCGATTGCTCTTTATTACCTAGCTTATCCCAACTTTCCGGGAGGTAGCTGAGCCTACTGTAATGGGGATGGGCCTTTACCTTGAAGCATTCCCCCCGCCGATTTTGGACCTGCTGAACGTTCCAGGCAATTGGATCCGCCAAGGTGAGCAAGGAAATATCTGCCTGCGAAATGTACTCCGTATCAAGAACGATCACTTTGCTCCCCCCTTTTCGAAAGCGCCTCCTTGGGTGTGCGTTAATTATAGCAAAGATTTTGCAATTAGCGGTTCAAAAGACCTCCCGCGTGTGCTAGCCCCTAGTCACCCACCGTTGACTTTCCCTTTGCCAGAAGCGATAGTAGAGTTACCAAACACACGGAGGTGATGATAATGAAAGTTAAGATGCGCAGGGTCGGATCCGCGACCGTTCTTCCCGTTCCGAAGGAAATCGAACCGACCAGCAACCCCTACCCGGTTGTTTCTGCTCCGGATGGGGCGATCGCCTATCTTCCGAAGAAAAAGAATCCGTTCAAGGACCCCGCCTTCGTTGCTGGCCACCTGGATGATGGTGACGACACCGGCTTTGTGGGAGTCACTCTCCTGGACAGTGAACTCGGTGACTAACTACTCCCGGGAGCAAAAGTCACCGGTAAAATCAATTTCACCGAAAGGTTTTGCCAAATTTTTGCCAAAACAAAACACCACCGTGCCGGTCCCCCAGCACGGTGGTGTCGCAGTAACTTAGTCGCTTACCTTCACGTAGGCCTTGATCGTCTTTCGGTCGGCCATGTCTTGGTAGGCCTGGTTGATCTCGTCGAGGGAGTAGGTCTTGGTGAAGACCTTGCCCGGGTTGATCTTGCCGTCGAGGACCGCCTTCAGCAGCACCTGCTTGTCGTAGGTAGTTACCGAGGCCGGGCCGCCGGCGAAGGTCAGGTTCTTGTAGAAGGGCGCCGTCAGGTCAAAGGTGGCGTCGTGCGGCAGGCCAACCCGGCCGATGGTAGCCCCCGGCCGGGCGACCGCCATCGCCGTTTCGTTGGCGGCGCGGGAACCAACGCATTCGAGGACGGCGTCGGCGCCGAAGCCCTTGGTCAAATCCAGGATTGCCTGGGTGCCGGCCTCGCCCCGTTCGGCCACGTTATCGGTGGCGCCGAATTCCTTGGCCAGGGCCAGGCGGTCCTCGTGGCGGCTGGTGGTGATAATCTTGCTTGCCCCGCGGAGCTTGGCGGCGATCACCGCCGAGAGGCCAACCGCCCCGTCACCGATAACCACGACCGTGTCGCCCGGCTTAACGTTGGCCACCCGGGCGGCGTGGTAACCGGTGGCCATCACGTCGGCCAGGGTCAACAACGACTTGAGCATCCCTTCCGAGTAGTCGCTCGGCTTGCCCGGCACCTTGACCAGCGACCACTGGGCGTGCTGAACGCGGAAGTACTCGGCCTGGGTGCCGGCCGAGAAGTTGTCGGCGTGATTTTGGCAAACGCCGTCGAAGCCGGCCAGGCAGGCCGGGCAGTGGCCGCACCCGTGGGTGAAGGGCGCGATCACAAAGTCGCCCGGCTTGACGGTGGTGATGGCCGCCCCGGTTTCCTCAACGATCCCGATCGCCTCGTGACCGGAGTTGAGCGAGCCGGCGGCCTTGGCGTCGCCACCGCTGTAGGCCCAGAGGTCGGACCCGCAAACGCAGGCGCGGACAACCTTGATAATCACGTCGTCGTCCTTTTGTAGGCTTGGCTTCTCGGTGTCCTTGATGTCGACCTTGCCGGCCCCTTCAAAAATCGCAGTTTTCATTCTGAAATCATCCTTTCCTTGTCGTTCTTGCTCACTATTATAAAGCTGAACCCAGAAAAGGAAAAATACTCATTGCTAATCGGAACCAATGCCTCCGTCGTATGCCCGACTGGTTATGAAAACTTGACCAAAAGGCCCTTACCTTTTTCATCCCCCTTCCTCAGTTAACGGGCTATAATAGTAGTAAGAGTAGGAAGAAAGGAAGGGTAACGATGGAATTTACCGAACTAAACCAGGCCCGCCACTCGGTTCGCGACTTCGCCGATCGGCCGGTGGATCCGCAACTGCTCCGCCAGATCGTGATCGAGGCCCAGCAGGCCCCCTCCTGGGTGAACTCCCAGCCCTGGAAGGTTTACATTGCAACCGGCAAGCACCTGGAAGAGATCAAGCAGGTCTTCGTTGAAAAGGACGCCGTCAAGGAGAAGAGCAGCTCCGAGCTGGCGACAATGCCGCGCAGCGACTGGGGTGGCGACGCCCCGGCCCACATGAAGGAGTGGGGACACGACATCGTCAACCACTTTGACAACTACGACCAGGCCCACCAAACGATGACCGGGCTGATGGAACACCTCAACCACACCCCGGCAATCGCCTACGTGACGATCCCCACCTCCTCACCGGAGTGGGCGATCTTTGACGCCGGCTCCTTTGCCCAAACCCTGATGCTAGCGGCCAAGGACAAGGGGGTCGACTCGATCCCGACCTACAACTCGGTTCGCTTCCCGCGGCCGATCAAGCGCATCCTGGGGATCCCCTCTTCGGAGAAGCTGGTAATCGGGATTGAACTGGGCTACGCCAGCGACGCCAAGGTCAACAGCTTCCGCGCCCCGCGGATTGCGGTTGACGAAATGCTGACGATCCTCGACTAGCCCCGCCAAGGCCAACTAAAAAACCGTCGTCCAAATCGGGCGACGGTTTTCTTGTTTAAGCTTCTTTTGGCACTTCGACCTTGAGGGCGGCACCGATCTCCTCCATCTGGGCGTAGGTCTTATCGTCGACCTCGACGCCGGCCCGCTGGTTTTCCTCCAGCAGGCGGTACTCGCGGTCCCCCGGCACCCAGACCTGCTTGCCCGGCACCGCCTTGAGCTGGCGAACCCGGTTCAGCATTGCCGTGGCGTCGGCCTCCAGGACCGCCGGATCGCCGAAGAAGGCCGGATCGAAGGCGAAGAGGAACTGGGAAAAATCGTGTTTACCGGTGTTGGTGTCGGCTGAAATCGACCCCTGGGCAAGGATCCCGGTCAACAACTCGATCACCAGCGAGTTGCCCATCCCCTTGTAGTTGGCGTTGACCTCGTCGGCCCCGCCGAGGGTCAAGAGGCCCCCACCCTGCTGGTGCTCGGAAAAGGCGGCCGCGGCGAGGATCTCCTCGGCCTGCTTGGCGTCGGTGACTACCTGGCGCTGGCCATCAACCACCCACTGGCCGGGCAGCGGTTCGCCGCGCTTGTCCTTGACCTGGATCTTGCCACCGGAAACCGCCGCGGTGGCGCCGTCGAACATGAAGGGGTGCGGCTTGGCCGGGAAGCCGAAGGCAAAGGCGTTGGAGCCGAGGAAGGCCTCGGTGGCGTTGGTTGGCACCACCAGCGGCCGGGTGTTGGTGAGGGCAATCCCAGCGAGGCCGGCCTTGAGGGCCATCCGGGTGTAGTAACCGGCAGTGCCGAAGTGGTTGGAGTTGCGGACGACGGCGATCGCGACCCCGGTTTGCTTGGCCTTGGCAATCAGCTTTCCCATGGCAAAGGCGGCCGCCAGCTGGCCCATGTTCTGGTTGGCGTCAACGAGGACGGAACCGGGCCGCTCGCGGACCAGTTCGGGGTGGTTTTCGGGGATGATCGTCCCCTCCTTGATCATCGAAACGTACCAAGCGAGGCGGTTGATCCCGTGGGAAGAAATCCCCCGCAGGTCGGCATCGACCAGGGTGTCGGCGAGGAGGGCCGCATCCTTATCGGTGAAGTGGAGGCTGGTAAAGACCTGTTCCAGGAAGCGGCGCTCGGCTTCAGCAGCAATTTTCATGGCAAGAACTCCTTTGCTTTCTCATCTATTTTTCATTTGATGTTAATCCTACCGCCATTTGGGGATGGGTGCAATGGTTAATTTGGTGCCGATTGGTTGTTGCTCATGAGTGGCGGCAGGAAACACCGAGAAAATACCTGACTGAAAGTCGAATTCCCGGTACAAATGGAAAAACGGCAAGGAAATTAACTGTTAAATTGTGGGGAAAAGGTATTGCCGAAAAGACAGAAAGCTATAGTGGAAGTGAAAAAACAAAGTATTACATCAGAAAAGCGGGGCAACTGATGTATGGGAAATTAGATTTTTTACATCAAGCCTTTGGAATTGTCCCAAATAGGTTAGATGGCTATCAATCAACGCTTGATTCGCCTGCCTTTGATATTTCTAGTGAGATTAATAGCAACTTTTTACTTTCGAAAATTTCCCGAAAGGAGTTCTATGAAAGGCTTGGCAAAATAGCCAATGGTTCGCGAAAAGCAAAGCGAATTCATGTTGATACCTTTTTTGACATGCCAATGGTTATCCCAAAAATTAAAGAGCAGAATCAAATTAGTCGGATAATTGAAACTACCAATTCTGCTATCACGTTGCACGAGGAAAAATTAGAGCAGCTAAAAGCTTTAAAACGCGGAATGTTGCAGGATTTGTTCCCAGATCAAGGCGAAACTACTCCTGTCCTTAG